>DATFCQ010000023.1:0-16020 GCA_035252905.1 Allostellaceae bacterium | reverse complement strand
GCCCTCTCCCCCCAATGGGGGGAGAGGGTTTCCTTTTTATCGGGACAGGGATGAGAGGAAGCCTCGGCGGGCCGGCGCTTGACGTGTTTCAGCAAGGCGACAAGCGCCGCCGGGGTGACGCCGGAGAGGCGCGCCGCCGCGCCGAGGCTCGCAGGGCGCGCCGCGGCGAGCTTGTCGCGCACTTCGCGCGACAGCCCGCCGATCGCGGCGTAATCGAGTTCGGCCGGCAAGGACAGCGCTTCGTCGCGGCGATAAGCGGCAATGTCGCGCTCCTGCCGTTCGAGATAGCCGGCGTAGCGCGCCTCGATTTCGAGCTGCTCGGCGATCTCGGGCGGAACGGCGGCAAGCTCGGGCCAGATCGCCGCGAGCCGGGCAAGGTCGACCCCCGGATGGGCGAGAAGTTCCGCCGCGCTGCGGGCGATCCCGTCGGCGTTGACGAGGAGGCCGCGGCGCTCCAGCGCCGGCGGCGTCATCTTGAGTTCGGCGAGCTTTTTGCGGGCGGCTTGCAGCGCCGCATCCTTCTCCGCAAAGAGCCGCGCCCGCTCGGCGCCGACAAGGCCGAGCCGCAGCCCCGCCGGGGTCAATCGCTGGTCGGCGTTGTCGGCGCGCAGAACGAGGCGGTATTCGGCGCGCGAGGTGAACATGCGGTAGGGCTCGCTGGTGCCGCGCGTCACCAGATCGTCGACGAGGACGCCGATATAGGCCTCGGCGCGGTCGAGCACAAAAGGCTCCGACCCGGCCGCCGCCAATGCCGCGTTGAGCCCGGCCATCAGCCCCTGCGCCGCCGCCTCCTCGTAGCCTGTGGTGCCGTTGATCTGGCCGGCCAGGTAGAGCCCCGGAACGCGGCGGGTTTCGAGCGTCGGATACAGCTCGCGCGGGTCGACGAAATCATATTCGATCGCATAGCCGGGGCGGCGCATGACCGCGTTTTCGAGACCGGGGATCGTCTTCAGCATCGCCTCCTGCACGTCGCGCGGCAGTGAGGTCGAGATGCCGTTGGGATAGATCGTGTCGTCGTCGAGCCCCTCGGGTTCGAGAAAGATCTGGTGCCGCTCGCGCTCGGCAAAGCGCACCACCTTGTCCTCGATCGACGGGCAATAGCGCGGGCCGATGCCGGTGATGTCGCCCGAATACATCGGCGAGCGGTCGAGATTGGCGCGGATCAGGGCGTGCGTCTTGGGCGTCGTCGCAGTGATGTGGCAGACCACCTGCGGCGTCGCGATTGCGCGGGTCATAAACGAAAAGGGCGGCGGCGGGTCGTCGCCCGGCTGAATGTCAAGCCCCTGCCAATCGATCGTTTTGCCGTCGAGCCGCGGCGGCGTCCCGGTCTTCAACCGACCGAGGGCAAAGCCGCAATGCGCGAGCGTCCGGGCGAGGCCGATCGTCGGCGCCTCGCCGACCCGCCCGGCCGCGATCTTTTCCTCGCCGATATGAATGAGGCCGTTCAAAAACGTGCCGGTGGTCAAGACGACGCGGCCGGCCCCGAACCGCCGCCCGTCTTCGAGCACGAGGCCGCAGAGCCGGCCGGCGCGGTCGAGCCTCAGGTCGAAGGCCGCGCCTTCGACGATGGCGAGCCCCGGGGTCCCGGCGAGAAGCCGGCCCATTGCGGCGCGGTAAAGCTTGCGGTCGGCCTGGGCGCGCGGGCCGCGGACTGCCGGCCCCTTGCTGCGGTTCAAAATACGGAACTGGATGCCGGCCCTGTCGATGGCGCGGCCCATGACCCCGTCGAGCGCGTCGATCTCGCGCACCAGATGACCCTTGCCGAGCCCGCCGATCGCCGGGTTGCACGACATCTCGCCGATCGTCGCGCGCCGGTGGGTCAGCAGGAGCGCGCGCGCACCCAATCGTGCAGCGGCGGCGGCGGCCTCGCAGCCGGCATGGCCGCCGCCCACGACAATGACATCGTAAGTCGGAAGGCTGTCGCTCATGGCCGCGGAATGTATGAAGGCGCCGCGGAGCTGTCGAGGTTTGGCGTGAGACGATGCCGATCCCGGTCTAGCTTCGCAGGCATGCAGCGAAACCGTGATCCTGACAATATCCCGGTAGCCGAGTACGACAAAGCGAGGCCACGCCCGCGCGTCGGTTGGGCCGAGGCGTCGCGGAAAATCGCGGAAGCCGGCGACGACGCTCTGGTTTGGCCGGAATTTCCCAATGCCGAAGATGCTGACTTGGTGTGGTAAAGAGTAATAGGACGGGAAAGCGGAGAGGCCGGGCAAGAATCTCAGATTAGGGACGGAAATTGGCAAATTCTCCCCATCGTCGTCCCGGCGAAAGCCGGGACCCATTTCTCCGCCGCTCGGAATTCTCAAACAACAGCATTACCTTACCAGTTCTCATCGGCTCGTGCTGCGGAATCATGGACCCCGGCTTTCGCCGGGGTGACAGGTAAGAAGGAGACAAACGAAATTATTGTCCAGCCTCTTCGCTTTTTCGTCCTACGCTGCGATCTCGTTCACTTGCCGATACAGAAATCGCGGAAGATCACGTCCAAGAGGTCTTCGACGTCGACGGCGCCGGTGATCTGGCCGAGGCTGCGCAAAGCCAGGCGCAGATCCTCGGCGTGCAATTCCGGCAGGGGCGCCGTGCGGGCGCGGAGAAGCGCTTCGAGCGCCTGTTCGAGGGCTTGGCGGTGACGGGCGCGGGTCAGGACCGGCGCCTCGATGCTATAATTCTCGGCGACCTTCTCGCCGAGGGCAGCGAGCAGCCGGTCAATCCCGGCGCCGGTCAAGGCCGAGACCGCGAAGGCGCCGGTCGGCAGATCGCAGGGCGCCGGCCGCAGGTCGATCTTGTTGGCGACGAGAAGGGTCGCGGGACCGGGCCAGCGGGCGGCGCCGCACGCATCTTCGGGCCGCGCCGCATCGAACACGAAGAGCCGCAATTCGGCCGCCTCGGCGCGGGCGAGCGCGCGCCGCAACCCCTCCTGCTCGACCCGATCCTCGCTGTCGCGCAGACCCGCAGTATCGGCGAGCAGAACGGGATAGCCGTGGAGGTCGATCGCGACCTCGACGACGTCGCGCGTGGTGCCGGCCTCGGGCGAGGTAATGGCCGCCTCGCGCTGCGCGATGCGATTCAAAAGGCTCGATTTGCCGGCGTTCGGCGGCCCCAGGATGGCGACGGAAATGCCGTCGCGCAGGCGCTCGCCGCGATGCCCGTCGGCGAGGTGGCCGGCGATCGCAGCGGCGAGGTCGGCGCCGCCGCGGGCGATCTCCTCCTCGATTGCGGGCGGCAGATCCTCGTCGGGAAAGTCGATCGCCGCTTCGAGATGAGCGAGCAGACGGACGAGGCGATCGCGCCAATCGCGATAAAGACCGCCGAGCCGGCCGTCGAGCTGGCGCAGGGCCTGGCGCCGCTGCGCCTCGGTCTCGGCCGCGGCAAGATCGGCGATCGCTTCGGCCTGCAACAGATCGAGCTTGCCGTTGTAAAAGGCGCGGCGGGTGAATTCGCCGGGCTCGGCGAGGCGCAATCCGAGCCGGCGCAGCGCTGCGATCACAGCGGCGAGGACGGCGCGGCTGCCGTGCAGATGCAGCTCGGCCATGTCCTCGCCGGTATAACTCTTGGGGCCCGGGAACCACACCGCCAGCCCGTCGTCGAGCCGCTCGCCGGTCGCGGGATCGACGACCGCAACCCGCGTGGCCCGGCGCGGCCGCGGCAGGCGGCCCGCGATCCGCGTCAGGGCCGACGCGGTCTCGGGACCGGACAGGCGGAGGACGGCGATGGCAGCCCGTCCGGCGGCCGTCGCCGGGGCAAAGATCGTGCCGGAGGCCGGGCTCAGTGCTTGGGCGGCAGCTGGTCGGGTTGCAGCATCAGCCGCTCGACCCGCCCGCCGTTCTTGAAATGGGTCTCGAAGATTTCGTCGATGTCCGCCGTGCTCTCGTAGCGGTACCACACGCCCTCGGGATAGATGACCATGTTCGGGCCGAATTCGCAGCGATCGAGGCAGCCTGCGGCGTTGCAGCGGATGCTCTCGATCCCCAATTCCCGCGCTTTCTCGCGGGCATAGGCGCGCAGTTTTTCCACGCCGCCGGCCGCCGCGGCGCGGGCGCTGCACGAGCCGCGCGGATGCCCCGCCGGCCGCGTATTGGTGCACACGAAGACATGGTGCTGGTAGAACAGCGGCGGGTCGGCCTTCACGTCTGCCATTCTGCTGATCTCCTTGTCGTTATCGGCGGGCGGAGCGGCTCTTGCGATCCACCGTTCGCGCGTAAAGATTAAGGTGCACACCCTAGCGCGTCGAGCCGGCGGCGGCAAATGCCGTCGGCGGGAAGGAGACATGCGATGGACCGCAACCGCCTCGGCGACGAAACCAGCCCCTATCTGTTGCAGCACAAGGACAATCCGGTCCATTGGCAGCCGTGGAGCGCCGCGGCGCTCGCCGAAGCAAAGCGGCAGGACAGGCCGATCCTCTTGTCGGTCGGCTACGCCGCCTGCCACTGGTGTCACGTCATGGCGCAGGAGAGCTTCGAGGATCCCGGAATCGCCGGGGTCATGAACGAGCGCTTTGTCAACATCAAGGTCGATCGCGAGGAGCGTCCCGATCTCGACGCGATCTACCAGCACGCGCTGGCCCTGACCGGCGAACAGGGCGGCTGGCCGCTGACCATGTTCCTGACCCCGGACGGCGAACCGTTCTGGGGCGGGACCTATTTCCCGCCGGCGCCGCGCTGGGGGCGGCCGGGCTTTCGCCAAGTTCTGGAGGCGATGAGCGAAGCCTATCGGCAGGATCGCGACAAGGTGGCGCAGAACGCCGCGGCGTTGCGCCAGGCGTTGCAGCGGCTCGGCCAGCCGCAGAAGGGCGGCGCCGTCGCCCCGGCGACCCTCGACCTGATCGCCGAGCGGCTGTTGCGCGAGGCCGATCCGATCCACGGCGGCATCGGCACCGCCCCGAAATTTCCGCAGACCGGGATCCTCGAACTGTTCTGGCGGGCCTGGAAGCGGAGCGGCGAGGCCGCCTATCGCGAGGCCGTCACAAAGGCGCTCGACGCGATGTGCCAGGGCGGCATCTACGACCATCTGGGCGGCGGCTTCGCCCGCTATTCCACCGACGCGCGCTGGCTCGTGCCGCATTTCGAGAAGATGCTGTACGACAATGCCGAACTGGTCGACCTCTTGACCCTGGTGTGGCAGGAGACCGGGAACCCGCTCTATCTGCAGCGGGTCGACGAGACCCTGGGCTGGGTCGGCCGCGAGATGCTGACCGCGGACAGCGGTTTTGCCAGCAGCCTCGACGCCGACAGCGAGCACGAAGAGGGCAAGTTCTACGTCTGGAGCGAGGCCGAGATCGACCGCCTGCTCGGCCCCCGCGCCGCCCTGTTCAAGCGCTTTTACGACGTGACGCCGGAAGGCAATTGGGAAGGGCGCACCATTCTCAACCGGCTCGCCCACAAGGCGCTCGCCGACGAGGAAACCGAGCGCGAATTGGCGCTGTGCCGCACCGTGTTGTTCCGGGCGCGCGAGGAGCGGGTGCGCCCCGGCCGCGACGACAAGGTGCTCGCCGATTGGAACGGCCTGTTGATCGCGGCGATGGCAGACGCCGGTCTCGTCTTCGAGCGCCCGGACTGGATCGAACTGGCGCGCGACGCCTTCGAATTCGTCGTGAGCTGCATGACCGGGCCGAACGGCCGCCTGTTGCACAGCTGGCGCGCCGGCCAGGCTCGCCACCCGGCCAGTGTCGACGATTACGCCAATCTCTGCTGCGCCGCGCTGACGCTCTACGAGGCGATCGGAGACGGCGCGTATCTCGACAGGGCCCGCGCCTGGATCGCGCTGCTCGACCGGCATTATTGGGACGAGGAAGGCGGCGGCTATTTCTTTGCCGCCGCCGATACTCAGGGGCTGATCGCGCGAGCGAAGACCGCCGCCGACGCCCCGAACCCGTCCGGCAACGGCACGCTCGTCGGCGTGTTGGCGCGGCTCGCATTATTGACCGGCGAAGAGGCCTATCGCCGGCGCGCCGAAGCGATTGTCGAAACCTTCTCGGGCGAGATCGCGCGCAACTTCTTCCCGCTCGCCACGCTGCTGAACAATGCCGAACTCCTGGCGAAACCGCTGCAGATCGTGCTCGTCGGCGAGCGCGGAGCGGAGGATTTCACGGCATTGCGCCGCACCGTCTATAGCGCCTCGTTGCCGAACCGGGTGGTCTTGACGCTTGCCCCGCAACAGGACCTTCCTCTCGGCCACCCGGCGCACGGCAAGGGGCTCGTGGACGGCCGCGCCGCCGCCTATGTCTGCGACGGACCGGTCTGCTCGTTGCCGCTTGTCGAACCCGCGGCGCTCGCCGCCGAACTGGCGAAGAGGGGATAGGGGATGAGCTTCGTGCTTGCCTTCGACAGCCCGGTCGGGCGTCTCGCGATCACGGAACGGGACGGCGCGATCGTCGCAATCGGCTGGGGAGGCGAACCCGCGGGCGAGCCGACCGCACTGTTGACCGAAGCGCGGCGGCAGATCGAAGCCTATTTCTGCCGCCGCCTCGACCGCTTCGACCTGCCGCTGAAGCCGCGCGGCAGCGCGCACGAACAGCGCGTCTGGGCGGCGATGCGGCAGATCCCCTATGGCGAGACCCGCTCCTACAGCGATCTCGCCTTTGCCGTCGGCTCGGGTCCGCGTGCGGTCGGCAATGCCTGCGGCCGCAACCCGATCCCGATCGTGATCCCGTGCCATCGCGTCCTGGCCAAAAACGGGCTCGGCGGCTACAGCGGCGGCAAGGGACTGCCGACCAAGCGCCTGATGCTTGGCCTCGAAGGTGCGGTACTGCCAAAAGCCGCAGGGCGGAAAAGCGGAGCGCATTCCGCCACCGGCTCGGGGATGAAGGCGGAATACGCTTCGCTATTCCGCCCTACTCCATCCGCCGTTATCGTGTCGTCCCCAACGCGGGATGCGGATTGAAACGAACCCCATCGGGAGGGAATGGCTATGGCGCACGCGATCCGTTTCGAAAAGCCCGGCGGCCCCGAGGTGTTGGCGTGGCAGGACGTCGCGGTCGGCAAGCCCGGACCGGGTCAGGTCCGGATCCGCCACGCCGCCGTTGGGCTCAACTATATCGACACTTATCACCGGAGCGGCCTCTACCCGCTGTCGATGCCGAGCGGGCTCGGCTCCGAAGCGGCCGGCGTGGTCGAGGAGGTCGGACCCGGGGTTTCGGATCTGAAACCCGGCGACCGCGTCGCCTATGCCGGCGGACCGCTCGGCGCCTATTCCGACGAGCGCGTGATGCCGGCCGACCGGCTGGTTCCGGTGCCGGCCGGGATCACCGACCAGCAGGCCGCGGCGATGATGCTGAAGGGCATGACCGCTTGGTATCTGGTACGGCGCACGCACCCGGTCAAACGCGGCGAGACGATCCTCGTTCACGCCGCCGCCGGAGGCGTCGGGTTGATTGCCTGCCAATGGGCGAAGCATCTGGGGGCCACCGTGATCGGCACTGTCGGCAGCGACGAGAAGGCCGAATTGGCCAGGCGGAACGGCTGTGACTATCCGATCGTCTACCGGCGCGAGGATTTTGTCGCCAAGGTCGGCGAATTGACGGGAGGACGCAAACTGCCGGTCGTCTACGACTCGGTCGGCAAGGACACCTTCTACAAATCGCTCGACTGCCTCGCGCCGCTCGGCCTCCTGGTGTCGTTCGGCCAGTCCTCGGGAGCGATCGGGCCGGTCGACATCGGCATCTTGGCGGGCAAGGGATCGCTGTTTCTGACCCGGCCGACGCTCAATACCTATACCGCTTCGCGTGCGGATCTGTTGACCGCGGCGCGCGAATTGTTCGAGGTCGTCGAGAGCGGCGCGGTCAAGATCGCGATCAACCAGACCTATCCGCTGCGCGAGGCGGCGGAAGCCCACCGCGCCCTCGAAGGCCGCAGGACGACCGGGCAGACGGTGCTGACTGTCTGAAATACCATCACCCGCCTCCCCCGGCTTTCGCCGGGGTTCGGCACCCTCTCCTGCAATGCGGGAGAGGGGGGATCAGCCCGCGGGGCTGGTGGGTGAGGGCTCAGGTATTCATCGCGTCGAAGAACTCGGAATTGGACTTCGACTCTTTGAGCTTGTTGATCAGGAATTCGAGCCCGTCGACGGTGCCCATCGGGGTCAGCACGCGGCGCAACACCCACATCTTCGACAGCACGCCGCGGTCGACCAGCAATTCCTCCTTGCGGGTGCCGGATTTGGTGATGTCGATCGAGGGGAAAGTGCGTTTGTCGGCGACCTTGCGGTCGAGCACGATCTCGGAATTGCCGGTGCCCTTGAACTCCTCGAAGATGACCTCGTCCATGCGCGAGCCGGTGTCAATCAGAGCCGTCGCGATGATCGTCAACGAGCCGCCCTCCTCGATGTTGCGGGCGGCGCCGAAAAACCGCTTCGGCCGCTGCAGGGCATTGGCGTCGACGCCGCCAGTCAAGACCTTGCCGGAGGACGGGACCACCGTGTTGTAGGCGCGTGCGAGGCGGGTGATCGAATCGAGGAGGATCACGACGTCGCGCTTGTGCTCGACGAGCCGCTTCGCCTTCTCGATCACCATCTCGGCGACCTGGACATGACGCTGGGCCGGCTCGTCAAAGGTCGAGCTGATCACCTCGCCGCGCACCGAGCGGGCCATGTCGGTCACCTCCTCGGGGCGCTCGTCGATCAACAGGACGATCAGGTAGACCTCGGGGTGGTTGGCGGCGATGGCGTGGGCGATGTTCTGCAGCATCACCGTCTTGCCGGTGCGCGGCGGCGACACGATCAAGGCGCGCTGGCCCTTGCCGAGCGGCGTGATCAGGTCGATGACCCGGGTGGTCAGATCCTTGCGGGACGAATCGTCGAATTCGAGCTGGAGCTTCTCCTCAGGGTAGAGCGGCGTCAGGTTGTCGAAATTGATGCGCTGGCGCACCCGCTCCGGCTCGTCGAAATTGATGCTGTTGACCTTGAGCAAGGCAAAGTAGCGCTCGCCGTCGCGCGGCGAGCGGATCTGGCCCTCGACGGTGTCGCCGGTGCGCAATCCGAAGCGCCGGACCTGGCTTGGGCTGACATAGATGTCGTCAGGCCCTGCCAAGTAATTCGCCTCAGGGGAGCGCAGAAACCCAAAGCCGTCCGACAAGACCTCCAACACGCCGTCGCCCGAGATCGGCACCTCGTTTTCAGCGAGCTGCTTCAGGATTGCGAACAGCATGTCCTGCTTGCGGAGCGAGGAGGCGTTTTCGATTTCAAGCTCCTCGGCGAAGGCAAGGAGCTCGGCGGGGGATTTACGTTTTAATTCTTGCAGATTCATGGGGTTTTGCGTCGCGCTGGAGGCAAGGGGTCGCCCAGTTCGGGGAGGCCTGCATGGCGGAACGCCCGCAGGGTGGCAGGGGAGATGGGGGATGAACAGGAACGGCGGGGGACACCGGTCGCCCGGTTTTCGCCTTCCCCTTAGCCAAAGCAGATGGGCAAGTCAAACGGGATTGCAAGATGGCCGGCATCATCCGCCGCGGCTTTCTATTCAGAACGGCTTGACCACGACCAGGATGACGATCGCGATCAGGGCAAGCGTCGGCAGTTCGTTGATGATGCGATAGAAACGCGCGGAATGGCGGTTGCGATCCGCGGCAAAAAAGAGACGGCAACGGCGCATCCAGAAATGGAAGAGGGTCAGGGCGGCGACAAAGCCGAGCTTTACCGGGAGCCATTCCATCCGCCAGTCGACGAGCCCCGGGGTGCCGGCGAGGATCAGGCCGAACAGCCAGGTTGCGATCATTGCCGGGGTCATGATCGCGCGCTCGAGGCGCCGCTCCATCGTCTTGAAGGTCTCCGACGCCTCGGAGCCGGTCCGCACCGTCGCGTGATAGACAAACAGCCGCGGCAGGTACAGGAGCCCCGCCATCCAGGCGATCACGGCAAGGACGTGCAGCGCCTTGATCCACGGATAGGCGCCGACCAGCCAGCCGGTCATCGCCCTAGCTCCGCGCGATCTGCGATCGCGCGGGGATCCCAATGGGCCCCGGCGAGTGCGCATCGCGTTGCAGCGGGTCCGCAGACCCGCGCCGGCTCGCCCGGCGCGACGTCCCGATCTCCGCCGGCGCGCACCAGCCGGGCCAGGGCGGCGATGAAAGCCGGCGCGGTGCCGACCGCGGCAACCCGGTGATAGGACGGCACGCCGCACGTCTCGGCCAGGCGGCGGTAATCCTGATCGAGTTCGACGAGCGTTTCCGAATGTTCGGAGACGAAGGAGATCGGCGCCACGACGAGCGGCACCCGGTCCCGGCCGGCGCGGCGGATCTCGTCGTCGGTCAGAGGTTCGAGCCAGGCGAGCGGGCCGACGCGGCTTTGGAAGCACAGGCGCCAGTCGAGGGCCGGCTGGGCGAGCGCGGCGACGACCGCCGCCGCGGTCATCCCGACCTGCTCGCGATAAGGATCGCCGGAAGCGGCGATGCGCTGCGGCAGGCCGTGTGCAGTCAATAACAGGCGCGGCGGACCGATCTGCGCGGCCGCCGCGAGAGCCGGCCGAATGAGGGCGGCGACGGCGGCGACGAACCCCGGCTCGCGCGGATAGCAGCATATCGCCCGGGTCGGACAGGAGAGATGCTCGTGCGCCGCCGCCCGGCGCCAGGCGGCGAGCGAGGACGCCGTCGTCGTCGTCGAGAACTGCGGGTAGAGCGGCAGGCACAGGACCTGGTCCGGCGCCCATTCGCGGACGGCGCGCACCGCCATTTCGGCCGTCGGGCGCCAATAGCGCATCGCGACAAAGCAGCGATACCCGGGCCCGAGCGCGGCTTCGAGCGCGCGCGCCTGCGCCTCCGTATTGGCGAGGAGCGGCGAGGCGCCGCCGAGCCGGGCATAGATGTCCCGCGCCAGCGGCGCGCGGCGCAAGGCGAGAAGCCGCGCCAACGGCCAGCGCAATAGGCCCGGCAGGGCGATGATCGCCGGGTCGCCGAACAGGTTGCGCAGAAACGGCTCGACCGCCTCCGGAGCATCCGGGCCGCCGAGGTTCATCATTACGACCGCCGTTTTTGCCATCTGCTCCGGTCATCCCTGATCCGACGCCGGGTCGGCGAGCAGGCGGGCGAGCGCGGCGACGTTTTCCGGCGGGGTCTGCGGCAGGACGCCGTGCCCGAGGTTGAACACATAAGGGCCGCCGCCCAATGCGCGCCGGATCCCGCCGACCGCGGCGGCGAGCGGCGCGCCGCCGGTGAGCAGCAGAGCCGGGTCGAGATTTCCCTGGACCGCGGCGTGCGGCTGCAGCCGCGTACGGGCGTAATCGGGCGGCACCGCGGTATCGAGCCCGACCGCATCGACCCCGGTTTCGGCGACATAGCGCTCGTACAGGACCCCGGCGCCGCGCGGAAAGCCGATCACCGGACAGAGCGGAAACCGGCTCTTCAGAGCCGCGACGATGCGTTTTGTCGGGGCAATGACCCAGCGCTCGAATTCCGGCGCCGGCAACAGGCCGGCCCAACTGTCGAACAACTGCACCGCTTCCGCGCCGGCTTCGATCTGCGCCGCCAGAAACGCAATCGTCGCCGCGGCGAGAAGATCGATCAGGGCGCCGAAAGCGGCCGGATCGCGATAGGCCCGGATCTTCGCCTGGAGAAAATCCCGGCTGCCCTGACCCTCGACCATATAGGCCGCAACCGTCCACGGCGCGCCGGCAAAGCCGATCAGCGCCGTATTGTCGTCAAGCGCGGCGGCGACCCGACGCGCGGCCTCAAGGACGGGATCGAGCCGGGCGACCGCGGCGATCGGGTCGGGCCGGGCAAGCCCGGAGCAGGACTCGATCGCTTCGAGCCGCGGTCCCTCGCCTTCCCGGTAGGCGAGCTTCTGGCCGAAGGCGTAGGGCAGCAGCAGGATGTCCGAGAACAGGATCGCTGCGTCCATCCGGTAGCGGCGCACCGGCTGCAGGGTCAGCTCGGCGGCCAGGGACGGCGTCAGGCACAGTTCGAGAAAGTCGCGCGCCCGGCTGCGCACTTCGCGGTATTCAGGAAGGTAGCGGCCGGCCTGCCGCATCAGCCACCACGGCGGCCGGGCGGACGCCTCGCCGGCGAGCGCACGCAACAGCGGCTTCGCAATGGCTCCGGTCATTTCGCCACTTCTCCCTTCACTTCTCTAAGGGTTAAATAGTGGTGGTGGATAGTGGTTGCCTGTGGAAACCGTGAATTGCCATTGACCCAGAAGTTTTGCGCATTCCCGGGGCCGCCGTGCCGGAGCCGTCGTCGAAGTGGACGGATTGCGGGGTTCTCGCCGCGATCCGAGGAGAAATGCCGGCCGGCCGGCGCGGGGAAAGCGGGGATGAACGCGGACGCAGATCGGGTTGTCCCGGTTTTTCGCGGCCGGGGACGGAAACGGTCCCGAGCCTCAAAAGGCGAGTCTCGACGGCGGCGAAGCGGTGAGTCCCCGCGGCGACAAGACAGCATCGACCGGTTTTTCCCGCCCGTTACAAGGTTCGTCCAGAGCCGGCTGTGGATGACCGGCGGCCTGGTGTGTTAGGCGGCGGCGATGCGCTTTCACCTCCACCTCGTTTCCGACTCGACCGGGGAGACCGTCCATTCGGTAGCGCGCGCCTGCCTCGTGCAATTCGAGGACGTGCAGCCGATCGAGCACGTCTGGAGCATGGTGCGCACGCGGAGCCAGATCGAGCGGGTCATCGCCGGCGTCGAGGCCAATCCCGGGGTCGTCCTGTTCACCCTGGTCAGCGACGTTCTGCGCGGCCTGTTGCAGCAGGCCTGCCGGCGGCTGCAAATCCCGGCGATCCCGGTCCTCGATCCGGTGATCGGCGCGCTCGCCTCCTATCTCGGACGCAAGAGCCGCGGTCAGCCGGGCATCCAGCACCTGCTCGACAACGAGTATTTCGCGCGCATCGACGCGATGACCTTTGCTCTCAATCACGACGACGGACAATCGAGCTGGGGGATCGACGAGGCTGATGTCTGTCTGGTCGGGGTCTCGCGCACGTCGAAGACGCCGACCTGTCTCTATCTGGCCAATCGCGGCATCAAGGCCGCGAACGTGCCCTTTGTGCCCGGCATGGTGCTGCCCCCCGAACTCTTCAACGCCAGGCACCCGCTGATCGTCGGCCTGACCAACGACCCGGAGCGGCTGATCCAGTTGCGCCGCCACCGGCTCAGCATGTTGCAGCAGGAAGAGGGCACCGACTATACCGATCTCGAAGCGGTCAGGGCCGAGGTGCGCGAGGCGCGGCGGGTCTTCGCCGAGCGGCATTGGCCGGTCATCGACGTGACCCGACGCTCGATCGAGGAGACCGCGGCGGCAATCATGCGGATGCTGACCCGCCGGCACGGCAGCGATGGCTGAGGAACTGGTTCTTGCTTCGGCAAGCCCCGCCCGCGCCCATATCCTCGCTGCGGCCGGGCTCGATTTTCGGGTCGAAGCGGCGGCGCTTGACGAGGAGGCGCTGAAACGCGCCTTCAAGGCCGACGGCGCCCCCGTGTCGGAATGCGCTGCGGCATTGGCCGAGGCGAAGGCCCGGCGGATCTCGCAGCGCCATCCCGCGGCGCTCGTTCTCGGCGCCGATCAGATCCTCGTTTGCGGCGATTCCTGGTTCGACAAGCCCGCCGACGGGGCCGAGGCCCGCGCCCAATTGCAGGCCTTGCGCGGACGGACCCACGAACTGGTCACCGCCGCCTGCGTCGTTGCCGCCGGAGAGCCGATCTGGCGCGGCCTCAGCCGGCCGCTTCTCCGGATGCGGGATTTCAGCGACGACTTTCTCGACGCCTACCTCGCCGCCGAGGGAACGGCGATTCTGGGCTCGGTCGGCGCCTACCGCCTCGAGGGCCGCGGCATTCAACTGTTCACGCAGGTCGACGGCGACTATTTCGCCGTCCTCGGCCTGCCGCTCTTTCCTTTGTTGGCGTTTCTGCGCAATCGTGGCGCGCTTCCGCAATGAGAAACCGGGGGAGGAACCGGGGATGAGGATCACCGGCAAGGCGCGCCTCGCCGGCATCATGGGATGGCCGGTCGACCACTCCCGATCGCCGGCCCTGCACGGCTTCTGGCTCGAACAATTCGGCATCGACGGCGCCTATGTGCCGCTCGCGGTGCCGCCGGAGCGGCTCGAACAGGCCTTGCGGGCTTTGCCGGCGCTCGGCTTTCGCGGCTGCAACCTGACCCTGCCGCACAAGGCGGCGGCGCTCGCGATCGTCGACCGGGTCGATCCCGTCGCGCGCCGGATCGGAGCCGTCAACACGGTCATTGTCGCTCCCGACGGCAGCCTCGAAGCGCGCAACACCGACGCCTACGGCTTTCGCGAAAACCTGCGCGAACGGGCGCCCGATTGGCGGCCCGAGGCGGGGCCGGCGGTGGTGCTCGGAGCGGGGGGCGGAGCGCGCGGCGTCGTCGCGGCACTGGTCGAGGACGGGGTCGGCGAAATCCGTCTCGTCAACCGCACCGCGGAGCGCGCCGCGGCGGTCGCGCGCCAGCTCGCGACCCCGGCGACACGGATCACAGTCCATCCCTGGGAGGAGCGGGGCGCGGCCCTGCAGGACGCCGGGCTGCTGGTCAACACGACGAGCCTCGGCATGGAGGGCAAGCCTCCGCTCGCGCTCGACCTGTCATTATTGCCGGCCGGCGCGGTGGTCGCCGACATCGTTTACGTGCCGCTCGAAACCGGCCTCCTCGCCGCGGCGCGGCAGCGCGGGCACGCTGCGGTAGACGGTCTCGGCATGCTGCTCCATCAGGGCCGCCCCGGCTTTGCCGCATGGTTCGGCAGGCCGGCGACGGTCACCGCGGAACTGCGGGCGGCGATGCTTGCCAGTCTCATCCCGGCGGCATGATCGTCCTCGGCCTGACCGGCTCGATCGGCATGGGCAAGAGCGCCGCGGCGGCGATGCTGCGGCGCATGGGCGTGCCGTTGTTCGACGCCGACCGCACCGTCCACCGCCTGCTCGCCCCGGGCGGCGGGGCGGTCGCGCGCGTCGCCGCGGCCTTTCCCGGCGTACGCGACGCGGCGGGCGGGATCGACCGCAGGCGCCTTGGTGAACGGGCGTTCACCGACCCCGCCGCGTTGGCGCGGCTCGAAGCCATCCTGCATCCAATGGCCGAAGCCGCGGCGAAGCGGTTTCTCGCGCAGGCCCGGGCGCGGCGCGACGCGGTCGTCGTGCTCGACGTGCCGCTGTTGTTTGAAAGCGGCTGGGCGCGTCACTGCGATTCCATAGTGGTGGTCTCGGCGCCGCCTTTCCTGCAGCGCCAGCGCGTGTTACGGCGGCCGGGGATGACCCGGGCGCGCTTTGCCGCGATCCTCGAACAGCAGATGCCCGACGCCGAAAAGCGCCGGCGCGCCGATTTTGTCGTGCCGACCGGGCTCGGCCGCGGCCTGACCTTGCGGCGCCTCGCGGCAATCCTCAGAATAGTGCGCGATCGACAGCAGCGGCGGAGGACATGATGCGCGAGGTTGTGCTCGACACCGAGACCACCGGCCTCGACCCCCGCGAGGGGCACCGCATTGTCGAGATCGCCTGCGTCGAACTCGTCCATCATCTGCCGACCGGCCGGGTTTTTCACCGCTACGTCAACCCCGAGCGCGACATGCCCGAGGACGCGCGCGCCATTCACGGGCTCGACGCGGCGTTTCTTGCCGGCCATCCCCCCTTTGCCGCAGTCGCCGACGAGCTTCTCGCCTTTATCGGCACGGATCGGCTGGTCATCCACAATGCCGAGTTCGACCTCGCCTTTGTCAACGCCGAATTGGCCCGGCTCGAACGGCCGGCGCTCGGCTCTCCCTATGTCGACACCTTGGCATTGGCGCGCCGGCGCTTTCCCGGATCGCCGGCGAGCCTCGACGCGCTGTGCCGCCGTTTCTCGATCGATCTGTCGGTTCGCGACAAGCACGGCGCCGAGGTCGACTGCCGGCTCCTCGCCGCGGTCTATGTCGAACTTCTGGGCGGGCGTCAGCCGGGCCTCGATTTCACCCTGTCCGAGGACGCCGCAGTTGCGGCGAGCCGCGAGCGCCGCGAACCCCGGCCGCATCAGCCCACCCCCGACGAACTCGCGGCGCACCAGGCGATGCTGACGCTCCTCGCCGGGCCGTTGTGGCTGGCGGAAACGTAAAAGCGGCGGAAT
>DATFCQ010000022.1:0-19513 GCA_035252905.1 Allostellaceae bacterium | reverse complement strand
TTGACGGCCCGGCCGCCCAGTGCGAGCTGCCGGGCCTCGACCCGCAGCGCGGCCTGGTTCCGGCCCGACGCCGGGCGCAGATCGATCCGGGCGTCGAGGCTGCCGGAAGGGGCTGTGCCGAGGACGGGCTGGAGCTGATCGAGACGCGCCATGCGCAGCCGCACATGCCCGAGCGGAGCGGCCGCGCCCGGCGCCCAGGTCAGCACCCCGTCGCCCTCGGCGCTTTTCCATCGGGCGCGCGTGATCGACATCTGCCATGCACCATCGCCCCCTCGCGTCCCGGACGCGGCGAATTGCAATGGCGCCCCGGCGAGGCGGCCCTGCCCCGTGACCCGCGCCGTGGGAGCGCCGGGCAGGTCTTGGGCGTCGAGCGACAGCGAAAACGGCACCCGAGGAAGGCCGGCGCCGGCGAGGACGCCGCTTGCCTCTGCGGTCAGGCCGAGCCTTTCTTCCGGCCCTGCGAGACGGCCCTTTGCCGCGAGAGCACCCGCAAGCTTCGGGTCCAGCCGCGACAGGTCGGGGATCCCGAACTCCCACGAAAACGCGAGGACGCCGCCTGTATTGGAGCCGCTCGCCGCCGCCTTGAACGCCGTGGCGGCGATCCCGACCCGCTCGACCGTGACGTCCCTCCCGTCGAGCGCAACGGCGAAGTTCAGCCCGACATTATTGCCGAGCAGCCGGACAGCCGCCGGAAGGCCGCCGGTCACGCTCAGCGAGCCGCCCGACGCAAGCCGCGCGCTCTTGCCGGCGACCGAGAAATCCGCCTTGAGCCGGGCCTGCCCTTGGACATCGAGCCCCTCCGCCGCGGCCCAGGGGGCGAGCGCCGGCACCGTCAATTCGAGCGCTCCGGCAACCTTGCCGCCGACCGCATCGGCATGGCCCGCAATCGAGAACAACGGGTGCGAGAGACTGAAAGTCACCGGGCGCGGCGGGCCGTCGAGCCGCGCATCGATGCGGAATTCGAGCGGCGCCGCGGCCAGGAGCGCCGGCTGGGGCACCGGCAGGCGCAGACCGCCCACGGCGGCGGTCAGGCCGAGCGCGCCGCCGTCGCCGCGGATATCGGCGGTCAGCCGCTCGATCCTGCCGCTGCCCGCGGCGATGCCCTCGATTTCGAGATGCCCGGTGGCTTTGGGGCGCGCAAAGGGGCCGCGCACATGCGCCGCCAGTTTTGCTGAACGCCAGGAGAAATCCGGGCGGGGGGTCATCGCCGGCGCGCTCGCGGAGAGGTCGATCCTCGCGCTCCGCCGCTGAAGATCGATGACGCCGTCACCGGCGGCCCGCAACGGACCGGCGGCGACGGCGAGCGTCACGCGCTCCGCTGCGCGCGGGCCGACAAGGCTTGCCGTAATCGAGAGCGGCCCGAGATCAGGCAGGCGCATCATGGCGGCGAGCGGCCCCCGGGCCGGTTCGGCGGCGGCGATCCGTGCCCGGATGCCGGCGGCATCGACCCTCCCGTGAAGATCGTAGCGGCCGGGTCCGCCGAGCCGGCCGGCGGCAAGAGCGATCTCGGCCTCTCGCAGGGAAGCGAAGCGCAGAGTGCCCGACAGGGAGAGCGCGACCGGGTTGCCGGCTACGGCCGGGGCAAGGGTCAGGCGATCGACGCGCAAACGCTCGACGAGAAGGCGGAGCGGGGGGAAGGACCCGCCGGACGTCTCCGGCACGCGCAATACCGAGGCATGGACGGCGGCGAGCGTCTCGACCTTCAACGCGCCCTGCAACAGGCGCAGCGGCGACCATGCGATCGTCAGATCATCGATCCGCATCCAGGTGCCGTTTGCGTCGCGGATCTCGACCCGCGCGGCCCGTATGTCCGCGGGCAGGCGGCCGCCGAGGCCCGCGATCCTGACCTCGCCGCCGGTCAGACGGGGCGCCAGCCGCTCGATCAGGCGGCGCCCCGGCGCGGTGTTGATGCCGGCCCATAGGACGGCGACCGCCAGGACCGGCGCCAGTATCGCGACACCGACCGCCCGGACGGCGATCCTGGTCTTGCGCCGCATCAGAAAGCCTGCCCCAGCCCGATATAGATCTCAAAGGAGTCGCCGCCGTGCGGCCGGTTGACCGGCACCGCGACGTCGAGCCGGATCGGCCCGATCGGCGTATAATAGCGTATCCCGACGCCGGCTCCGACGCGCAAGGTCCCGGTAAAGGGCGTGTTCCCGGCACTGACCTGGCCGGCGTCGATAAAGGCGGCCATGCCGAAATTGCCGAACAGCCGCTGGCGGAGCGCGACCGTGCCGGCGTCGACCGCGGTCCCGCCGGTCGGGGTGCCGTCGGCGAAACGGGGGCCGATCGACTGGTAGCGGAAGCCGCGCACGGTGGCGCTGCCGCCGGCGTAAAAGCGCTGATCGGGCGGCAGTTCGAACCGGGAGGCGCCGGCGACGCTGCCGACCAGCCCGCGCATTGCGAGAATGCTGCGGCCCGGGGAGGCGATCCCGAGCCTGCTCAGATCGAAATAATGCGAGCCCGACATCTGCAGGATCGCAAAACTCGCGTGACCGCTGCCGAGGGAGTGCATCGGGGTCGCGAGCAATGCGGCGCGGCTGCCGTGGGTCGGGTCCTGCAGCAGGTTGAGCAGTCCGGTGCTGTCGTATCTGACCGTGACCGGCAGGCCCAGCAATGTGTAGTTCCGTGTGACGCCTTCCTGCGCGATCCGCTCCTGTTCCGCGGAGAGGCCGAAGCTCGCATCCCAGCGCAGCGAAAATTTGCGGTGAATGAGAGCGTCCGCCGTCACCGCCTGCTGCTCGTAGGCCTGCAAATTCTGCTTCAGCGCCCTCGCGTCGAACTGCAATGACTGATCGCGCCGCAGGAAGTCCGGCTTGACGAACTGTCCGGTGACGTCGTAGCCGAGCCCGGTGATCGCGGTCCCGCCGAGACCGGTGCCCGCGGCGGACAGGTTGAGCTGTTCGGCATTGCCGAACACGTTGCGGTCCGACCAGTTCGCTTCGAGGCTGCCGCCGAGATCGGTCGAATAGGCGGCGGTCACGCCGACGGCGTATTTCGGGCGCTCCTGAAAGGCGAAGGTGATCGGGATGCGGCCATTGGGTCCGATCCGGTCGGCGGCCTCGACCGTAACGCCGGAAAACACCCCGAGAGCGGCAAGATCCCGGCGCGCCTCCTCGATCTTGCTGGGCTGATAGAGCTGGCCGCTCTTGAGCGCGAGCCGTCTGCGGACAAAGCGCTCGTTGACGGCTTTGAGACCGGTGAAACGGATCGGGCCGATGACGGCGCGGCGGCCCGCCTCGACCTTGAAGGTGACGTTGATCAGCCGATGCTGCGCATCCTCGGTGGCGATCGGGGGCTCGACTTTGGCAAGGGCGTAGCCGTCCTCCTGCAAGGCGCCGAGGAGGCGCGCGCCGGCGGCGAGCACGTCGGCGGCGACGGCGGGCTGGCCCGGCTTGAGGCCGAGCTTGCTGCGAATCCCGGCCGGCACCGCGCCCTCGATCGTGATCGCGCCGAGGTGAAAGAGCGGCCCATGCCGCACCGCGACCGTGACCTCGACCGGCGTGCCCTGCGGGATCTTGTCCAAGGCAGCGAGCAAAGCGGGATCGCCGAGGGCATGGCCGGCGATGGCGATATTCACCGTCCCCTGATAATAGCCGAAGCTCTGCAACACGGTCTCCAACCGCCCGACATCCTCCTTCGCGCGGGTGATCAGGGCAAAGGGCGCCGCCGGCGCCTTCTGGCGCAAGGCGGCCAGCCGCGAGCTGCCTGCGAGCGCCCGGTCGAGGGCGCGGTTCCCGGTCGGTGCGATCGCCAGGGTATAGGGCTGAGGATCGGCGGCGCGGGACGGCGCAAGGATGGCCAGCGAGGCGGCGACGAGCACGGGAAGGACAAGCACGCGGCGCAGCCTTTTCTGCTCCCTCTCCCGGCCGGCGCTGATAGGGGAGGGCTTCCCTTGTGCTCCCTCCCCCTCGATGGGGGAGGGCCGGGGTGGGGGTGAGGCGGCGCCCATCCGACGGCCGGCCATGCGAAACCTGCTCCTCCGCCTCTCCGATCCCGCCACCAGCCGATATCTACTTGTCAGCCCAGTCGGTTGGGGTTTGGAGGCGCAGGCCGCCCGCCGCGATCAGGCGCCCACGCCCCAGGCGATGGCGTTGCGCAGCAGCGTTGTGAACGCGGCCGTTTCCCACGAGCCGTGAAAGGTGGGCGGCGTCGTATCCGCGGGATCGGCGCCGCGCGCCGCGCGGATCGCGGGGTTGTGGCAATGGCCGAGGGCAGAATAGGCCACGCCGCCGTTGCCGACCGCGCGGGTGTAGCCGATTACGCGGGTTCTGCCGTCGGGCAACAGCGAGGTGTCCGTGGTGTAGAGGGTCCCGATCGCGGGCGACACGGCGTTCGGGCCGTAATCGGCGGTGAGCAGGATCTGCGTCGAACCCGGATCCTGCAATTCGACGAAATAGGGCTCGTCCTCGACCTCGAACGACGCGCCGAGCCCCCGGGTCAGCGGGTGATCGGCGTCGCTCACATCGACGCGGATCCGGCAGATCGGAGGATGGGTCAGGAAGCGGCTCCCGAGCAGCGCGTGATGCTCGGTCGTGACGGTGCGGCGCTGGCGCATGCCCTCGACCCGCTCGGCGCGGCCGCCGCTGGTCCCGTGCAAGCCGAGCCAGCGGCCGCCCGCTTCCAGCCAGCGCTGCAGAGCACGGCTTTGTGCGGCGTCGGGGTAGGGGCCGGCGACATAGGTGATCAACAGCCGGCTGACCGGCAGCCATTTCTCAAGATCCGCAAAGTCGTTGGCAACCGAAGCCGGGACCTTCTCCTCGGCGAGGAGCTGCAACAGGCGCAGGCGGGCATAGTCATGGTCGTGACCGGCGCTTGAACCGGGCGGAAAACCGCCGGCGATCAGATGCGCGCGTCCGGAATTCGTCTCTGTCATCGGATCCCCCCTCTTGCCGTTCGGCGCCTGCGACAGCCCTGCGCTCAGTCTGTCATCTCCCCCGGCTTTCGCCTACCCTGAAATGGCCGCTCGCCTGCTGACTCGGGTGCACTCCGCCTCTATGATCGGCCGCGCCGGCTTTGGAGGAACCATCAATGGCTGACGATGCTGCCGCCGTAGCGGCACAGCCCGAGGGAGCGAAGTGGCCGAATTACCGTGAAGGCGATTTCGTCATCCGCAATTACGCCTTCCGCAACGGCGAGAGCCTCTCTGAGTTGCGGCTCCACTACCGCACCCTCGGCACGGCAAAGCGCGACGCCAAAGGCGGGATCGTCAACGGCGTATTGCTGCTGCAGGGCAATACCGGCACCGGCGCCAATTGGCTGCGCCCGGAACTCGCCGACGAGTTGTTCGCGCCAAGCCAGCCGCTCGATGCAGCGGAGTATTTCATAATCATGCCCGACGCGATCGGACGCGGCAGATCGAGCAAGCCCTCCGACGGGCTCAAAGGGAAATTCCCGCACTACCGCTACCATGACATGGTCGAGACCGGCCATCGTCTGATCACCGAAGGTCTCGGGGTCTCCCATCTGCGCCTCGTCATCGGCAGTTCGATGGGCGGCATGCACGCCTGGATGTGGGCCGAGATGTATCCCGATCTGATGGACGGAGTGGTGCCGATCTCCTGCCAGCCGGTTGAGATCAGCGGCCGCAACTGGATCATGCGGCGGGCCGCGGCGGAGGCGATCCGCCATGACCCCGACTGGAACAACGGCGACTACGAAAAGAACCCCCGGTACTACCTCTACACCGCGGCGGCCAATTCGCTGCGCACCGAGAGCGCAACGCGCATCCAGGAAATCGCTCCGACGCTGGCCGCCGCCGACGCCCTCTACGAGGCGCGCCTCGCCCAGGCGGAGAAGGGCGACGCCAACGACTCGCTGTGGGCGATCGAGGCGATCCGGGACTACAACCCCGAGCCCGATCTCGACAAGATCACGGCCAAGGTGATGCTGATCAACGCCGAGGAGGACGAGGCCAACCCGCCCGAACTCGGCACCGTCGAGCGCGCGATGAAGCAGGTGCGTCACGGCCGCTATGTGCTGATCCCGGCGGGCCCGAAGACGCACGGACATTTCACCCATTTCTATGCCGAGGTGTGGAAGCCCTATCTGATCGAGTTCCTGCAGACGCTCGGTCCGGCAACGGCGCAGGCGGCCGAATAATACCGGGAAAGCGGCGGAATGCGCTCCGAGGCTGGGCAAGAATTGGCGTGAATGGTTGGGAAAGGGCTGCATTGGCGTCGTACGTGCTTCGAGACGCGCCCTAAAGGGCGCTCCTCAGCATGAGGATATTCTTGATGGCATTAGGAAAATTCCTCATCCTGAGGTGCCTCGCGAAGCGAGGCCTCGAAGGGCGGAGGGCGCTGATCCAGCGAAAATCCGAATTCTTGCCCAGCCTCTCCGCTATTCCGCCCTACGACGTTCCCGACAAACACCAAGCGTAGGGCGGAAAAGCGGAGCGCGTTCCGCCGTCTGCCGGCACGCGATGGTCCGGCCAACAACAAGTCTGAGGGAGAAACCGATGCTCGCCTGGTTCCGCGAACTCAGCAGCAAGGAACGTCGCGCGATGGCCGCCTGCTTCGGCGGCTGGAGCCTCGACGCGTTCGACGTCCAGATGTACAGCTTTGTGATCCCGACCGTGATCGCCGTATGGAGCCTGTCGCGCGGCGAGGCGGGATTGATCGGCACCGTGACCCTGCTGATCTCCTCGCTCGGCGGCTGGTTCTCCGGCGCCCTCGCCGACCGCTTCGGCCGGGTGCGCATGCTGCAGATCACAATCCTGTGGTACTCGATCTTTACCTTTCTGTGCGCGTTCGCGCAGAATTTCGAGCAATTGTTCATATTGCGGGCCTTGCACGGCTTCGGTTTCGGCGGCGAATGGGCGGCCGGCGCGGTGCTGATGGGCGAGGTGATCCGCGACAAGTACCGCGGCCGCGCCGTCGGCCTGGTGCAGACCGGCTGGGCGGTCGGCTGGGGCGCCTCGGCGCTGATCTACACGATCCTCTATTCGTTCCTGCCCGAGGCGATCGCCTGGCGGGTTCTGTTTGCGGTCGGATTGTTGCCTGCGGTCTTTGTAATCTGGATCCGCCGGCACATGGACGAGCCCGACATCTTCCGCCAGAACCGCCGGGAGCGGCCGAAATTGGGCGCGATGCATGTCCTCTCGGCGTTCCGCGGCCGCCATTTGTGGACGACGGTCAAGATCGCGCTGATGGTCTCGGGCGCGCAGGGCGGCGGCTATGCCGTCGGGATCTGGATGCCGGCCTATCTGCGCTCGGTACGCCACCTGTCGGCGCCGAGCGCGGGCGGCTTTCTGCTGGTGCAGATTTTCGGCGCGCTGATCGGCTTTCTGATCGGCTCCTATCTGAGCGATGCGATCGGCCGCAAATGGACCTTTCTGCTGTCGGCGATTGCCTCTCTGATTATGGTCCCGCTGTTCATGTTCGTGCCGATGGGCAACACCGCCCTGTTCTGGCTCGGCATCCCGCTCAATATCGCATTGTTGATCAAATTCCCGCCGATGGGACCGTTCATGACCGAGCTCTATCCGACCGAGGTGCGCGGCACCGGGCAGGGCTTCTGCTACAATGCCGGGCGCGCGATCGGCGCCGTGTTCCCGACCCTGGTCGGCTATCTGAGCCAGCGCCTGTCCCTGGGTGCGGCGATCGCGCTGTTCAGCATCTTTGCCTATGGCGTGATGATCCTGATGCTGATGCTGCTGCCGGAAACCCGCGGGCGCAGCCTCGATACGATCGAGGCCGAGCATGGCCGCTCCGTGCCCGCTCCGGCGGTGCGGTCGGCCGGCTGAGGCGCGCCGCCCGCCGCACACATCCGAGAAGGGAGCCGCGACATGACCGAGACCAAGACCGGATATCCCGCCGCTCGCGACCTCGACATCCCGCTCGACCGCGACATCTTCAGCCGGACCCTGATCCGCGAACTCGCCGGGGCGCTCGAAGACGTCGTCAGTCTCGACGAAGCTTCCGGCTATATCAGCGTCGTCGGTGCGGCGATCGGCGAAGAGATCAACCGCGACTACCTGCGGGCCTACCGGGTGTCGGCTTTGTCGCGCGCGCAGGTGCGCGATGTGCTCGTCGATCTCAAGCGCCGGATCCAGGGGGATTTCTACGTCATCGCCGAAAACGACGACAGGATCGTTCTCGGCAACCGCGCCTTTCCCTTCGCCGAGAAGGTCGTCGGGCGCCGCTCGATGTGCATGATGACGTCGAACGTGTTTGGCCATATCGCCGCCGAGAACCTCGGCTACGGCAAGGTCGAATTGCAGCAGACGATCGCGGCGGGGGCGCCGGAGTGCCGGGTCGTCGTCTATCTCCGCCCGGGCGCCGAGGCCGACGCGGCGGAGGGACGCGAATATGTCAGGTCCGGCGCCGTCCCCGACAGTTCTCGATGATGCCGAAGGGGCCGGTCCGCAGCCCGGCGGGTGGGGAGCGCGCCGCCCCGTTTTCCGACGCGCAGGCGGTCATCGACCTGCTGCCGGACCTGATCCTGCTCGTCGACGGCGACGGCACGATCCTCGCCGGCAACGCGGCGCTCTGCCGCGCCTTGCGGCTCACCAGAGCCGCGGTGATCGGGCACAGGCTCTACGACCTGATCGACATGCCGGCCGAACGCGCCGCCCAGTACCTGCGGCGCTGCTCGGCGAGCCGCCAGCCGCTCCCGGGCACGCTGGTTTTCCGCCGGCCTGACGGGACGCGCCTGGACTGCCGCTGCGACGGAGCGCGCACCCTATTGCGCGACGGCGATCCGGGGGCGGTCCTGTTGCATTGCCGACCCAAATCCGAGACCGTCTCGGGATTTGTCCTGCTCAACCGGAAGCTCGCCGAATTGACGCGCGAGATCGCTGCGCGCCGCGCTGCCGAGGAGGCGCTGCGCGGTCTCGCCGAGACGCTCGAACAGCGGGTCGCAGAGCGCACGCAGCGGCTCACCGCGGCGCATGAGCGGCTGATCGCCGAAAGCGCCGAGCGGCGCAGTGCCGAAACCGCGCTGTATGAGGCCCAGAAGATGGAGGCGGTCGGCCGCCTCACCGGCGGCGTCGCCCATGACTTCAATAATCTGCTGACCGTCGTCCTGGGCGCGCTCGAAACCCTCGAACACGAGATCGGCGGCGGGCGGCTCGGGCATCTCGTGCAATCCGCCAGGCGCGCGGCCTTGCGCGGCGCCGAACTGACGACGCAATTGCTGGCGTTTTCCCGCAAGCAGATGCTGAAGCCCCAGCCGACCGACATCAATCGCCTGATCGCCGGTATCGGCGACATCTTGCAGAGGGCGCTCGGCAGAGGGATTGCGCTGCGCCAGTCCCTGGCGAGCGACGCTTGGCCGGTATTCTGCGATCCCCACCAGATCGAGACCGCGCTCCTCAATCTCGCCTTCAATGCGCGCGACGCGATGCCCGACGGCGGCGTCCTGACGGTGGCGACGGCCAACGCCCGGTTCGCCGCCGATGCCGTCGCCTCCCACGGCGAGCCGGTGCGCGCCGGCGACTATGTCATGATGACGGTGACGGACACCGGTTCGGGCATCCCGCCGGAGATCGTCGACCGGATCTTCGAGCCCTTCTTTTCAACAAAGGAGGTCGGCAAGGGCACCGGCCTCGGTCTCAGCCAGGTTTACGGGTTCGTCAAACAGTCGGGCGGCCACATTCGCGTCTCCAGCGAGGTCGGCGCCGGCACCAGGGTGGAGCTCTATCTGCCGCGCAGTCCCGAGCGCGAGATCGGCGAACCCTCCCCCGCGGCCGCGGTCGGACCGCAGCCGCTCCGGCCGACGGTGCTCGTCGTCGAGGACGATCCCGGCGTTCGCGAATTCGCGGTCGAGGTGCTGAACGAGCTCGGCTACCGGATCATCGAAGCGGTCGACGGGCGGGAGGCCTTGCGGCTTTTGCGCGAGGATGCGGATAAGGTGGATCTGTTGTTCACCGACGTGATGATGCCGGGACCGAACGGCTTCCAGGTGGCGGAGGAGGCCTTGGCCTTGCGGCCGCAGCTCAAAGTCCTGTTTGCATCGGGTTATGCGGCCGATGTGCTGCCGCCGCAGCAGCGGTTCGAGTGGCGGCTCCTCGCCAAGCCCTACCGGCCGGCCGACCTCGCGCGCGAAGTCCGCGCTCTGCTCGCCGCCGAATAGCGCCGCTCTTGCCGACCGTTCTCGTCGACGCGCAAAGCAAAGGGCGGGAACCGTTCCGGCGCCCGCCCTTCAGGCTCGACGACAGGAGTGGAAAGCGGCTGTTCGGCCCGCTTAGTGCCGCTCCAGTTGGAAGATTTCGTCTTTGATGCGCAGCTTTTGGCGCTTCAGATCGTGGATCGCATCCTGGTTGGGCAGAGGGCGGCTGTTTTCGTCCTCGATCGCGCGTTCGAGCGCGGCGTGCTTTTCCTTCAGCACCTGGAGGCGGTCTTGCAGCGACATGCACAGTCCTCCTGCTAGCCGATGACAACCGGTGATGGTAACGCCGCCCGGCTCGGCAAGCCAGCGGCCTTTATGGCAAATATGTCGCGGCACGAGCAGGCAAAAGAGGATGAGATGGCACAAACCGCGCGTCTGATCGTCGGGATCAGCGGCGCCTCGGGCGTGATCTACGGGGCGCGGCTGCTCGAATTGCTGCAGCCGCTCGCCGTTGAGACGCATCTTGTCGTCAGCCGCGCGGCCGAGGTGACGCTGGCGCTGGAGACGGATCTGAAGCCGGCCGAATTGCGCGCCCGCGCCGATGTCGTACACGCAATCGGCGACATGGCGGCGCCGATTTCCTCCGGCTCGTTCCAGACGATCGGCATGGTCGTGGCCCCCTGCTCGGTCCGCAGCATGGGCGAAATCGCCGCCGGCGTGACGACGACCTTGTTGACCCGGGCCGCCGACGTAGTGCTGAAGGAGCGCCGCCGCCTTGTCCTCCTCGTGCGCGAGTCGCCGCTGCATACCGGGCATCTGAGGACGATGACGGCCCTGTCGGAGATGGGGGCGATCATCGCGCCGCCGGTGCCGGCCTTTTACGCGAAGCCGCGCACGCTTTCGGACATGATCGATCAGACCCTGGGGCGGGTCCTCGATCTGTTCGGGATCGAATCGGGTACGGTCAAGCGCTGGGGCGAGCCGCCGCCTGCCGGCGAACGCCCGTTGCGCGCCCGCCCGCCGAGCGGCGAAGGGTAAGAGACCGGACGACGCACCGGTCGAGACCGGCCCATCGGAGCGCGGCCGTCTCGGCCGCGTGCGGGCGGCCCTTCGAGAACCTCAGGAGCCCGCGCTCCCAAGGTCGGCCTCAGCGGCGCGCTCCGACGCCCGCGCTGTGGCTGTTTGCCTTCGCAATCTCCTCGCTCGCCGCCCGGCTTGCGGCGAGGGCCGACCCGGTGACTTCGCTGTCGCCGTAGCGCGCCCTCTCGTAATTCGCGGTGATCAGGGCGAGCGCGGCCGAGGCAACAGGGACGGCGGCGGAGATCTGGCGCCACAATTCGTGCGGCGTCGCCGCCGCCCGGCGAGGGTAGCCGCGCGCTGCCGCCCAGCGCAGCAGGCGGCGATAGATTTCGCGGATGTCGGCCGGGTCCGGCTCGCCCGTGCGGTCCGCAACGGCGGCCCTGGCCCGCCCGGCCAGGGCCTCATACCCGTTCCGGACGCGGCCGAAGAGCGCCGCCCACACCCCCCGCACCTGATTGCGGAACAACTGCCAGGACCACAGCGAGCTGCGCTCTTCCTCGACCCTGTCGGCGCGGTCGCGTGCGGCCCGCCCCCGCCGGAAGAGACCGCGCAGATACAGAAGCACGCGCAGAAACAGAGAGGCGAGACCGGCCGCCATCAAACCGAGAAGAAGAGCATAAACGAAAAGAAGGACGATCTGATCCAGTATGCCCAATGCGGAATGAGAGGGCGGCGGCAGTTGCAGCGACCCTCGTCGCAGCGCTCCCGGCGCGCCGGCCAGGAACAGGCTTGACAGCCAGTGCAGAAACATCAGCAGCCAAGCGCCGATCCACAGCAGAACGTTTCCCAGGGCGAGCGCCGCCGCGGCGGCGGCGCGTACGACCGGCGCCAGGATCGCCCGCACGACCGGCGCCAGATCGCTGCTGAACAGCAGCCCGAGCGCCGCGATCGCCGCCATCGGGACGGCCAGGGCGACGGCCCAGGAGAGCGAGATCGGCTGCCCTGCGGAGCTGCGGCCGTGCAGGGTTTCGGTATGGACGAGCGCAATCACGCTCAAGCCGAGGACAAAATATCCGAGGACGAGGAGTTCGAGGCGGCCGGCGATCGGCGCAACGCCGCTGTCGTGATCGGCGGCCAATAGCGCGAACAATGCGACAAAGGCGGCGGCCCCGCCGACCAGCCACTTGCCGAGCGTCCTGGTGCTTGGCGGCCATACCCCGATCCACAGGCCGCGGCCCCACAGATAGAGCGCCACCAGGACCGTGCCGACGAGCGCGCCATTGCGCGCAGAAAGCAGGGCGGACCAGTCCGATATATCCCAGCCGCCGGGCGCATGCGGAGCGGCGTACAGCCATGCCGGCAGAACTGCGATCGTGGCCGGCACGAGGAGCAGACGGCCCCACGGAGGACGCCACGGCGCAAGGCGGCTCAGCCGCCCGGCCCAGGCTCCGAGCGCGAACAGCAGGACCATGGCCAGAAAGCCAGGGCTCGCCTCCCCGAAGGCCCGTGCGATCACCAGAGCCCAGGCGTAGAGCCAGGTCGTCTCCATCAGCGCCTGGGCGGCCGGGGCGACGAGGTCAGCTCCCCAGGACCAAGGCCTCGCGCTCTGTCCACCGCGTATCATAATCCACCCGCACGATCGGACAGTCGAATGTGCCGGCAGCGGCGCCGGCGGTTCCGACCAAGACCACCAGCAGCGGCGTACCGCGGCGACGGAGATCGCGCAATGCGCCGATCAGCGCCGCATCGAGCAGGGTCGTGACCAGCAGCAATGTCGCTCCGCCCGGCACGCCGGTCGCCGGCCGCGCCACGAGCGGCGCGAGAGGACCCGCCGGGGTCGCGTCGGCGCGGGCCAGCGCTTCGAGGATCCCGCGCAATTGCGCGGGCGCCGCCGAGGGCCGCACGATGAGCGGCGCGCCGCCGCTGCAGCCGTTGCCGCGCAGGCCCACCGCCCAGCGCTTTTCCAGCGCATAGGCCGCCAATGAGGCGGCGACGCTGATCGCAAATTCAAGCTCGTCGGGCTGGTAATTGCCGCTGCTGAAGGTTGCTATCCTGAAGTTCAGCACCAGGTCGACGATCGGCGTCGTGCTCGGCTCGAAGACCCGGACCATCAATGCGCCGAGCCGCGCGGTGGCGCGCCAGTCGATAAAGCGGTAGGGGTCTCCCGGCGCATAGTCGCGCGACCCGACGACGCGCAGCGGGTCGCTCGGAAAGATCCGGCGCGCCGCGTCCTTGCCGAGGATCTGGTTGGACGGCAGTCGGCCGAGCCGGACCGGGAAGATTTTGGGGTAGACGACGAGGCGCTCGGTTTCGCGGACCGTGCCGTAGCGCGTCAATAGGCCGAGATAATCGCCCGATTTGATCTCGGCCGGGCCGAACTCGTGCTCGCCGCGGCGGGTGCAGCGCACCCGCAGATGCCGGACCACGCGCTCATAGGGCAGCATCGCGACGACGATCTGCAGGAACTCCGACCGGCCCTGCCGCACATTGCCGCCTTCGATCCGAAACCGCTGCGGAACAGTGTCCTCGATCTGCAGCCAGGTCAGCGGCAGCGGCTTCAGGTTGATCAATTCGACCGTCATCTCGACCGTGGCGCCGAACGGGACGCGGTGGGCGGCGAGCCGGCGGGCATAATAGACGCCGGTCAACGAAAACCGGCGCCATAGCAATAGCGAGGCCGCGACCAATGCGGAGAGCGCCACCGCCAAGGTCAGCAGGGGATGGCCGGCCCACACCGCCCAGCCGCCCGCCGCCGTCAGGATCAGCAGCCACAGCGCGTTAAGCATGGCGGCGGCCGGCGGCCGCGAAGGCCGGCTCGTCCTCGACCGGCACCGGCACGGTCTCGACGATCTCGCGCACCAGCGCAGCCGGGTCCTGCGCCCGGAGCCGCACTTCGGCGCCGAGGATCACGCGATGGCCGAGCACGGCGGGGGCGAGTTCCTTGACCTCGTCCGGGCGGACAAAGCCGCGCCCGCGAAGGCCGGCCAAGGCCCGCGTCGCGCGATAGAGCGCAAGGCTCGCCCGCGGGCTGGCGCCGAGCACCAGACCGGGACGCTCACGGGTGGCGCGCACGACGGCGACCAGATAGGAGCGGACCGCATCGGCCATATGCACCTGCGCCCGCTCCTGCAACCTGGCCAGATCCTCGGCGTCGAGTACCGGTTCGAGGGTCGCGAGCGGGTCGGCGTCGCCGACGCGCAACAGGATCGCCTCCTCCTCGGCCGCACTCGGATAGCCCAGCGCGAGCCGCAGCAGAAACCGGTCGAGCTGCGCCTCGGGCAACGGGAAGGTGCCTTCGAGTTCGATCGGGTTCTGCGTCGCCAGGACGAGAAAAGGCCGCGGCAGATTCATCGTCACTCCGTCGGCCGTGACCTGGCGCTCCTCCATCGCCTCGAGCAATGCCGATTGGGTGCGCGGCGTCGCCCGGTTGATCTCGTCGGCGAGGATCACATTGGCGAAGAGCGGCCCCGGGCGGAATTCGAACTCGCCGCTGCGCTGATTGAACACCCGCGAGCCGGTGATGTCGGACGGCAGCAGATCGGGCGTGAATTGGATGCGTCTGAAGCCGAGGCCGAGCGAGCGGGCGATCGCCTTGGCCAACAAGGTCTTGCCGACCCCCGGCACGTCCTCGATCAGGACATGCCCCTCGCAGACCAGGGCGACGAGCAACAATTCGACGGCGCTCTCCTTGCCGATCACGGCGCGCGCCACATTCTCGCCGAGACGGGCGGCGAGCCGCGCGCCGTCATCCATTCTCGTCCTCCCTGCCCGCGGCTCCCTCCTTTTTCCCGCTCGCGGGGAGAGGGGCGGCCGCTCCATCATCTTCGCCGGTCGGCCGCATCAAAACGCCTCGCTCAGCCGACCAAAAGCGGCCAAGGCGCCATATTGAGCTTCCGATTTCTCTGAAATCAACCCGGCAGGCGGTCGAGGGCGGCGGCGAGGACCGCCGCTTCCGCCGATCCCGCCCGGGCTCCGAGGGTGCAGGCGAGATTGGCGCACGCATCGGCGCGCCGGGCCGCCGCGGGTGCGTCCGAGGGCGGCCCGGCATGCGCGGCGAGACGGGATTGCGCGATCCGCTCGGCTTCCAGTTCAAGCCCCTTGATGCGCTCGCGCAGGGCTTGGACATCCAGGTCGGGGTCGGATTTGAGCCGGCGGCGCAAGGCCCGAAGCGGCGCCGCGACCCGCTCGCGGATCGGCTCCGCCGCGAGCGCCGCTTCGGCCAGTTCGCGTTTCCCGACCCGGCCGCGCCCCGACCAGCCGAGCCACAGCGCGTAAAGGATCAGGTTGACGTCGTATCCATCGCGGTCCTGCAGGCCGACGAGCGCCTCTTCGATCCTCGGCAGGCGATAAAAGCACAGTGAGAATTGCCAGAACGCCTCGGCGGCCTCGTCCGGCTCACTCATCGCCGAGGCAGATCCCGAGCCCGCGCGCCGTGCGCACCAGCGCGCCGTCGGGGTCGACGCAATGCGGCACCGCGATGGCGCGGGCCAGCGGCACGTCGACGACGCGCCGGTTCTGCCAGGCCACCATGCGGTCGAATCGGCCGGCGGCGACGAGATCGACCGCATAGACGCCAAACGCCGAGGCGATCAGCCGGTCGCCGGCGGTCGGCTGGCCGCCGCGCTGCAGGTGGCCGAGAACCGTGACCCGCGTCTCGGCCCCGGTCAATCGGGCGATGCCGTCGGCGAGCGCCGCCCCGATCCCGCCATAGCGCTTCTGCCCGCCATGCTCGCGCTGCAACAGCGCACCGCTTTCGTCGCGCACCGATTCGGCGGCGACGACAAGGGCGAAATTGCGCCCAGCCCGGCGCAATCTGTCGATGTGCCGCGCCACCGCTTCGAGACGGTACGGGATCTCAGGGATCAACACGATGTCGGCGCCCCCGGCGATGCCGGCGGCGATCGCGATATGGCCGGCGTCGCGGCCCATCACTTCGAGCACCATGACCCGGTCGTGGCTGGCCGCAGTCGGCTGCAGCCGGTCGAGCGCCTCGGTGGCGACGGCGACCGCGGTGTCGTAGCCGACCGAAGCCTCGGTGTCGCACACGTCGTTGTCGATCGTCTTCGGGATGGCAACGAGCGGGATGCCGCCCTGCTGCGCCAAGCGCCGCAGGATCGCAAAGCTGCCGTCGCCGCCGATGCCTATCAGGGCGTCGAGGCGGAGCGCGCGATAGGCGTCGATGAACTCCTGCGAGCGGTCGCGCACGCCGCCGTCCGGCATCGGGAAGGCGAAGGGATCGCCCTTGTTGGTGGTGCCGAGAACGGTGCCGCCGAGGCGCATCATCGCGGCGTCAAGCCGGGCCGGGTCGAGCAACTCGACGTCGGGCGGATCGCGCAACAGCCCCATCGAGCCGTTGCGGATGCCGACAACCTCCCATACATAGGCGGAAGTGGCGCGCAGCGTGACGGCGCGGATTGCGGCGTTCAACCCGCCGCAATCGCCGCCGCTCGTCAGGATGCCGATCCGCTTGGTCATCACCGCCCTCCCGGCTGGTATAGTATTAGCAAAATCTGGTTCCCCCGGCCATGGATCTAGACTCCGAAGCCCTGAAGACGCAGCTCGCCGCCCTCAAAAACGAGCATCGCGAACTCGATGACGTGATCGCGCGGATTGCCGAGCAATCTCCGTTCGATCAGTTGCAATTGCAGCGCCTGAAGAAGCGCAAGCTGCTGCTGAAGGACCAAATCGCTAAAATTGAAAACGAATTATTGCCTGACATCATCGCCTGACAGTGAAGAGGGCGGGCACATGAGCGCGGCCGGTCCCGTGGTGGGCATCGTGATGGGAAGCCAGTCCGACTGGGAGACGATGCAGCATGCCGCGGCGGCGCTCGACCGGCTCGGCATCGCCTGCGAATCGCGAATCGTCTCCGCCCACCGCACCCCGGAGCGGCTCTACGAATACGCCCGCACCGCCCGCGCGCGCGGCCTGCGCGTCGTCATCGCGGGGGCCGGCGGCGCCGCTCATCTGCCCGGCATGACCGCCGCGCTGACGCCGCTGCCGGTCCTCGGCGTGCCGGTCGAAAGCCGGACCCTCAAAGGCCTCGACAGCCTCCTCTCGATCGTCCAGATGCCGGCCGGAATCCCGGTCGCGACCTTCGCAATCGGCCGCGCCGGCGCGGTCAACGCGGCTCTCTTCGCCGCCGCGATCATCGGGGTTTCCGATCCCGCCGTCGCCGCCGCTCTCGACTCCTGGCGGCAGGCGCAGACCGAAGCGGTCGGCGAACGCCCGGATGCGGGATCGTGAGGCCGTTGGCGATGCTGGCCCCCGGAGCCACGATCGGCATCCTGGGAGGCGGTCAGCTCGGCCGCATGATCGCGCTCGCCGCCGCCCGGCTCGGCTATCGCTGCCACATCTTCGACGATGAGGCGGAGAGCCCGGCGGCGCAGGTCTGCGATTCCGCGACCGTTGCCGATTTCCGCGACGCCGCGGCGCTCGACCGCTTTGCCGCCGCAATCGACGTCGCGACGATCGAATTCGAGAACATCCCGGCCGAAGCGGCGCGTCGGGTTGCCGCATCAAAGCCGGTCCTGCCCCGCCCCGAGATCCTCGAAATCACCCAGGACCGGCTGCGCGAGAAGGATTTTCTGCGCTCGATCGGGATCGCCACGGCGGAATACCGGGCCATCCCCGACCAAGCGGCGCTCGAGCGGGCGATGCGCGATTTCGGCACGCCCGCGGTGCTCAAAACCACCCGCATGGGCTATGACGGCAAGGGTCAGGTCTCCGTGCGCCCGGAGACCCGGCCCGAGGAGGCGTGGCGGCGTATGGGCGGGGCGGTCGGCATCCTCGAACAATTCGTCGATTTCGCCTGCGAGGTCTCGGTCATCGTCGCGCGCGCCGCGGACGGCGCCTGCGCCGTCTATCCGCCGGTCGAGAACCGGCACGTCGCCCACATCCTCGACACGACGATCGCCCCGGCCCGGATCGGCGCCGCGGTGGCAAGGCGCGCCGAGGCCATCGCCCGGCACATCGCCGAAAAGCTCGATCTCGTCGGTCTTGTCGCCGTCGAGATGTTCGTGACCCGGGCGGACGAGATCCTGGTCAACGAATTGGCGCCGCGGCCGCACAATTCCGGCCACTGGACGATCGACGCCTGCGTCACCAGCCAGTTCGAGCAGCTCGTGCGGGCGATCTGCGGCCTGCCGCTCGGCTCGGTCGCGCATCATTCCAACGCGGTGATGAAGAACCTCCTCGGCGACGACGTCGCGCACTGGCGCGAGGCGCTCGCCGACCCCTGCGCCAAGCTTCATCTTTACGGCAAGAGCAGGGCCCGGCCCGGGCGCAAGATGGGGCATGTGACGCGCCTCATCCCGCATCGCTGAGCCCGCCCTCGGAGTCTGTTCGAGTCGTCATGCCGGAAGTCGGCGGAATACGCTGCGCTATTCCGCCCTACACCGTCCTCGTAGGGCGGAAAAGCGTAGCGAAGCGGAGCGCCTTCCGCCAATTTCCACACTCAAACAGGCTCTCGGAAGGCGAAGATGCCTCTTTCCGATTTCGCCATCGAGAACGCGACGATCGCGGAGCTGCGGAGGGCGCTCGCCGCCGGCGCGCTGACGGCGGCGCAATTGGCGCGCGCCTTTATCGCCCGCATCGAGGCCTATGACGGCGCGCTCGGCGCGATGCGCGTCGTCAATCCCGAGGCGCTCACCCACGCCGAAGGGATCGGCCGGGCCGACGACCGCCCGCTCGCCGGCATCCCGATCCTCCTGAAGGACAACATCGCCACCGCAGACCGTCAGCCGACGACCGCCGGCGCGCTGGCGCTCGCAGGAGCCCGGACGCGGCACGACGCGACCCTCGTCGCCTGCCTTCGGCAGGCCGGAGCGGTGATCCTCGGCAAGACCAATCTGACCGAATTCGCCAATATGGCGGCGATCGACATGCCGGCCGGCTACAGCTCCCTGGGCGGCCAGGTCAGAAACCCCTACGCGCCCGAGATCGACGAGCGCGGCGTGCCGGTCATTTCGCCGGGCGGGTCAAGCTCGGGTTCGGCGGTCGCGGTCGCCGCCGGTTTCGCGGCGGCGGCGATCGGCACCGAGACCTCGGGCTCGCTGCTGTCGCCGGCCAGCCAGAACGGGCTTGTCACGGTCAAACCGACTGTCGGGCTCCTGAGCCGCGCCGGCATCGTGCCGATCGCGCACAGCCAGGACACCGCCGGGCCGTTGACCCGCACCGTCGAGGACGCGGCGATCCTGCTCGACGTGTTGGCCGGCGCCGATCGGCGCGACCGGGCCACTCGGGACATCGAGCGCCCCGAGGATTACGCGAGCGGGCTCGACCGCGACGGGCTCAAAGGTGCCCGCATCGGCGTGCCAAGCGACCCCGCCGACCCGGCAAACGACGTCTATTACGGCCCGTTGTCGGCGCCGGCCGCCGCCGTCATGCGCCGCGCCATCGAGGCATTGCAGGACGCCGGCGCTGCGATCGTCCGCGCCAA
>DATFCQ010000021.1:0-11655 GCA_035252905.1 Allostellaceae bacterium | reverse complement strand
GGCGGCGTCTTGCCATGCGGCCTGACCTGCTCGATCAGCGGTTCCCAAACTGCCCATGCTGCGTCGGTGAAAACCTGGTATCCATGTTCCTCTGTCATGCCCAGAATATGGGCATAGATCTCAAGCTCTAACAGGCCCTAGCATTTGACGCACCCGGTCCGGTTGCCCAGAGCGGTATTCAGGATCGGCCAAGTCGGCGGCCTGAACCAAGCGCTCTCCCTCGGCGATCCGGCCGAGTGCAGTCCCACGGAATTCACGGATCTCTCGCGTCGCGCCAGCAAACGCGGCCGGGACTCCGCGCATGGCTACCGCTCGAAAAGCCTGGCCATCAAATAGGCGAAAGGCGCCTCCCCAGGCTTGGCAGAGGCGCATTGCCTTTTCGAGGATGGCCTCGAATACCGGCGCGAGGTCGCCGGGCGAGGAATTGATGACCTGCAACACTTCGGCAGTCGCGGTCTGCTGCTCCAGGGCCTCGCGTGTCTCGGTCAAGAGCCGCGCGTTTTCCATGGCAATGACCGCCTGCGCAGCGAAATTCTCCACCAGTGTGATCTGCTTGCCGGTAAATGAGCGGACCTCCTGGCGATAGATCCGGATCGCGCCGAGCAGCACATCGTCCTTTCGCAATGCGACGAGAAGCCCGGCACGCCCCCCGCCGAGATCGACCAGAGCGCGATTCAGGGCTGGAGTGGCGTGCGTGCCGGTCGCGTAATCCGCTTTATGTACGACATTCTCGCCTCGGACAAGCCGTCCTAGATCGCTGGCTGGCGGAGGGTGCTGCGGGTTGTCCCGAAGGAAATCGGCAAACTGCGCCGATCCGCGCACGGCAACCGCATGAAATAGCTCGCCATCATATCCCCAGAAAATCCCAAAATTCGCATCGTACAATCGGGCCGCCTTTTCGAGTATTGTGTCAAAGACTGGCGCAAGATCGCCGGACGAAGAATTGATGGCCTGTAAGACCTCGGCCACCGCAATTTGCTGGGCGCGCGCTTCGGCCAGTTCAGCTTCGCATTCGGCAAGCCGGCGCTGCAGTTCGGCATTCTCGCTTTCGCGGGCGGCCCTGTCGTCGCGCATGCTTGTCACGTGCAGCCTCGCTCTCTATCCTATCGGTTGCAGTCTAATCATTCCGCCGGTTGATGCACTACCATTGACAAAGTAGCTACTAGAGGCTACTTCGCATCCATGCGCACCTTCGGCCTCAAGATCTTGAAGGACAAGCTGAGCAAATATGTCCGCTTGGCGGCAGCCGGCGAAACCGTCGTCATCACCAACCACGGCCGCGCCGTCGCGAGATCGTGCCGCATAAACCAGAAACAGGCCTCACCCCATTCCAAGAAAAAGGGCTTCGGGAAGGCTGGCTGACGCCCGCCAAATGGCCGTTTGCGCCGCTGCCGCCGCGGAAGCCGATTCCGGGCTGCGCTTTGGAACAATTGCTGGCCGGTCTCGATCGCGATCGGGAAGATCGATGAGGACCTGTAGGAATACGTCGATGCGCACGGTTGGGCTGAAGATCCTCAAAAACAAGCTCAGAGAATACGTTCGTTACGCCGCCATGGGCGAGACGATCCTCATCACCGACCGGCAGAGAGTCATTGCCGAGATCGGCCCGCCTCACCCGGATCGAGAGGGTTATTACAGCAATCCCAAACTGAACGATGCGGTTCGCCAGGGTTGGATCACGCCGGGCGCCCGGCGTGGGGGGAAACCGCCGCCGCGGCTGCCCGCTGTCGCCAGCCTCGAAGAGATCTTGCAGGAGCTTGAGCAGGATCGTGAAGATCCGTGATTTACGTCGATAGCTCGGTGGTTCTCGCGCGGCTCTTTGCCGAGCCTCGATCGCCGCCAGATCGATTCTGGTCAGAAGCATTGATCTCCAGCCGCCTGCTCGAATACGAGGTTTGGAACCGGGTCCACGCGCGAGGGATGGCGCCGCCCTATCATGACACTACGCGCGAACTGCTGGAGATTGTGGATTTGATCGAACTGACGCGGCCCGTGCTCGCCCGCGCGCTCGAACCCTTCCCTGTTCCGGTCCGGACGCTCGATGGCCTGCACCTTGCCTCGATGACATCGGTTCGAGCGACCGGTGAGCCTGTGCAATTGGCGAGCTATGACAGCCGCCTGATCGCCGCGGCGCAGGCGCTCGGCATCCCGCTCGCGGCGTTGTGAGCGCGCGTTGATCCGGGCCGGCGGCATCCCTATCTTGCCGGCGCATGGTCCCGCTCACCCACATCACGACTTCGCAATCCCGACATGATCGAAAGAGACGAAATTCTGGCGATCCTGCGTGCCGCTCTGCCGGATCTGAAACGATGCTGGCCAATCGGATCGCTGGCGGTATTCGGCTCGGTTGCGCGCGGCGAGGCGAGCGCGGCGAGTGATCTCGATGTGCTGGTCGAGTTTGCGCATCCGGTCGGCCTCTCGGAGTTCCTCTCTCTCGAAGATGCTCTGTCGGCCTTGGTCGGCCTCAGGGTCGATCTCGTCACCCGCCAAGCGCTGAAGCCCTATATCGGGCGGCGCATATTCGGCGAAGCCGTCCTGCTTTGATAGCACCGCGCGACTATCGGGACTTTCTTGCCGATATCGTCGGCGCCTGCCGCTCGCTGACCCGCTTCGTCGAGGGGATGACAATCGAGACCTACCTGGCCAATGAAAAGACGCGCTATGCCGTGATGCGAGCCTATGAAATCATGGGCGAGGCCGTCCGGCATCTTCCCGACGAATTGAAAGCGGCCAATCCCGACATTCCCTGGGCCACAATGACGGCCGTGCGGAACCGGATCGTGCACGCCTATTTCGGCATCGACGACACGATCCTGTTCGCAACGATAGCAAAGGAAGTGAACGATCTGTTGCCTCGGGTCGAGGCTCTTGCCCGCGAGCACGGCGTCGATATTCCCGCGCGTTGATCCGGGCCGGCGGCATCCCTATCTTGCCGGCGCATGACCCCGCTCGCCCAGATCCGCAATTTCGCGATCATCGCCCATATCGACCACGGCAAGTCGACGCTCGCCGACCGGCTGATCGAAGCCTGCGGCGGCCTTGCCGCGCGCGAGATGCGCGAGCAGGTGCTCGACAATATGGAGATCGAGCGCGAGCGCGGGATCACGATCAAGGCGCAAACCGTGCGCCTCGAATACCGCGCCAAGGACGGCGAGAGCTATGTCCTCAATCTGATGGACACGCCGGGCCACGTCGATTTCGCCTATGAGGTCAGCCGGTCATTGGCCGCCTGCGAGGGCTCGCTGTTGGTCGTCGATGCGAGCCAGGGAGTCGAGGCGCAGACCCTCGCCAATGTCTATCAGGCGGTCGAGGCCGGCCACGAGATCGTGCCGGTATTGAACAAGATCGACCTGCCGGCGGCCGAACCCGAGCGGGTCAAAGAGCAGATCGAGGAGGTGATCGGGCTCGACGCCGAGGACGCGATCCTGATCTCGGCCAAAACCGGGTTCAACATCGACGCGGTGTTGGAAGCGCTGGTGGCGCGGCTGCCGCCGCCCAAGGGCGAGGCCGCGGCGCCGCTGAAGGCGCTGTTGGTCGACAGCTGGTACGACCCCTATCTCGGCGTCGTCACATTGGTGCGGGTCAAGGACGGACATCTGCGCGCGGGTCAGAAGATCCGGCTGATGGCGACCGGCGCCGTCCATATGGTCGAGCGGGTCGGCGTCTTCACCCCGAAGGGCGTCGCGGTCGAGGCGCTCGGCCCCGGCGAGGTCGGCTTTATCACCGCCGGGATCAAGACCGTCGCCGATTGCCGCGTCGGCGACACGATCACCGACGAGCGCCGCCCGGCCGCCGCCCCGTTGCCCGGCTTCAAGCCGGTGCAGCCGGTCGTCTTCTGCGGCCTGTTTCCGACCGACGCCGCCGATTACGAGCGCCTGCGCGACAGCCTTGCCAAATTGCGCCTCAACGACGCCAGCTTCGAATACGAGCCGGAGACCTCGGCGGCGCTCGGTTTCGGCTTCCGCTGCGGCTTTCTCGGCCTGTTGCACCTTGAAATCGTCGAGGAGCGGCTCTCGCGCGAGTTCGACCTCGATCTGATCGCCACCGCCCCCTCGGTGCTCTACCGCGTCCATCTGACCAACGGTCATGTGCTGTCGTTGCACAACCCGGCCGACATGCCCGACCCGGTGCGCATCGACCACATCGAAGAGCCTTGGATCAAGGCGACGATCCTCGTGCCCGACGCCTATCTCGGCCCGATCCTCGCCTTATGCGAGGAGCGCCGGGGCGTGCAGAGCGATCTGACCTATGCCGGCAGCCGGGCGATGCTGGTCTATCGCCTGCCGTTGAACGAGGTCGTCTTCGATTTTTACGACCGGCTCAAATCGGTGAGCCGCGGCTATGCCAGCCTCGATTACCAGCTCGACGGCTATTCCGAAGGCGATCTCGTATTGATGAACATTCTCGTCAACGGCGAGCCGGTCGACGCCCTGTCGTTGATCGTCCACCGGAGCCAGGCCGAACGGCGCGGCCGGGCCTTGTGCGAGCGCTTGAAGGATCTGATCCCGCGCCAGTTGTTCCAGATCGCGATCCAGGCGGCGATCGGCGGGCGCATCATCGCCCGCGAGACCGTCAAGGCGCTGAGAAAAGACGTGCTCGCCAAATGCTATGGCGGCGACGTGACGCGCAAGCGCAAGCTCCTCGACAAGCAGAAGGAGGGCAAGAAGCGCATGCGTCAGTTCGGCAAGGTCGAGATTCCGCAATCGGCCTTTATCGCCGCGCTCAGGATGGGCGAGGGCTGACCGGCGCCGGGAGCGCGCGGCGGCGCCACGGCCGGCAGAGGAGGACGAGGAGGGCGCCCGCCGCCATCGGCACGGCGAAGGCCCAGCACAACAGCAATCTGACGATCGCGCCGTCCCACAGGGGCGGCCACAGATAGCGCTGGATAACGGCCTGGGCGAGGTTGAGGCTCGACGGGTTCGCGTCGTACCACAATTGGCCGAACAGGATCGGCGCCCAATGGCCGCTTTCGCGCCACAGGATCGCGTCGTGCGCCAGCACCGAAACGCCGGCGAAAAACAGGATCCAGCCGATCAGCCGTCCGAAGATCATGTGTCCCCATCCTTGTCCATGGGCAGAGCGATGCGGCCGACCCGGAGGCGCCGCCGGGCTGCCCCCGAGATAGTCCGCGCAAATCTTGACGAAGCCGCGGCGCTCTGCGGATAATCGGTCCGTCCAAGGGGTGCCCCCCGAAGGGGGGCTGAGATGATACCCTTCGAACCTGATCCGGGTCGTGCCGGCGTAGGGACAGGAACAGCGCGGCGGTGCCGCTCCCCTCTCCAAGACGCCCCGGATCGCGGTCAACCGGCGCGCAGTGGAGATCTCCCATGCCCGATTCCGCCCCGCTCACCTCCGCACAGCCCAATTCAGCGGTAGAACAGGTCCAGGTCACCACCGGACCGTTTCCGGCCTCGCGCAAACTGGCGGTCACGGGCCGAATGCACCCGCAGATCTCGGTCCAGATGCGCGAGATCGACCTGACCTCGTCGGCCGGCGAGCCGCCGGTGCGGGTCTACGACACCTCCGGCCCCTATTCCGACCCCGCCATCGGCATCGACATCCGAGGCGGCCTGCCGCCGCTGCGCCAGCCCTGGATCCTGGAGCGCGGCGACGTCGAGGACATCGACGGCCGGGCGATAAAGCCCGAGGACAACGGCTTGAAGCGCGACGAGGCGAGCGCGGTCCCGCAATTCGACCGCAGCGGACGGCGCGTGCTGCGCGCCAAAAAAGGCGCCGCGGTCACCCAGCTCGCCTACGCCCGCCGCGGCGTCGTCACGCCCGAGATGGAATATGTCGCGATCCGCGAGAACCTGGGCCGCGAGCGGCCCGATGCGCGGATCGCCCGCGACCCCGGCCAGTCCTTCGGCGCCGCAATCCCCGAGCATGTGACGCCGGAATTCGTGCGCGACGAGGTCGCGCGCGGCCGCGCCATCATCCCCAGCAACATCAATCACCCCGAATCCGAGCCGATGATCATCGGCCGCAACTTCCTGGTCAAAATCAACGCCAATATCGGCAATTCGATCGTCACCTCGGGTGTCGCCGAGGAGGTCGAAAAGATGGTGTGGGCGACGCGCTGGGGCGCCGACACGGTCATGGATCTGTCGACCGGACGCAACATCCATACGATCCGCGAATGGATCATCCGCAACTCGCCGGTGCCGATCGGCACCGTGCCGATCTATCAGGCCTTGGAAAAGGTCGGCGGCAAGGCCGAGGAATTGACCTGGGAATTGTTCCGCGACACGTTGATCGAGCAGGCGGAACAAGGGGTCGATTATTTCACGATCCATGCCGGCGTGCGGCTCGCATACATCCCGCTGACCGCTGCGCGCGTCACCGGCATCGTCTCGCGCGGCGGCTCGATCCTGGCGAAATGGTGCCTGGCCCATCACCGGGAGAATTTCCTCTACACGCATTTCCCCGAGATCTGCGAAATCATGCGCGCCTACGACGTCAGCTTCTCCTTAGGCGACGGGCTGCGCCCGGGCTCGATTGCCGACGCCAACGACCGCGCCCAGTTCGCCGAACTCGAAACCCTGGGCGAGTTGACCAAGATCGCCTGGGACCAGGACGTCCAGGTCATGATCGAGGGCCCCGGCCATGTGCCGATGCACAAGATCAAGATCAACATGGACAAGCAGCTCGAAGAGTGCGGCGAGGCGCCGTTCTATACGTTGGGGCCGCTGACGACCGACGTGGCGCCCGGCTATGACCACATCACCAGCGGCATCGGCGCGGCGATGATCGGCTGGTTCGGCACCGCGCTCCTCTGCTACGTGACGCCCAAGGAGCATCTCGGGCTGCCCGACCGCGACGACGTCAAGGCCGGGGTCATCACTTACAAGATCGCCGCACACGCCGCCGATCTCGCCAAGGGCCACCCGGCCGCGCGCGAGCGCGACGACGCGCTGTCGCGGGCGCGCTTCGAGTTCCGCTGGCGCGACCAGTTCAACCTGTCCTTGGACCCGGAGACGGCCGAGAAGTTCCACGACCAGACCCTGCCGGCCGAAGGGGCAAAGCTCGCGCATTTCTGCTCGATGTGCGGCCCCAAATTCTGCTCGATGCAGATCACCCAGGAGATCCGCGACTACGCCCGCGCCGGCATGGCCGAGAAGTCGAAGGAGTTCATCGAGCACGGCGGCGAGATCTACACCGACCAGCACGGGCAGCCGCGCGCGGCGGCCGAGTGACTTGCTAATGGCAGAAATCGCCCGCTTGCCCTCAATAAACACCCTCTCCCCCCCGTCGGGGGGAGAGGGAAGGGTGAGGGGACAGCGTTGTCGCCGATAGCGGAGATCACCCCCTCACCCTGGCCCTCTCCCCCAAGGGGGAGAGGGGGAAAAGAGTTTGGCTAAAGTGACGGCGGCAAATTTCCGCCGCTATCCCGAGCGCCCGGTGGTCGGGGTGTTGGCGGTGGTGTTGCGCGGCGAGCGCGCACTCGTCGTGCGCCGCGCCAACCCGCCCTTGCCGGGCCGCTGGGGCTTTCCGGGCGGCGTCCTCGAACTCGGCGAGACGGTCGCCGAGGGTGCGATGCGCGAACTCCTCGAAGAAACCGGAATCGTCGCCGAGCCGGCCGGGGTTCTGACCGTGATCGACACGCTCGACCGCGACCCCGAGGGCCGCGTGCGCTACCACTACACATTGGTCGCGGTGCGCGGCCTGTGGCGGTCGGGCGAAGGGATCGCCGGCGACGACGCCGCCGAGGTCGCCTGGCTCAGCCGCGCCGAGATCGTCGCGCAGAATCTGCCCGTCGCCCCCGCCTTATTGCCGCTGATCGATCTCGCGCTGAAAACACCCGCGCCCGACCAACTGCAATTATAGGGACGCGCTGCCTGTTCGGCGCAGTATCGGGAGTGAGAGCAGAATGTACGATCTGGTCATCGACAATGCGCGGATCATCGACGGAGAGGGCCGGCCGGCGCGCGAGGGAAGCCTCGCGGTTGCGGGCGGGCGCATCGCCGCGATCGGCGACGCGCCCGGTTCGGCCAGGGAGCGGGTCGACGCCGGCGGATTGGTCCTGGCTCCGGGGATTGTCGACCTGCACACCCATTTCGACGCGCAATTGACCTGGGACGCCTTTGCCACGCCCTCCCCGGCGCTCGGCGTGACCACCGTGGTGATCGGCAATTGCGGCTTCACGATCGCGCCATGCCGGCCCGAAGACCGCGACCAGACCCTGCGCAATCTGACCCATGTCGAGGGCATGTCGCTCTCAGCCCTGCGCGCCGGCGTCGATTGGGGGTTCGAGACCTATCCGCAATATCTCGACATGCTCGAACGGAAGGGGATGGTGCCGAACGTCGCCTCGTTCTGCGGCCATTCCTCGGTGCGCAGCTACGTGCTCGGGAAGGACGCCTCGAAACGCGCCGCGACCGCGGCCGAGGTGGCCGAGATGAAGCGGCTGGTCAGAGAGGCGCTCAGGGCCGGCGCCGTCGGCCTCGCGACGACGACGCTCGAACAGCACAATGGCGAGAACGGCATCCCGATGCCGTCGCGGCTCGCCGACGAACATGAGATGCGGGAACTGACCGCGGCGCTCGGCGAAGCGGGGCGCGGCGTCTTCATGCTGACCAAGGGCATGACGACAACTCTGCCCTGGCTCGAACAGATCGCCGCCGAGAGCCGCCGCCCGGTCATGATCGCGGCGATGTTTGTCGACCCGAACGATCCCGAGCGCGTGTTCCGCGAATTCGCCGAGATTGCCGCGGCGCGCCGGCGCGGCCGCGAATTGTGGGGTCAGGTCGGCTGCCTGCCGCTCGGCATGGAATTCTCGCTCGCCCACCCCTATCCGCTCGAAGCTTTTCTTGCCTGGCGCCCGGCAATCGAGGCGGAAGGATCGGACGCCTATCGCAAAATCCTCGCCGACCCGTCCTTCCGTGCCGCGATCAAGGCCGAGGCAAAGACGACCGGCGTGCCCAACCGCTTCTCCTACCGGCAGTTCCCGCATATGCAGCTTATGGAGGTGACGCGGCCCGAGAACCGCGGCCTCGTCGGCCAATGCGTCGCCGAACTCGCCCGCGAGGCCGGACAGGATCCGTTCGATTGGCTGTTCGATTTCGCGCTCGCCGGCGAGATGGAGGCGATGTTCGACTGCGCCCTCTTCAACATCGACGAGGACAAGGTCGGCCCCCTGCTGCGCCGCCCGGACGCCGTCGTCACCCTGTCGGACGCCGGCGCGCATCTGTCGTTCCTGTGCGACGCCGGGTTCGGATTGCATCTTTTTGGCCATTGGGCGCGCGAGCGCGGCGACCTGAGCCTCGAAGAAGCGGTGGCGGCGGTGACGAGCCGCCCGGCCGACGCCTACCGCATCAGGGATCGCGGCCGGCTCGTGCCGGGCGCCTGGGCCGATCTGATCCTGTTCGATCCGCACAAGGTCGGCCGCGGCGCCAGGCGCCGCGTCTTCGACCTGCCGGCCGGCGCCGGCCGTATGGACACCCCGGCCGAGGGGCTCTACGGCGTCTGGGTCAACGGCGTGCGCACGCTCGACGAGAACGGGATCAGGCAGGATTGCGGCCGCCCCGGGCGTCTGTTGCGCGATTTCGCCGCCTGACGGGAGAGGAGGAGAGGATGAGCCGTCTGTTCGGGCCGTTGCGCCAGATGGGCTTTGTCGTGCGCGACATAGACAAGGCGATGCGGCACTGGGTCGAGGTCTGCGGCGTCGGCCCGTGGTATCTCGCCGAGAAACTGCCGCTCAATGGCTTCTGGTACAGGGAAGAGTCCTATCCCGACATCCACTTGACGATCGCGCTGGCCAATTCGGGCGAGGTGCAGCTCGAACTGATCGAGCAGCGCGACGACACTCCGAGCATGTACCGCGACTTTCTCGCGCGCGGACATGAGGGGTTGCAGCATTGGTCGAGCTGGCCCGAGAACTACCGCGAACTCTTGGACCGTGCGCAGAGGAACGGGTGGACGATCGGCCAGCGCGGCGAGAGCCCGCGCGGCCCGTTTGTCTATTTCCTCAACGAGGGCCATCCCGGCACGGTCATCGAGATGGCCGAACTGACCCCGACCCGCCGCCGCATCTTCGATGCGGTGCGCGAAGCCGCAATCGGCTGGGACGGAAGCGACCCGATCCGCCGCGACTGGCCGCAGGGGTAGGCGCATCCGCGGGCTTGGAGGAGGAGAGGGTCTCATGCCGGAACTGCCTGCTGCGGCGCGTCGGGTCGAGAGCGCAGCGCGCGAACTCGGCCTCGCCATCGCCATCAAGGTCATGCCGAACAGCACGCGCACAGCGGCCGAAGCGGCCGCGGCAGTCGGCACCACCGTTGGGCAAATCGTCAAATCGTTGGTGTTCAAAACGGCAGGGAGCGAACAGCCGGTACTCTTCCTTGTCTCCGGAGACAATCGCTTGAACGAGAAAGCTGTCGGCGAACGCATCGGGGATACAATCGTGCAGGCTGACGCCGATTTCGTTCGTCAGGTCACAGGATTTGCAATCGGCGGGATTCCACCGTTCGGCCACGCCACCCGGCTCCGCACCTATTTCGACGAAAACCTGCTGCAGTACGAAATCGTGTGGGCCGCGGCGGGGACGCCGAACTGTGTTTTTGCGATCGCTCCGAGGGCACTTCGGGGTGCCGCGGATGCTCACCCGATCCCGGTGAAATGAGAATCGGCGGCTACGCGGACAATAACGAGAACCTATACCTGTCCTTTCACCGCGAGGCGCAGCGTGCTCATTCGGCTGAATTGCCGGTAAAACCGGGCTGCGCGATCGCGATATCGAGCCACCCCTGCGGCGTCACGACAGCCTCCTCGCCCGGGCGCAGCAGCACCGTCGTCATCGCCGCCTCGACGATCGCCGGCCCGTTGAGGCACTGACCCGGCACGAGAGCGTCGAAATCCCACACCGGGGCGGACACCCACCCGTCGAGATAGATCCGCCGCTCGGCGGCGGGCGGCGCCGGCGGGCGCGGCGGCAGGTCGGGCTCCTGCGGCAGGGCCGAGAGGATGCCGCTGACTGCGACGCGGGCGTTGACCAGGACCGCCTCCTGCTCGGGCAGAGAGTAGGTGTAGAGTTCCTCGTGGCGGCGGTGGAACTGCGCGACGATCTGCGGCAGGGGATCGGACGCGGACCAGTCGACGGCGTCGAGCGGAACGGTGATCTCGAACACCTGCTCGCCGTAGCGCATGTCGGCCGAGCGGCTCGTGCGGACCGGCCCGCCGAACGAGGCGCGCAATCGCGCCAGCCCCTCCGCCTCCATCTCCTCATAGAGGCGCTTGACCGCCGTACCGTCGAGCGCCCCGGCGTCGCCGATATGAGTGCGGGCGATCTCGAAGCGCAGATCGGTCGCGAGCATACCCCAGGCCGACAATACAGCCGCAACCCGCGGCACGACCACGTGCTTCAAATCAAGCTGGCGGGCGATCGCGGTCGCGTGCAACCCGGCTGCGCCGCCGAAGGCCAGCAGCGCGAAATTGCGCGGATCGACGCCGCGCCGCACCGAAACCAGCCGCACCCCCTCGGCCATCGTCGTGTTGACGACGCGGTGGACGCCCTCTGCCGCGGCGATGCGCGCGACCCCGAGCGCCGCGGCGATCCCGTCGAGCGCCCGTTCGGCGGCGGCGTGGTCGAGGCTGCGCCGGCCGCCCAAAAAGCGCGCCGGATCGAGATAGCCGAGCACGAGATTGGCGTCGGTCACGGTCGCC
>DATFCQ010000020.1:0-11428 GCA_035252905.1 Allostellaceae bacterium | reverse complement strand
CCCCGCCAGCGCCAATATCAGCCCGCCGACGACCACCCCCGGGGCCATCATCCTTTTGACCATCATCGATCCTTCTCTGAAAATCAGACCAGCCGTGCGCAACACTCGACGACGAACAGGAGATCGCGAGTAAACGCGTTTGGCTAGTCTTCAACGTCTATCCCGCCGCGGCGGCGGAAATTCAAGCGGCAAATTCGGAGCGGCCGGTCAGGCGCGGGCGATGCGCACGGCCCTGTAGCTGTGCGCCGGTTCGGCGGCGCGGTCGAGCGTGCGCGGGATGCGCCGCACCATTGCTTCATACGAGGGCCAGATCGCAAGGAACTGCTGCACCAGCTCTTCCGGAAGGTCGAGGCCGGCGCGCTCCAGCATTGCGCGCACCTCGCCCTCGCGCGACGGCGGCAGGTGACTGAGATCGGTGCGCATCGCGGTTCTCCGTCCGGGTCAGCCGAGATCGGGATGGCGACGGTGCCAGTCCGTCGCCTGCTGGAAGGCGTGTGCGATCCGCAATACGGCGGCTTCGGCCATCGGCGCGGCGGCGATCTGCAATGACAAGGGCAGTCCCTCCTGCCGGCTGAAGCCGCAGGGGATATTGAGGGCGGGCAGGCCGCCGACGCTGAACGGCATCGTGATATTGGGGACGCGCACCAGCGGGTCGGGTTCGTCGGGCACGGCGCGGTCGGCGACGCCGAGCGATCCGGCGGTGACGAGCGCATCGACGCGCTTCAGCGCGAGCGCCTGCTCGCGCGCCAGGACCGTGCGCCAGCGCAGCGCCTGGATGTAATCCTCGGCGCGGATCAGCGCCCCCGGCAATACGCGGTTGCGCAGGACGCGGCCGAAATCCTGCGGCCGCCGCTTCAGATCCGCTTCGTGGATGGCATAGAGTTCGGCGGTCGAGATCGTCGTCTTGCAGTCGGTATAGTCGCGCAGGCTCGACAGGACGACCGGCTCGACAACCGCGCCGAGGTCGCGCAGGACCGCGACCGCTGCGGCCATCGCCGGCGCCACGTCGGGATGGGCGCCCTCTTCATACCAATGCGCGACGAGGCCGAGGCGCATTCCGGCGATCCCTTGATTGAGGGCGGCACGGTAATCGGGGACCGGAACGTCCTCGCTGCCCGGGTCGGCGGGGTCGAAACCGGCGATGACCTGAAGGAACAGCGCAATGTCTTCGGCGCTGCGGGCGAGCGGACCGCAATGATCCATCGTAAAGGTGTTGGGGAAGACGCCGCGGCGGCTGACCCGGCCGTAGGTCGGTTTCAGCCCGCAGATCCCGCAGACCGCCGCCGGGCCGCGGATCGAACCGCCGGTGTCGGTGCCGACGGCGCCCGGGACAAAGCCGGCGGCGACCGCGGCGCCGGCGCCGCTCGACGATCCGCCGGGCAGATAATCGCGGTTCCACGGATTGCGCGCCGGCGGCCAGGGCAGGTCGAAGCTCGGGCCGCCGAGCGCGAATTCCCAGGTGGCGAGCTTGCCGAGCAGGACCGCGCCGCCCTCCTTGAGCCGGCGCACGAGGTCGGCGTCCTCTTGCGGCACATGGTCCTGGCACAATTTGGAATGGCCGGTCGTCGGGATCCCCGCGGTTTCGATGATGTCCTTCAGGGCATAGGGGACCCCGTGCAGGGGGCCGCGCCGCCGCCCGGCCAGGAGTTCGCGCTCGGCCGCCTCCGCCTCGACGAGCGCCGTCTCCGGCGTCACCCGGATAAAACTGTCGAGCTTGCCGTCATGGGCGGCGATGCGGTCCAAGAGCGCCCGCGTCACTGCGACCGGCGACACGTCGCGCCGGTCGTAGAGGCGGTTCAATTCGGCGATCGTCAGAAAGGCGGGATCCATGTCCGCTCCGCAGAAAAGGACGCCTTCGGCTCGCAGGCTAGCGCGCTGCGCGCGTCCTCGCCAGCGCCGATTCACAGCTCCGGACCCAATCGCCCCTGCCGCCGTTAGGCGTAATGAACCCGAAGAGGAGGGCGAGATGAACTCCATGCTCTCTGCCTCCGCCGCTCTTGTGGTCGCCGGCCTCCTGGCGTCCCCGGCGGCTTTCGCGCAAACGCCGATGGCGCCGATGGCGCCGCCCGCCGCGACTGCGCCGGCGACGAGCACGCCGCGGACCGGATCGAGCAGCGCCATGACGTCCGGGCGGGAAACGGCGGAAGTGCCGCAAGGACCCTATCTCAACAGATGCAAGGATGCCCGGATATTGGGCGGGGCGCTCGTCGCCTTCTGCAATACCGGCAACGGCACCTGGCACACCGCGCTGCTCCCGCAGAATGAGCGCGCGCAGTGCACCGGTCCGATCGAGGACATCAACGGATTTTTGAAATGCCCGAGGGGGCCGTTGCTCGGGTCGAGCACGCCGCCGCAGGCCTATGGCAGCGCCTACGGCCAGACCTACGGCGCCAATCCGCCGGTGAGGACGCGATAGCCGAGCCGCGAGGCGGGCGCGGCTGCGGATCGCCGGCGGATCAAATCGCCCAAGCTGCTGTTTGGGGATTGAACCCCCAAAGGAGGGATGCGTGAAACCCTTATTCTCTGCCTCCGCCGCCCTTATGGCCGCCGGCCTGTTGGCGTCCCCGGCGGCTTTTGCGCAAATGGCTCCATCTTCGCAGACGAGCCAGCCGGCCTGGAGCGGATCGACGACCGGAACGAACGACGCCATGGCTCCTTGGCAGGAGAGAAATCAGCCGGCCCTGAGCGGGTCGATGACCAGCGGGTCGATGACCGAGGCCTACACCGCCGTGACGCCCCGGCAAGAGCATCTGGGACTGCCGTCCGGGCCGTATCTGCTGAGCTGTACAAACGCCCATATGTCCGGCGGGACGCTCGTCGCCACCTGCGACAATCAGGCGAGCGCCTCCGAGCACACAATGGATAGATGGCGCTTGGCAGAGCTGCCCAATGCCGGGCAGTGCAACGGCGCGATTGAGAATTTCAACGGCCGGCTGGTCTGCGGGACGGAGCCGATGGTCGGATCGAGCACGCCGCCGCAATCTTACGGCAGTGCGTTTGGCGGTTCGGCCGAGACCCCGCCCTATGAGGGTGAAGGCTACGGGTCTAATTCGGCCTATCCCGCTGGCTATCCCCACGGCCAGCCGGTCGCGCCGGCGGTCAAGCCGCTGGTCGGATCGAGCATGGCGCCGCAATCCTACGACAGCTCGTCCGGGACCTCTACGCACATCGGTCAGCCATACCCGGGCTACGGCACCTGGCGGACTCCGACTTACCAGCCCATGCCTCAAGCCTATCCCTCCGGCTATCCTCAAGGTCAGCCGGTCGCGCCGGCGGCCAAGCCGTATTATTCCCAGCCCTATTAAGCGGCTCGGCGAAGGTGATCGGCAGAGCCTGAAAGCCTGCATCGACGCCTGAATTCCCCTCCCCTTCCCCGTTGCGGGGAGGGGGAGAGCGCGCCCCCGCTCATTCGCGGCCGGTCACGACGCCGCTGATCAGGTTGGCGCGATAGAGCGAAGAAAGGTCGACCTCCCCGCCCTGCGCGACCGGTTCGGCCGCCGACGCGATCATAGCCAGCCGCCCCTCCTCCTCGCGGCAGATCTCTTCGGCCTTATCGACCGAAACCGCGACAAAGCGGATTGCATCGCCGGGGCGGCGCCGGCCGACAACGGAGAGATCGGGCGAGATGACGGTCGCGATCTTCGGATAGCCTCCGGTCGTCTGGTGATCGGCCAATAACAGGATCGGCTGGCCCGAACCCGGCACCTGGATCGCGCCGGTGGCGATGGCGTCCGAGACGATGTCCCAGCCGGCGCGGTGGCGCAGCTTCGGGCCGTCGAGGCGTATCCCCATGCGGTCCGCGCTCGGCGAGACGCGGAAGGTGGCGCCGAAGAGAACGGCGATCGCCTCTTCAGTAAAATAGTCCTCCTGGGGTCCGAGGACGACGCGGATCGGCTGGTCGCGCGCCGCTTCGGGCGGAGCCTTGAGGCGCAATTCGGCTCGTGCCGGCGCCTCGGCCAATGCCAGCGGCACAAAGTCGCCCTGTCGCAAGGCCCGCCCGCCGAGGCCCCCCAGCCCCGCCCGCACATAGGTCGCGGCGCTGCCGAGGACCGGCGGGACGGCAACGCCGCCTTCGACGGCGAGATAGCAGCACGAAGAGTGATCGCCGGGCGTGACGCGGAACGCCGCGCCGCGCGCGAGGCTGACGCTCTGCCAAGCCGGAACCGTGCGGGCCGGCTCGCCGCCGAGGGAAAGGCGCGCGCCGGGCCCGCCGAGGGCGACGCGCACCCGTTCGGCGGCGACCCGCAGGACCGGGCCGCTGAACAGGATTTCGAGCGCCGGCGCGCCTGGTGAATTGCCGAGAACGGCATTGGCGAGCCGCAGGCTCGCCGCGTCGAGCGCGCCCGAAACCGGAACCCCAAGCTGCTGATACCCGATCCGGCCGAGATCCTGCACGGTCGTCGACAGACCGGGCGCCAAGACCTCGAACCCGGCGCTCATAGGGCGACCGTCTCGTGCGCCACCTCGTAATCCCCGGCGGCGACCGCCGCGCGGATCGCGGCGAACCGCGCCGGCGCAATCGGCTCGAAGCACACGGCGTCGCCCGGCGCAAACAGCGCCGGCTGCGCGCGGGCGGCGTCGAACAGGCGGATCGGCGTCGTGCCGATCAGATGCCAGCCGCCCGGGCTTTCATAAGGGTAGATCGCGGTCAGGGTCAGTGCGATCGAGATCGATCCGGCGGGCACGGAGAGGCGCGGGTCGGCGCGCCGCGGCAACGCCAAGGCGTCCGGCATGTCGCCGAGATACGGGAAACCCGGCAGAAAGCCCAGCATGTAGATATGATAGCGCACCCCGCTGTGCAGGGCGACGACCCGCGCCGGCGCGAGCCCGAGCCGCCCCGCCACCTCGGGCAGATCGGGAGCGCAGGCGCCCTCGTAGCAGACCGGCACATGCCACAAAGTGGCGGCGCGGCGCGGCTCCTCTTCGCGCACGATATGGTCGCGGATCGCCTCTTCGAGCTTGGCTCGGCTCGTCGCCAGCGGATCGTAATAGACCGTCAATGAGCGGAAGGTCGGCACCGTCTCGACGATCCCGCGCGGCGGCGCCCGGCGCAGGCTCGCCGCCAAACGCAACACCGCGCCGCTCAGCGAGCGGTCGACGCGCGCACCGAATTCGACGACAAGGGCGCGGTCGCCGGCCGAAAGAAAGCGCGGGCTCACGCCTCACCCTCCGCTATTGTCTACTCTGTTTCTCCTTTCCCACGCTGACCGCTGGCAAGAAGGCACGGCCAATTGCGGCGCTGCGCTCACCCCCTCCCAAACCCTCCCCCTTGATGGGGGAGGGCCGGGGTGGGGGTGAAGCAGCACCGATCCGGCGATCGACCCTAGCGGTAAGTGCCGAGCGAGGAGACCGAGAGCGCGCAGCCGTCGCATTTGGTCAAGGTGAAGGTGACCTCTCCGGTCGAGTCGTCGACGACGAATTTGACCGGCACGCCGCGCCCGTCGAGATAGACGAGATATTTCTTGCTGCCGTCCACCTCATAGGACTGGGTCGGGATCGGCCGGCCGTTCACCGTCACGGTCGCCGGGCCGCGCGCGGTCACGCGCACCTGTTCGAGCGCCCCGGTGTCGGGCCGCATCATCGTGCTGGAGCCGAGAAACACTGCCGACCACGGGTTCGCCGGGCGGACGTTGGCCGGCGCCCTGACAGTGCCCTCCGGCGAGGTGATCACAAAGCTGTTGCCGCGTGCGACGCCGCTGATGACGACCGGCTGACCGCCGTTCTTGTCGGTCACGCCGCGGAAGGCGACGAGCCGGTTCCCCCGCCACTGTTCGGTGCGCTGCGCCTGCTCGCTATACACGTTTATGCCGAGCATCTTGACGAAAAAATGGGTCCGCGTCTCGACGGTCGTGCCGGCGGCGGTCGGCTCGATCGTGTTGGTATAAGTGCCGATCGTGCCGAACATCGAATGGCGGACGCTGTAGGTCAGCTGCATCGCGGCTTCCGCCTGCATCGGCGCGGCGGCGCCGGCAACCGCAAGCCCGGCAAGAACGGCGAGAGACAGACAGGATTTGCCGAGCCACGCCCGGCTGTTCAAACGGCTCTTTTTCATAAACTGCTCCCCTAACGGTTTCTGCGGCCCCCTCCGCAGACCGGAACGGCCACCAACATTCGCTGAAGATGTCGTGAGAATACCTGCCGGGCCTCTGCTGTCTACCCAAATTTCACAAGATCCCGACGCCATGGCGTCGCCGCCAGCCTCATTCCCGTTCGACGCGAGTTTGATGGAGGGCCGGCGGCGACTTGTCCAATGTGATGAAATTATAGGTTATATTGGCGAAGGACGACGAATACTGGCTCAACTTCAATCAATATGAGATAAGGCTTATGTCGTCGATGATCGCGGACGGTTAATTATGCTGTCCCCGCCCTGGGATCTCGCCGGCCCGGTTGCCGTCGCATGACTGTGATCTCCGACGCTCTCAAGGGGTGTCGGTGCGGATTGTCTTGACGATTTCTTTCTGACGGTCGAATTCCTCACGGCGGCGGTGCAGCCCTTCCGGCGCGAGGCGGGCGGCATTCGAATAATCGAGCTTCCATGGCAGGTCCGCACTCCAGCGCAGCGGCGACTGGACGGTCGTGCGGCCGCCCTGCCGCATTGCCGAGCGGGAAATCGCTGAACAGAAAGCGCGGGGCCAGCGCGCCGACCCGGCCCGCTGCCGCGGCCTCGCGCAAGGCCGGGAGCGGCAGCCACGTACCCGGGTCCGCGGCGCTCGTGTGCGCGCGGTCATAGGCGAGATGGGCGATGCGCAGATCGTGATCGCGCGCAGTGTCGCGCGAATAGACCTCGTAGAATTTGGCCGCGGCGTTGTACGCCGCTCCCGGCCCCTGATCGCCCTTGTCCGGGTGATAGGGCGCGGCGGTCGTCACCAGGGTCACGCGGGGGCGGGCGAGCGGCCGGTCCCGCGGGTGAAAGGGCACCTCGGCATAATGCGCCCAGCGATAGGCCGTCGGGCAGCCGAGCGCCTGATAATAGTCGCGGATCCGCTGCCGATAGGGGATCGGCGCATCCTCGTCGGGGGCGAACCCGAAATCCCTATTCTCCTCGCTCATCGCGTCCTCCCGCTCGGCCCCGCCTGCGCACTGTGAAAACGGTCCGGCGCCGCGCGCAACCCGCTTTGCCGCAGGCGCTTGCCGAAAGGCGCCGGCTGCGGCAGGGTGGGAGGATGGACGAGAGCGGCGATCCTGTGAATGCGGACGGCTGCGCGGCGGCGGAGCGTCTCCTTGCAGAGCGCCGCCGCGCGCTCGGCGACGAGCATCTGGAGACGCTCGCGGCGATGCTCGCCCTCGCCGATTGCCGCTGGGCGGAGGGTCGGCTGATCGCCGCCCGCCGGCTCGAGGAGGCGGTCGTGGCCGGGCGCCGGCGGCAGCTCGGCGCGGGGCATTACGACACGTTGAAGGCGGTCGGCAAACTGGCGGTGACGCTCGCCGCCCAGGGCGATCTCGCCGCGGCGCGGCAGATGCAGGAGGAGGTGGTGCAGGGGATGCGCCATCTCTATGGCGATGAGGATCGCGAGACATTGCGGGCGATCAACAATCTGACCGGCACGCTCGCGGCCGAGGGCGATTTTGCCGCGGCGCGTACAAGGCTCGAAGCGGCGCTCGCAAGCCTCGTCCGCAGGTTCGGCGCGGATGACGCCGACAGCCTGACGGCGCGGGGCAACCTCGCGGCCGTCTTATGGCAAGAGGGAGAGCACGCGGAAGCCTATGCGCTGCAGTGGGAGCAGGTCGAAGCCTGCCGCCGCCTCTATGGCGAGGAGGCCGAACAGAGCCGGGCCGCAGGGAAAATCCTCGCAATGATGGAGAGCGCCGCGGCGCTTTAGGCGTCGCTGAGGCGTGTTCACGAGCCGCGCCTGCCGTTAGAATGGGCCATGCGCGTCCTCTATCACCAATGGCTCTCTCCGTTTTCCCGCAAGGTGCGGGTGATCCTGCAGGAGAAGAACCTCGATTTCACGCTGAAGTTGGAGAGAGTTTGGGAGCGGCGGCCGGAATTCCTCGCCCTCAATCCGGCCGGCGAGGTTCCGGTATTGCTCGAACCGGACGGCACCGTGCTCGCCGGCAGCACCGCGATCGTCGAATATCTCGACGAGGTCTATCGCGACAAGATCCTGATCGGCCTCACGTCTCAGGAGCGTGCCGAGGTCCGTCGGCTGATTGCGTGGTTCGACGTCAAGATGAACCGCGAGGTGACCGAGAACCTGCTCGGCGAGAAAATGATGAAGCGGCTGCGCGGCGACGGGCAGCCGAACTCGCTGGCGATTCGCGCCGGTCACGCCAACCTGCCCCATCATCTCGATTATATCGGCTATCTTGTCGAACGGCGGCGCTGGCTCGCCGGCGACCAGTTCTCGGCCGCCGACATCACCGCCGCGGCCCAATTGTCCTGCCTCGATTACCTCGGCGACGTGCCGTGGGACAGTCACGAGCCGGCCAAGGAATGGTACGCGCGGATCAAGTCGCGGCCGAGCTTCCGGCCGCTTCTGGCCGATCGCCTGCCCGGCCTGCCGCCGCCCAAACACTATACCGATCTCGATTTCTAATGACCTGTTTGAGTAAAGAAAGTGGCGGAATACGCTGTGCTGTTCCGCCCTACAGCGTTCCGACAGGCGTAGAATGCAGGGCGGAATAGCGTAGAGGCTGAGCAAGAATTGGCGGAATGGTCGGGAAAGGGCTGCATCGGCTGCGTGCGTGCTTCGAGACGCGCCCTCCCTTCGAGACGCCGCCGCCAGGCGGCGGCTCCTCAGGGGGCGTATGGCGTTGATCCAGCGGAAATCCGGATTCTTGCCCAGCCTTGCAGCGTATTCCGCCGACCTCGCGGCATGACACTCGAAAACAGGCTCTGAGATGCACCGGATCGCGGCGATCGCCCTGTGCGCCGGCGTGCTGATCCTGCTCTGCGGCGGGGCGCCGCGCGCGCAGCAGAATGCGGCCGAGGAGACGGCGCGCGAAGAGGCCGCTCTCGCCACGCTGCCGGGCAACGCGGCGCAAGTCCTGTTCGGGAGGCAGACCGCCCCGGCGCCGGGTCCGCCCGAGGCGATCGGCGGCTACGCACGCGGCTGCCTGCAAGGCGCGGTCGCATTGCCCGCCGACGGTCCGAACTGGCAGGTCATGCGCCCGTCGCGCCATCGCGCCTTCGGCCACCCGGCATTGATCCGGCTGATCGAGCGGCTCGCCGCCCTGGCGCCGCAGCAAGCGGGCTGGCCCGGATTGCTGATCGGCGACATCGCTCAGCCGCGCGGCGGCCCGATGCTGAGCGGTCACGGCTCGCACCAGATCGGGCTCGACGCCGACATCTGGCTGACGCCGATGCCGGCCCGGCGCCTGAGCCCCGAGGAGCGCGACACGATGCGCGCGGAGGTCGTCGTCGCCGATCGCGCGCATGTCAACGCCGCGCTGTGGACGGGGGCCTATCGCCGCCTCTTGGAGACCGCAGCGCGCCTGCCGCAGGTGACGCGGATCTTTGTCAACCTGGCGATCAAGCGCGAACTCTGCCGCGAGGCGGGACCGGATCGCCTGTGGCTCGCCAAGATCCGCCCGTGGTGGGGACATGTCCGGCATTTCCACCTGCGCATCGCCTGCCCGGCCGGCGACCGCGAGTGCCGCGATCAACCCCCGCCGCCGCCGGGCGACGGCTGCGGCGCGGAACTCGCCTGGTGGCTGCATCACGCGCCGCCGCCGCCGCGACCGCCGCGGCCGCTCCCGCTGTCGGCCTTGCCGCAGGCCTGCGCCGCCCTGGTCGGCAAGGGTTGAGCGGCCGGTGACGATGGCCCGGGGGTGATCATGGTGTCCGTGCACCCTGTCCCGCCGCGCTCGGTAATCGTCGTCGGGGCCGGCATCGTCGGCCTGTGCTGCGCCCGCTTTCTGCAGCGCGACGGTCATCGGGTCACGGTCATCGATCCGCGCGAGCCGGGCGACGGCGCCTCGTTCGGCAATGCCGGCATCATCGCCACCTGCGAGGTCTGGCCGCTGGCGACGCCGGGGGTGCTCTCCCGCATCCCGTTGATGCTGCTCGACCCCGACGGTCCGGTGACGGTGCGCTGGCGCTATCTGCCGCGGATCGCGCCGTGGCTCGCGAGGTTTGTCGCCGCGGCGCGGCCGCGGCGGGTCGAGGCGATCGCCGCCGCTCTCGCCGCCCTCTGCGCCGGCGCCGTGCCGGCCTATGACGCATTGTTGCGCCCAACCGGGGCAAGCGACCTGATGCGCCGCCCGGGCTGGCTCAAGGTCTATGCCACCGCGCGGGGCTTTGCCGAGACCGCGGCCGAGCGCGCCTTGTTGAGCCGGCACGGGGTGCGCTGCGAGATCCTGACGGCGGACGAGATCCGCCAGCTCGAACCGGCGCTCGCCCCGCTGTTCGGCCGCGCATTGTTCTTTCCCGATTGCGGCCTTGTGCTCAACCCGAAGCGGCTGGTGACGAGTCTGGCGCAGGCGTTCATCGCCGAAGGCGGCCTCTTGCTGCGCGAAACGGTTTCCGGCTTTGCCCTCGAAGGGGGAAAGAAGGCGGTCCTGACCGAGCGCTCGCGCCATCCTGCCGATGCGATCGTCTTGGCTGCCGGCGCCTGGTCGCGCCCGCTCGCCGCCCGGCTCGGCGCGCCGGTGCCGCTCGACACCGAGCGCGGCTATCACCTGATGTTCGACAGTCCCGCGGCGACGCTCCGGCGGCCGGTGCTATGGGGCGAGCATTATTTCAACCTCGTCCCGATGGAGCACGGTCTGCGCCTGGCGAGCGGGGTCGAATTCGCCGGGCTCGCCCTGCCCCCCGACTACCGCCGGGTCGAGCGGATGGCCCGCTTCGCCCGTATCATGCTGCCGGACCTCCCCGCCGCGCCGCGCTCGCGCTGGCTCGGCTTCCGCCCGTCATTGCCCGATTCGCTGCCGGTGCTGGGCCGCTCGGGGCGCCACGACGACGTCTATTTCGCCTTTGGCCACCAGCATCTCGGGTTGACCCTCGGCGCCGTCTCCGGGCGCATCATCGCCGATCTCGTGGCCGGCCGCGATCCCGGCCTCGACCTCGCCCCTTATCGCGCCGAACGCTGGTGACGCGGCCCGGGTGGAGGGAAATCGGCCTTTGCGCCGTTAGTCCGAGTGGGATCGGGCGCATCTCACGAGGAACAGAACATGGCGGATCAGGTCGTACGCGAGGCGGTTGCTGCCTTTTCGGACCCGGCGCATTTGCAGGGCGCCGCCGACGAGCTGCTGGTGCACGGGTTTGATCGCGCATCCTTGAGCTTGATGCCTCCGAACCGGGAGATCGAGCGCAGATTCGGACCGTTCTGGCGGGTCGAACAGATCGCCGACGACCCGGCGACGCCGCGTACCGGCTTTGTCGGCCCGGATTCGCGCGCCGAGGGGCGCGGCCTGATGGCGAGCGGGCTCGGCTATGTCGGCGCCTGCCTTGCGGCCGGGATCACGATCGCCAGCGGCGCCGTCA
>DATFCQ010000019.1:0-18587 GCA_035252905.1 Allostellaceae bacterium | reverse complement strand
GATAGGATGAGCGCGGCGAAGCGGGACGGCAGGCGCAGCATGGCAGCGTCTCTTGGCAGGGGCGCACCAGTCTACCCCGTCGCCCGCTCCGCCGCCTCACTCTCCTGTTCCGCGAAAATTGGCCAAAGTCGAGCTGAGAGGCAGTCATGCCGCACTTTACTCAGACGCGTATCCGGCAACCTGCGACGCCGGGATTGTCGAGCGCGCGGGTGCCGGCCGCCTGATGTGGCGCGACCCGATCCAGGACGGCGGGACAGGTGAGATTCGACCATAGCCTTGGAGACTTTCTCGCGAAGAGGGGAGCGGCCCGGCCGCGCCATCGCCGCCGGCCGACAAGGCCGGTTATTCTGTGCCCGCCCGGCACAGGCCGGGAACGTCCGCAAGGAAGAGCCGCCGCCATGAACCGCCAAGCCGCGATTGCCGCCGCCCTGCTCCCCCTGTGCGCTTCGCCCGTAGCCCGCGCCCAGCAGAATTGCACCCCGATACATTTCGCGCGCGCCCAGTCCTCCGCCATCGTCCGGGGCGTCGCGCAGTCGATGGATACCCCTTCCTCGGGTTCCTGCTACACCTTGACGACGCGGCGCGGCCAGACGGCCACCATCGCCATTGTGAAAAAATCGCCCAACGACGACACCGCGTTCACCATCCCGGACGTGATCGACAATCAGGACAAATACACCTTTAAGACCAAGGCGAAGACCTACACAATCGGGGTCTATCGCACATTTGCAAGGGAACCCGATGAGCCGTTCACGATGCGAGTAACAGTTAAGTGAGGGGAATGAATTTGAAGGGATAGGCGACCGCTTGCGGTTGTCGGAAGCGGACCCGTTGTTTCGTACGATATATTGTACGCCGGTACAGTAGCTGTCCGGACCCGGACCGCGGTTCGCCCGCGGGGGTCCACAGGAACCTCCCGTACGCCGCTCCCCGGCAGCGCGGCGTTGGTCAAGCCGGCTGCTGAGGTCTTGGGCGTCGGTCGAGACATGGACATAGCCGTAAATCATAGTTTCATTCTGCATCGGAAATTTGCATCAAGAAGCTGCAATTCCATCAGCGCCTTAGTTTTGGGGAAAGGAGAGGCTGCGCCGCTTCCGATCATTCATTGTGGCTGAGGAATTGGCAAGGTTCGATCCAACTCAGTCATTGGTTACAGCCTGCGTCGGCTTTGACGTGCGATTAACCCCGGTTTCATATGCTTTGCCGCATGGCGCGAATGCGCGCCTCGGCAGGGAAGGACAGCCCGATGTCGATGATCGCCCGCTTTGTCGCGATCACCCCGGATCAGCTTGCGATGATCAAGGATACCCCCGCGATGGTTGAGGGCGTGTTCGCCCTGGATGCCGGGTTGCCGTTCGAAAGCCCCGCCGATCTGCAAGAGCGCCTGCGCCGCCAAGCGCCGCAACTTGTGGCCGACATGCTCGATAGGTTGCCGCCCGCCGTGCGCCAGCAGCTGCGGCAGCGACTCGGCCTGGGCGAGAGCGGCCTGCCCAGCTCCGGTGTCAGCAATGCGCTGCTGTTGCAGCTGGCGCAGCGTGAGGCTGCACGGCGCCGGGCGCCGCCGGCCCCCGGGACTGCCGGCCATAGCGTCTCGTTCGACAAGACGTGGCACGGCCTTCATTACCTGTTATGCGGCGCGCTTGAGCCGGCTCCCGGCCCGCTCGGACAGGCCGTGTTCGGCGGCAGTGAAATCGGCGAGGACCGGGGCTACGGGCCGGCGCGCTATTTTACCCCGGCGCAGGTGGCCGAGATCGCCGGCGCTCTCCAGTCGCCGGAGCTGGAAGCGGAGGCGGCGGCGCGCTTCGATGCCGCGGCGATGACGCAGCTGGGAATTTATCCCGGCAGTTGGGAAACGGACGATCACGATTGGCTGATCGAGGCGTTCCGCACCTTGCGCGACTTCTACACCGTGGCGAGCAAAGCTGAACAGGCCGTTGTGACCCTGATAGAATGAGCTTTCCCCGCACAGGGTTGCGCCTCTCCCGGACGACAGGTCAGTCATAGCCGATCGACGATCTTGGCTCCCCGCGCCAGCCGAGGAAAGCGCCCTCGCCGCGCGGTTGCAGGGGCGCCGCTGAAGGGCCGGACAGGGGCATGGGCCGCCCTTCTGCGAGCAGAAGGGAACGACGGCTGAAGGGCCGAGAGCGGCCGACCGGCTGCGCAAAAACGATGAATTTTGCATGGCCTCGCCAGCCGAAGGGGGCAGCGAAATGCCCTTCAGCTCTTCGCGCCGGTCGCAGTAGTATCCGAAAGCATGACCGATCCGATCATCCGCCGAGCGATTAAAGACGCCCTATCGAGCCTGCTCGACCTTTACCGGCATCTTCCCCCGGATGACCCGGCGATTGATCTCGCTGCGACCGACCCCGCTTGGTCAGCTCTACTCTCATCTGGCATGACGACCGTCATTGTGGCGGACGCGGGAGAGGCGTTGGTGCCGTCCTGCAAACCGCGCTCGCCATTGCGCGGGAGGCTGTCCGCTACAAAGTCGCGCCCGCAACGGGCTCCCGAACAAAAACCGCCCTCCAATTCCATGAAAACGCAGGATTTCAGCAGGGTGGCAAGACTTACTTCGAGATTCGTCGTCCATAGGACAGACGGTGAGCATATGGGCGGTCCGGGTCGGGCGTGAAATTCTTGGTTTGTCCACTGGTTATAGTCGCAAATGACGTATTGAGCGCACCAGAGAGCAGCAAAGGCAAGCATCTGCAATGAGAGTGGCCCTGATCCTTGGCGTTCTGCTGATCCTGGCCGTGAGCGCTGCGGCCGTGGCGCCCGCAACCGAGCCTTTTCGGCCATACCTGACGGATGCCGCCTTGGCGCTGTCGGTCCTCGTCCTGTTAGGCCTGCTGCTGCCAGCGCGCCAGAAACCGTCCCCGTCGCAGCCGCAGGCCGAACCCGCTAGGCCCGCCCCACCGGCGCCCGCCGCCGCCCGCGCCGATGCCGAAATCGTCAGCTTCCTCGCGATGCTCCAGGAAAAAGGCCGCCTGGTCGATTTCTTGATGGACGACATCAACCCCTACAACGACGCCCAGGTCGGCGCCGCCGCCCGCGTCGTGCATGCCGGATGCAAGAGAGTCCTGCAGGAGCATTTCAGCATCCACCCGCTGCGCAGCGAGGATGAGGGATCGACCGTGCAGGTCCCCGCCGGATACGCGGCGGACGAGTACCGGCTGGTCGGCAAGATCGCCGGCCAGGCGCCGTTCTCGGGCGTGCTTGTCCATCGTGGCTGGAAGACTGATATGGTGAAGATGCCGCAGTTGCTGCCCAGCACGCCCGGCCAGTTGCCCGCCATCGCGCCGGCCGAGGTGGAACTGAAATAGGCCCCGCCGGCTGGCGAGCGCGCCGGCTGCTCACCGATCCGCGACCGGCAGGCAGTCCTGCCGGCGCAACGCTCTGGACCGGCGGCTCAGCGGCCGGGACACCAGATCATCAGGATGCCGCTTTACATGAATCCTCGCTTCAGTCTCGGGATCGACCTCGGCACCAGCAATTGCGCGATGGCGGTGGCCGATAGCGACAGCGACAGCACCGACGTCCTGCCGGTCACGCAGATCGTCGCGGCCAACCAGGCGGGCGAGATGCGGACGCTGCCCTCGGCTCTCTACCTGCCGCACCCGGAGGAATTTCCTGCCGGCTCCTTCCGGCTGCCCTGGGATGCAGCCGGCCCGGGCATCGTCGGCCAGTTCGCCCGCGACCATGGCGCGCTGGTGCCGGACCGCCTGGTCACTTCGGCCAAGTCGTGGCTGTCCAACCCGCATATCGATCCGAAGCAGCGCACGCTGCCCTGGCGGTCCGACATCGCCGAGGAAAAGCTGTCGCCCTTCGAGTGCTCGTCCCGCTACCTGCACCATCTGAAGGAGTCCTTCCTGCACTCCATGCACCAGCAGGGCAGGGAGTGGGACCTCGCGGACGGTCAGGTCGTGCTGACGGTTCCCGCATCCTTCGACGAGGTAGCGCGCAGCCTGACCGCGGAAGCGGCCGAGGCCGCCGGTCTGGGCAAGGTCGTGCTGCTGGAGGAGCCGCAAGCCGCGTTCTACGCCTGGACGGCGCAGGCTGGCCGGCAGTGGCGCCATGCCGTCGCGCCCGGCGACATCATCCTGGTGTGCGACATCGGCGGCGGTACCGCGGACTTCAGCCTGATCGCCGTGACCGACGTCGCCGGTGACATGCAACTGGAGCGCATCAGCGTCGGCGAGCACATCCTGCTCGGCGGCGACAACATGGACCTGGCGCTGGCCTACACGCTGCAGGCCAAGCTGGAGGCAGAAGGCAAATCGCTGGATTCCTGGCAGTTCCTTGCGCTCGTACATGCAGCGTCGCAGGCGAAGATCGCGTTGTTCGAGGATGCCGCACTGGCGGAAGCGCCGATCGCCGTGCCGTCGCGCGGCTCCAGCCTGTTCGCCAAGACGGTAGCCACCGCGCTGGATCGCGACACGCTGTCGCAGATCGTCCTCGATGGCTTCCTGGCCCAGACCGCGATCGACGAACTGCCGCAAGAGGCCCGCCGAGCGGGGCTGCAGGAATTCGGGCTGCCGTACGCGTCCGATCCGGTGATCAGCAAGCATCTGGCCCGGTTCCTCACGCGCAGCCTGCAAAATGTGAAGGCGAGCGACAAACTGGCCGCGCTGGTCGGCGACCGCGCCGGCACGCAGTCTCTGATGCCGACGGCCGTGCTGTTCAACGGCGGCGTATTCAAGGCCGCGCCGATCCGGGCCCGGGTGCTGGAGTTGCTGGCGTCATGGAACGGTGGGCAGGCGGTGCGTGAGCTGGAAGGCTTTCAGCCGGATCTCGCCGTTGCGCAAGGCGCGGCTGTCTATGGGCGGCACCGCGCCACCGGCAAGGGCATGCGCATCAAGGCCGGCGCGGCGCGCTCGTACTATGTCGGCCTAGAGAGTTCGATGCCGGCGGTTCCCGGCTTCCGCCCGCCAGTAAAAGCGCTGTGCGTCGTGCCGCAAGGGATGGAGGAAGGAACCGAGCTGCTGATCGAAGGACGCGAGTTCGGCTTGATGACCGGCCAGGCGGCGGACTTCCGCTTCTTCTCCTCGGCCGTACGCAGCGGCGATACGCCCGGACAGATCGTGCCCGACGCCGAACGGCAGATGGAAGAGACAAGTCTGCTGGAGGTGGAGCTTCCCCCGCTGCCCGATATGCCGGCCGGTCAGGTCGTGCCGGTGCGGATCGAGTCCGTCGTTACCGAGCTTGGCACGCTCGAACTCTGGATGAAGCACGTCAACTCCGACCGCAGGTGGAAGATTGAGTTTCAGGTGCGCACCGAGTAGCCCAGGCTTCGGATCGGGGAGGCCGGTAACCCATCCATGGATGATATGCCATCGCCCGATCGACGCATTCGTCTCCTTCCGCAGTCTTAGCCCATGAGCGCAGCCCGCTTCTCAATCGGCATCGACCTCGGCACCACCAATTCCGCGCTCGCCTATGCCCCGCTGAACGGCGATGCGCCGCCGGAGGCGCTGCCGATCCAGCAATGGGAAACGCCGGAGACGCTTGTCGAGGCGCCGATGCTGCCCTCGTTCCTGTACCTGCCGGAAGATGCGCTCGCCCAGCAGCTGCGCGGCAAGGTGCCAGGGACCCAGGCATGGATCGTCGGCCGTCTTGCCCGGCGCAGAGCGGCGGAAATGCCGGGCCGCGTGGTGCGCTCCGCCAAATCCTGGTTGTGCCATCATATGGCGGACCGCGCCGCGCCGATCCTGCCCTGGGGCTCGGAAGATATCGGACCGGACCAGAAGATCTCGCCGGTGCGCGCCTCCGCTTTGATCCTGAATTATCTGCGCGGGGTCTGGAACGACCGCTTCGCCGATTGCGCCTTCGATGACCAGGAGGTCACCGTCACGGTGCCCGCATCGTTCGACGTCGCCGCGCAGAAGCTGACGCTGGCAGCCGCAGAGGAGGCAGGATTCCCGGGCAGCGTGAAACTGCTGGAGGAGCCGCAGGCAGCCTTCTACTGCTGGTTGGAACAGCATCCTGGTGCCGAACCGTTGTGGGCGGCATCGGGTGAGCAGGGCGTGCAGTCCCGGCATATCCTCGTCGTCGATATCGGCGGCGGAACCTCCGATTTCAGCCTGTTCGAGGTGCGGCTGGGTGCTTCTGGCGCGATCCCCGATATCCGGCGCGTCGCCGTCAGCGAGCACATCCTGCTGGGCGGCGACAACATCGACCTTGCACTCGCCGTTCTGCTGGAAACGCGACTGTCCGGTGGCGAACGAGGCCACATTTCCGGCCCCCGCTGGGATCAGCTGGTCGCCTTATGCCGCGATCTGAAGGAGAAGGCGCTGTCAGACAGTGCGACCGCCGACGACCGGTTCGCCGTGGCACTGCCGGGCCGCGGCTCCGGCCTGATCGCCGGCGCACAGACGGCAAACCTGACACGCGACGAGGTCGAGCGGCTGGTGCTCGACGGCTTCTTTCCGCTGCGCGACGCGCGCGCCCGACCCCATCGCATGTACGGGGCGTTGCAGGAGTGGGGCTTGCCCTATGCGGCCGACAGCGCGGTGACGCATCATCTGGCCGATTTCCTCCGCGAGCGCCCGCGTGTCGATGCGGTGCTCTTCAACGGCGGCTCGCTACATGCCGCGGTGCTGCGTGAGCGGCTCTTGGACCAGATCTCCGCCTGGCAGGACGGTGCGCGGCCGATCGAACTGGAAAACGCCGAACCCGACCTCGCCGTCGCGCGCGGCGCTGCACGGTTCGGCAAGCTGCTGCACGGCCGGTCGCGGCGCATCGCGGCGGGGGCCGCACGCGCGGTATTCCTGCAGGTTCAGACGGCGCGGGGCGAACAGAAGACGCCCGCTCTGGTGTGCGTGCTGCCGCGCAATGCGGACGCAGAGCAAATGTTCGACATCGACCTGCCCGGGCTTGAGGTGCGGACCGACCGGCCGGTGAGTTTTCAGGCGTGGTCGTCCACCCGGCACGGCAGGTGCCGAGCGGGCGACGTTCTGTCGGGGGACGTCGAAGCGTTCCATCGGCTGCCGCCGCTGCAAACGATCATCCGCACCGCCGACGGACAGGGCGGGTCGGACCGTAGCGTGCCGGTTCGTCTCGCGGCGAAGACGAACGCGCTGGGACTGCTGCAGATCTCGTGCGTCAGCACGGACCCGTCGAGTCAGCAGTCCTGGCCGCTGGAATTCAATCTTCGCCCGCAGGAGCAGAGCAATGCGGGTTCAGGCGGCCAGCCTGAAGCGCTGCCTGTGGAACCAAATGCGACGACCGAAGCCCGGCATGCCGCACATGGGCGTATTGCGAACACGTTCAGCAAGCCCGCACCGAAATCCGAAAGACTGACCGCCAACTCGGTGCTGAAGCATCTGGAACGCAGCTTCGGTCTGGCTCGGCATGAGTGGAATGCGGCCCTGCTGCGTGATCTCTGGCCTTCGTTGAACGAGCGTATGGCCGGGCGCAAACTTTCGGCGGAGCATGAGGAGGCTTGGCTCACCCTGGCCGGATTCCTGCTGCGCCCCGGCTTCGGGTTTATCGGGGACGCGCTGCGCATGGACGAACTATGGCGGTTGCACGATGCGGGGCTTTGCTTCCCCGGCAAACGCAGCAAGGTGCAGGAATACATCCTGTGGCGCCGCGTGGCGGGGGGATTGACGCCCGACCGGCAGGAAGCGCTGTTGGCCGGCGAACTGAACGCCATCCGCAGCGGACGAGCATCGCCCGAACTGATCCGGCTTGCAGGTTCGCTCGAACGTCTGCCCAGGCAGACGAAGGCAGATCTGATCGAGACCTTCATCAGGCAGGCGTCGCAGCGCATCGAGGTGAAGCAGCACTGCGCACCCTATCTCGCCGCCCTGGGCCTGCTGTTGAGCCGCACGCCGTTCCATGCGGGACCGGAGAGCGTGGTTCCGCCGGAGATGGTTGCGCGCGCCTATGCCGCCTTCCAGGATTTCGATTGGGGTGAAGCAGAGCTGCTGGAATTGCACGTGCTGTTTTTGCGGGCAGCCCGTGTCGTCGGCGACCGAAGCCTGGATGTCCCAAAGTCGCTGCGCAACCAGATCGCCACGAAACTGGAGAGAGCGGGCGTCGCCCCCGCGCGTACCGGCAGCATCAAGGCATTTACCCCCGTCGGGCGCACAGAGCGCAGCACGCTGTACGGCGAGTCGCTGCCGCTGGGATTGCTGCTCGGTTCAGGCCAGGAGGCTGAACGAGAAGGTTTTGCGCCAAGGCAGGTGAGCCGGTGACAGCAGATCGACCACCGTTGCGTGCATTTCAAAGTCGGCCTCGACAAAAATCTCGACGGTCTCCTCGCCATACGATGATCCGCCGGCGCGGCGCTCGACCGCGCCCATGCAGCACGCGAAGCTACGAAACCGCCGCGCTGATCCGGTTCTCCGACTACCCCCGAGCCCCGCTCTCGTCGGCGGAGGTTCTTCGTTTCAGCCCTGCCGGGGCGACGCCATGAAACGGGCCTCACCTCAAAACGCCGATCCACGCCCCTCGGCCTCGGTTGCGCCCTCAGCTCCCCCCGTTGAGGATCGCCATGCCGATTGCCGGATAGGCGGCGACGGCCACCTGAATCATACGGCAGGTTCGCTCTCGCTTTGATTTGTACTGCGATTCTATGATTTCTATTTCGTCCAGGATAGCTTCGTTAAGATTCCAATACAGCGAGGGTTTTCCGAATTCGCCGCAGTTTTTTTCGTAATAACTGGCTACGGCCTGTGGAAACCCCCGTTCGGATATTTCCTGCAGCAAATGTTCTGGCAAATAAATTTTTATTTCTTTTCTCGTGTGTTCAATGTTTTCTTTTGCAGACAAAACAGCATGATTAAGAATTTCTACAAAAATATCGGCTTTGGATCTAAGTTGTTCGGGAAGAAAGCTGACCACCATGGCTATTTCGCGTTCGTGCAATCTGAAGAAACGCGGCATACGGTTGGCAAGGTCCTGCAATTGTTCTCTTGCAGCTGGTCCGAGGTCTTTTTTGAGTCTCGCTATGTCTTCTTCCAAACTCTGCAAGTGGTCTTTTCCGACGGTCTGCGCGTACGCGACAGGGGACTGCGCACCGGGTCCGCTGCCGCAACAGAGTGTCACCAGGATTATCGCAAAAACGGCGGCCCGCCCAGGCGCTGCGTTCATGAAAATCTGCTCCTTGTTTTCGGCAGCCATCTGCTGCTGGCACGGGCGTCCGGCTACGCTGTGCGCGCTTTGGTGTGAGCCGCGTGTGCATCGTCGCCGACCGCGGCATGATCAGTGCCCCGATCACCGCCGCCCCGGAAGCCGCAAGCTCGAATACATCCTGGGAGTGCGCGAACGCAACAGTCCCGAGCTGTACGACCGGGTGATCTCCGATCCGGCACCGTTCGTGCCGATTGCGATGCCGAATCGATTGCTGTAAGCCGCGGGCGTCGGGTCTGGTGAGCTTGCCTGAGTCAGGGCTCTTCAACCGCCCAGCCAGAAGGCGCCTGGGCTCAACGTAGAAGTATTCGCTCACCTCAGCAGAGAAGCTCGGCCTGAGCGACCCGCGTGGGCTATTCTCCGCGGCGCTCGACGCTGAGCAGCGGCGTCGCCAGGGCGGCGGCATCGTCACCGTGACCTCGCAGCTCGCCGCGGTGGCACGGCCCGAGCGCGCCGCCTATGTCGCCTCGAAGGGCGGCGCGCGCTCGCTAACAAAGGCGATGGCGGTCGATCTGCGGCGCGCGACCTGGGCGCTCGGCCATGCCGCCACGCAATCCGAGCCTCGTCGAAAGCCTCGGCAGCATGGCGGAAAGCCTCGGGGTCGGCAATTTGACTGTCCTGGAATCGGACAGTTTTGAGGCAAGGAAGACTACATGCTGCAATCCTGATTTCCTGTCCAGAGAATAAGTCACAAAATAGGCCGAACATCCACAATCACCATAGACATTTTGGACCGCCCAGAAGAGAAATTCGTTCCCATCTGTTCGGTCTTTTCGTTGTTTAGGTGACAATCGATGCTGTAATCACAGTAATGCGTGTTCCTACCACGATTTAACACAAAGAGGAACGGCACGATCGATCGGCAGCCAGAAGAATGCTTTTCCGATGCGTCGGTCTCTTAGAGCCTGTGTGAATCCGTATCATGGCCGTGTCCGGTGCCCTATTCTTATCTGCTCTCTATTGTCATCCGGCGCAGGCCAGGATCCAGGGTTCCGCAGCACGATTGCTGCCGGGTTCGCCGGGTCGAGGAAATGGAATCAACAGCAGGAGTTTGCGGAGCGGTGGATCCCAGCCTTCGCCGGGATGACAGAAGGAGGGGTGGCGCGACTTAAACAGGCTCTTAGCTCGACTTTGGCCATTTGAGGGATTCAGCTAATGAAATCAATTGTTTAGTCCTTTGGCTGAAATTCAGTCCGTTTTCAGTCTTTTCAAAGGCTTACGCTATGAAATGGCCAAAGTCGAGCTTAGTGTCCGTCCGGAAAACGGCATTCATCCTCAATGAGTTACCGTCGCCCCCCCCGAAAGCGGAGGTCCAGGGCAAGCGCCGTAACGCTGGGGCCCTGGATTCTCGCTTTCGCGGGAATGACGACTAATCAGCTTAAACTTATTGGATTGTTTCCGGATGGACACTTATGCATGCTGATCGAGTACGGCATTTACAAGCTCAACGACAGCTTTGATCTTGAACGGCTTGCGCAGAAACGCCGCATACTGACTCTTCGCGGCTTTGGCAACGGCGCTTTCCGGAAGCGAACTCATGACCACGACAGGAACATCGCGGTGCACCGGATCCGCCTTCATCGCCTCGAGCATTGCAGGGCCGCCCATTATAGGCATCATAAAGTCGAGCAATATCAGGGCCGGCCGCCGATCCCGGAGACGCTCCAATCCTTGTCGGCCGTTCATCGCGGTAACCACCTCATGGCCCGCATCCGCCAATACGGCTTCGAGCACCTCGGCGATGCTGTATTCGTCCTCGACCACCAGGATCAGCGCCACACTATTCCTCGCCTCTACGAGGGGCGTCCGGAGCCGCCCTCAAGACCGGACTTCCACCCTGACGTGTCGCTTGCGCCAGAATTTTTTTCCGCGCTGTTCGAGTCGGGCTCGATAACTATTCCATGATTGGTGATCGTAAACCGGTGCAACGCCGAGTTGATCTCCAGGTCTCGGACCTTCAGTACAGAGATCATCCGGTGCAGCTCGGAGCGAAGCTCGACATAGCGCGTCACCAGAATGATCTCTGCGATACACGAGACGCCTTGCAGAGAGAGGCCGCTGAGAGGAAGTCCGGCCATGGGGCCGATAAGATCGGCTTCCGAGGTATAGAGGGTGCTCACATCGCGCCCTCGGAATTCGTTGCTGAAGGCCGAGAAGATGTGCTTCAGGCGCTCCTGATCGGTCGCCAACCTCTCAAATCCCTGAAGCCCGTCTATAAAAAGACGGCGGATGCCCCGACGCCTGACGGTCTCGATAAGCCGGTGGCATACCTCGTCGAGCAAGCCCTCCGCAGTAGGCTGCCAGATGATTTCGACATGCCCCTGGGCAATCAGCCGTTCGACCGGCAGGCCGAGAGCTCTGGCCTTGTCCGAGATTGCCGCCGGCGTCTCATAGAACCCGAAATGAAGCCCGCGATTTTCCTCGTCGCATTGGCTCAGAAAATGCAGGCCGAGGGTCGTCTTGCCGATGCCGGGGGGCCCGACCAGCAGCGCCGTCGAGCGATGCGGGAACCCGCCGCCCATGATGCGGTCGAGCTGGGTGAGGCCCGTTGCCGTCGGCGGTCCGGTCACGCGATCGACGGTCGAGGGGCTGGCGAGCAATGCTTCGGTGCGGGGATAGACGGCGATCCCGCCGCCGGTGATACGGAATGAATGCTCGCCCCGCATGTAGCCGGAGCCACGGAGTTTGTGGACTTGCAGGCTCCGCTCCGCGCGTCTGCCGTAGAGTTTCGTCTGGAGCTCAATGACGCCGTCCACCAATGTGTGCTCGGCCGATACCGGCTTCGCACCGCTCAGCAGGAGCATCGTACAGTTCGCAATCGCGGCATGTGCTTGAAGTTGATGGATGAATTTCTTGAACTCGCGGATGGACGCCGCCGCGTCTTCGATTGCGGCAAACCCGTCGAGCACCAGGACGCCGGCATCGTGCGCCTGGATCTCGCGGCGCAGCAATTGCAGCACGCCGGCCAGCCCATCCTCTTCGAGGACGCGAAACGCGCTGATGTAATAGAGGCGGTCGGGAATTACCGTTTCCTCGAAGAAGCCGAGCTGGCCGATATGCAGCAACATCCGCGCATGGTTTTCGGCCAGCAAGGTCACATACAGGGCGCGACCGCCGTTCGCGACGTGGCGAAAGCAGATCTGGTTACCGAGGATTGTCTTCCCGGCTCCGGGCGAGCCCTCGATAATGAACAGGCCGCCGCGGAGAAGTCCGCCGGACAGGATGGCATCCAGCCCCGGTACCCCGGTAGGGATGCGTTCGAGCTGCGGCCGGCCGGCCGGGCCATCATCCATCGGCCTTGCCACCCGACAAAAGCGGCAACGTTACCGTAAAGGTCGAGCCGGCGCCTGGAGCGCTCGAGACGGCGATTTCGCCCCGCATCGCATGCACCAGCTGACGGGTGATCCACAGGCCCACCCCGAAACCTCCCTGAGCACTTTTTTGATCCAGCCTGTGGAACCGCTCGAAGATTTGCGCCTGATCGCTCGGCGATATTCCAATCCCTTGGTCACGCACCGAGAGCTGGGCTACGCCGCCGTCGCTTGCGAACGCGACTTCGACAGGTCGCCCGGCTCCGTATCGAATGGCGTTCGACAGAAGATTTTCCAAGATCTGCTCCATCGCCGTCGCATCGCACATCCCGGAGATCCCCTCTTGCACGGTCAGGCGAACCCGGCAGCCTGCCCGCTCCGCCGCGGGGATCGTGCCGACCGCAACTTTTCGTACGAGGGCCGAGAGGTCCACCTCGGCGGCGTCCAGACTGAGATTGCCGGAATTGATGCGGGACACTTCGAGAAGGATGGTCGCGCGTCGGAGATAGGCATCCACCGAGCACTCGAGCCGCTCGAGGCCCTGCACAATTCTCTCGGGAACGGCTCCGGGCATATGGCGCACCATGGCCAACAGCAGCTCGATCTGCGCACTGATCGGCGTCATCGGATTGCGCAACTCGTGCGCGGCGATCGCGAGAAAGTCGTCGCGCGCCCGTAACTCGTCTTCAAGTTCGGCGATGCGTGCTTCCAGAGCCGCTTCCCGATCGGCTGGCAGGGAGCGAGCCGGGAGATTCTCGATCGGCCTCTTTCCGGCTGGATGCATGCGCCCTTTCCGTTTCCGCGGAACCCTCATCAAACACCGATTGGGATCGTTTGTCCCTTTGCCTCTGTCGGATCAAAGGGTGGGACAGCGCAGGAAGAGCGATACCAGACGAGATTTCCTTAAAGCATAAACCGCCGATTACGCGCGCCTCTTCCAGGAAAACGCGGAGCGTTGCCGGGTACGCTCGCGGTCGGTGCGAGCAGCTCGAAGCTCTTCTGCTGGGCTGGGGTCGGCCGTGCCTTGCGCGACGAAAAGCGGGATGGCCGGCGGCAGCGTCCCGGGCGAGTTATCGGCCAACAGCCCGCGCCAGGGCTCGATGCTGGCTAGGTTATCGGCGCTGAGGAAGCTCCGCCTCAGGGCCCGGGTCGGGCCGCGCCGGATCAGCACGTCGAACCAGCGCTCGATGCACAGCCCGACCGGTGGGCTGGCATCCGAGCGAGCCGGCGCTTCGCTTCACGCTGTACCCCGAAAGGCGTATAGCCTTCAAAAACCATGGGATTGACGAATACTCAGACTACTTCCAGCAATAGGGATCATGACCATCCTCTATACTGTGATCACGGTCGCCAGACGCGGGAAAACCAATTAGATTCCTGAACGGGAGCGGAGATAGTCAGTCGCTGGGGCTCATGCCGCGCGCCTGGCAATGTATTCGGCAGGGCTGGCGGGCGGCGGCTTGGCCGCTTCGGCGACCGCCGGGCCTTCTTTCATCCCCATCAGTCTGCGCAGCGTTTCGCGGCCGCGTGACAAGCGCGAGCGCACTGTGCCAATCGGGATGCCGAGAATCTGCGCGACATCCTCATAACGCATCTCTTCGAGGCCGACGAGCAGGATCACCTGACGCTGCTCCTCGGGCAGAGCGGCGATTGCCCGTTCGAGATCACGTAGCTGAAGGGAGGCGTTAGGGTTGGATTCGACTGTCAGCACCGACGTCACGTCTTCAACTGAGACACTGACGCCCTCGCGCACCAAGCGCCGGACGTCGTTGACGTGCTGATTGTGCAGGATCGTGAAGAGCCAGGCGCGCAGATCGGTGCCAGCCTGCCATAGATGCTTTTTGGTGATCGCACGCGCAAGGCAATTTTGGACGAGATCGTCGGCGCGGACCACGTCGCGGGTCAGAGCGCGCGCATAACGCCGCAGCCGTGGAATCTCTGCCTCAAGCAAGCGGGCAAAGTCATCCATAAAGATGTCCCCTTCATGGCTCTGGCCCCGAAGGTACGGGAGCCGTTCATATGCCCGCCAGCATACGTGCCGGCTGTAACGTCCGTATGAACCGCAGAAACATCACCTGTAACTTATTGTGATATTTAGTAACGGGAAAACCACTCAATGGCAAAATTTTTAACTTGGCAAACATGCCGAGGGGAAATGGTCATTGCCCTATCGCCGCAGGAGCCGATCTGCCTTTCCATGCCGAAGCAGTATTGTGAATAGGCACTGAACCGGGATCTCAGTGGTGCATCCGGCAAGTTGATTGAGATTTTCAGGTGCGGAAGGCTGATACCATGCCGCACCGCTCTGGGGCCGCTGTCGCTCCGGATGTCCCCCTTATTTACCGGATGCGCCACTTAGGCCCGAACCGAGAGGCCATGGGTTCAGGAATCATACAGCAGCTCCCTCAGACTTCCGCCGAGCTCCCGCCGCGATGGCCAGCAAGACGCGTTCGGGCGTAAAGGGCTGGTGCGCTATGCTGGCGCCCAGCGGGCGGAGCGCATCATTGACGGCGACCCAAACTGCTCCCATGGCTCCGATGACGCCAGCTTCGCCGATGCCTTTGGCGCCGAGCGCGGTCGTGGGCTCCGGCGTCTCGACATGTTCGACGACGATGTCCGGCATCTCACCCGCCGTGGGCGCCAGGTAATCCGCCATCGACGCGTTGATCATGCTGCCGGTCTCGTTGTAGCGGCACTCCTCGTAGAGCACGGCACCGATCCCCTGAACGACGCCGCCGCGCACCTGCTCGTCGACCAGCAGCGGGTTGACGACGCGGCCGCAGTCATCGACCGCCCAATACGCCAGGACCCGGACGAAGCCGGTCGCGATATCGACCTCGACATGGGCGCCATGCGCGCCGTTCGCCATGTAATAGGGGGTGTGGTTGTCGACATGGCCGCAGCTTGCCGTCAGCTCGACCGCGAAGTCCTTGGGCAGCGTGTCCTGGCGGAAATAGCCGATCTTGCCGATTTCGGCGAGGCTGATCACCGGCGCCAGCGTCAGCCGGTTGACGACCAGGCCCTGCCTGATATCGAGCTGCTCCGGCCGCGCCTGCGTGATCACGCCGGCCAACGCCAGGATGCTCGCCTTCAGCGTACGCGCGGCCTTCAGCGCCGCCTCGCCGCCGACCGCCATGCCGCGCGAGGCCCAGGCGCCGCCGCCATAGGGTGAAGCGCCGCTGTCGCCGCCGGCGACCACCACGTCTTCGAGCGCGACGCCGAGCGTGTCGGCGACGATCTGGCGGAGACCGGTCAAGGTCCCCTGCCCCTGGTCGGTGGTGCTGGTCAGGCAGCGGAAGACGCCCGACGGTTCGAGCCGCAACGTGCAGCCGTCCTGGACCGATATGCGCGCCTCGGAAGGCCCGTAATAGGGCGGCCCGTACGCGGTTGCCTCGAGGAAATTCGCGACGCCGATCCCGCGATAGATGCCCTGCGTCCGCAGGACCTTCTGCTCATCGCGCAGGCGGTCGTAATCCATGGCCGCGAGGAGGCGGTCGTGGCATTGGTACAGCGAAACGGATTCGAGGCGAATGCCTCCCGGCGTCGTCAGCGGCAGTGCCGCCCCCGGCCAGAAATTTTGCCGCCGGAACAGCGCGGGGTCGATGCCCAGCGCAGCAGCGGCACGGTCGGCGAGCACTTCGGTGACGACGCAGGCGAGCGGAATGCCGACGCCGCGATACATGCCGATCAGGTTCTTGTTGACATAGGCGCTGCGCGTGCGCCCGCGGTAGTGCGCGATCGCATAGGGCGCCCCGGCAAACATGATTGCCATCATGCCTTCGGCGATGTTGAAGCGCAGCGGCATGCCGTAGGCGCCAATCGCCGCGAGATCGTCGACTTCCATCGCGGTGATGCGGCCGCCGCCGTCGGCAGCCAGCCTGGCCCTGATGCTGTGGTCGCGCACGTGAGCGTCGGCGAGAAACGATTCGAGCCGGTCGGCGAGGAATTTGACCGGCCGCCCCATCACCTTCGCGATCGCCGCGACCGCCAGCTCTTCGGCATAGACGTTGATCTTGAGCCCGAAGCCGCCGCCGATGTCAGGCGCAACGACCCGCACCCGATGTTCCGGGATGCGCAGATGGCGGCTGAACACGTCCTGCATCTGGAACGGCGACTGGTGCGAATGGTGGACGGTCAGCGTGTCGGCCGCCGGATCGTAATCGGCGACGAGCCCGCGCGGCTCCAGGGTCAGACCGGTCTGTCGCTCGAAGCGGAAGACCTCCTCGACGACCACGGCGGCCTCGGCGACGGCCTTGTCGAGATCGCCGGCCGAGATGCGATGCTCGAAGGCCAGGTTGTCGCCCAACTCGCGGTGGATCGGCGCCGCTCGCAGCGCTGCTTCGGCGTCGAGCAGCACCGGCACCTCCTCCCATTGAACCTCGATCAGCTCGGCCGCATCCTCCGCCTCGGCCCGACTTGCCGCAACGACGGCCGCAACCGGCTGCCCTTGCCACACTGCGCGCTCGACCGCCATCGGGTATTGGGGGGCCGATTTATGGCCGCGGCGATGACGCGCGACGCCGACCAGCGGCTCGCAAAGCGGCACGAGATCGGCACCGGTGAAGACCCGCGCGACGCCGGGTGCGCTCTTTGCCGCGACGGCGTCGAGGGCGACAATCCCGGCATGCGCATAGGGGCTGCGCAGAAACGCCAGGTGCAGCATTCGGGGCAGTTTCAGGTCGCCGACATAGCGGCCGCGACCGGCGAGCAGACGCGGCAGCTCGCTGCGCGGCACCCGGCGGCCGATATGAGTGCCGCCGGCGGCGTCTGAAGGGTCCTCTCTCACCGCCCGCTGACCCGAGGTCCGGCGGCCGAGGACATCGGCGATTGCGTCAACGATCGCCTGATAGCCGGTGCAACGGCAGAAATTGCCCGAGATGAAGGCGCGGATCTCGTCGCGGCTCATCGCTCTGCCCTCGGCCAGCAGTTCGGCGGCGGTCAGCAGCATCCCGGCGGTGCAATAGCCGCACTGCGCCGCATTGCGGGTGATGAAGGCGTCCTGCAGTTCGGCGAGGGAGCCGCGCTCGGACAGGCCCTCGATCGTTTCGACGGACCGACCCGCGGCCTGCACTGCCAGCACGAGGCAGCCGCGGACCGCCGCGCCGTCGAGCAGCACCGTGCACGCCCCGCACGAGCCGTGCTCGCAGCCGAGATGCGTGCCGGTCAATTCCAGCTCTTCCCGCAGGAAATCGGCGAGATGCTGCCGCCCCGCCACCTGCCTGCGGATGCGCATGCCGTTGACCGTCAATTCGACCTCGAAGCCCGGCTGCGCTGCCATCTCGCGTTACCCCTCAGCCCTGAGCACCGGGCGCGCCGCGCGCTGCCGCGTTGTCATTCTCGGGCACCCGACCCTCGCCCTCGTTCCCGCCGATTCTGCCGCGTTCGGCAGTCTTGCGCGCCGAGATGTAAGCCCTCTACATTCTTGAGGGTCAACGACGCTCTACGACCGAACAGAGGCACGGCCTGCTTCCGGTTGGGCCGGGGATGTGCGAGGAGACGGGCGATGGCGAAGCTGCGGCATTTTGCGATCGTGGTGAAGGATCAGGAACGCTCGGCGCGCTTCTACGAAGAGGCCTTCGGGTTGAAGCGGGCCGGGTATGAGGATCTCGGCTGGAGCTCGGCCCAATATATGACCGACGGCGTGATCAACCTCGCCCTCCTGCATTACCGCGAGGAGCGGGGCTCCGGCCTGAAAGACCCGAAGAATTATGTCGGGGCGCACCATTTCGGCTTTCAGGTCGAGGACTTGGCGGAGGCGCAGAAGCAGATAGAGGCGGCCGGCGGCACGTTCTTTTTCGACCTTGGAAATGATACCGAAAAGGAGAATTTCGAGCGCAAGTTCAAGGACCCTGACGGTATCATCATTGACATCTCGCAGAAGGGCTGGAGCGGCACCGCCGACCGCCGCTGACAACGAAAGGGATGGGGCTGGTTTCGGCGCCTTGCGGCCGATGGCCGGCGCCGCGGCATAGAGCAATGCTTTGAAACAACCACCTCTCCCTAGGGCCTGTTAGAGCTTGAGATCTATGCCCATATTCTGGGCATGACAGAGGAACATGGATACCAGGTTTTCACCGACGCAGCATGGGCAGTTTGGGAACCGCTGATCGAGCAGGTCAGGCCGCATGGCAAGACGCCGCC
>DATFCQ010000018.1:0-8086 GCA_035252905.1 Allostellaceae bacterium | reverse complement strand
GCCCTGGGTCGGCGATGCGCACGCCGCGGCCCGACTCGTCGCGGCGAGCGAGGCGACGGGATCGTCGGCGCAATTCCTGGCCGGAATCGAGATCCGCCCGGCGCCCGGCTGGCACACCTATTGGCGTTCTCCCGGCGACGCCGGGATGGCGCCGCGGGTCGATTGGCACGGCTCGCAAAACCTGGCCCGGGCGGCCCTCGCCTGGCCCGCGCCGCGGCGCTTCTCGGTGCAGGGCTTCGACAGCGCCGGCTATGACGGCGACGTCGTCCTGCCGGTAACGGTGACGCTCGCCCGGCCCGGCCGGCCGGCAACCCTGCACGCCGCCCTCGATTACGCGGTCTGTGCCGCGCTCTGCGTGCCCTACCACGCCGAACTCGCTCTCGCCGTGCCGCAGGGCTCCGCCCGGCCGGGCCCGCAGGCGCCGCTGATCGCACGCTTTGCCGCCCGCGTGCCGAAGCCCGCCGCGGCCGCTCATGTCGTCGTCGACGGGATCGGCGTCGACGGCGGGCGCGGCCTGTGGGTTCGCCTGCGCAGCACCGGCGCGAAGTTCGTCGCCCCCGACCTGTTTGTCGAGGGCGCCGGGGACGCCTCCTTCGGGCGGCCGCAGGTGACCCTCGCCGCCGACGGCCGGAGCGCCCTCTTTCGCGTCCCGGTGAGCGATGCTCGGCCCGCGGACCTGGTCGGGCATGCGCTGGTCCTGACCCTCGTCGACGGCCCGCGCGCTGCCGAGATCGCCGCCCGGCCTTGCCGTGTCGCACCCCCCTCCCTATAGTCCCGGTCTCATGCAAACCGCGCCCCAGAGCGCCTATCGGCAGCGCCATCTGCTCGGGATCGAGGGGCTGTCGCCCGCCGACATCGACCGCTTTCTCGATCTCGCCGACGGCTATGTCGCCCTCAATCGCCAGGCCGAGAAGAAGCACGCGCTGCTCGGCGGCCGTACGATCGTCAACTGCTTTTTCGAGAACTCGACCCGCACCCGCACCTCGTTTGAACTGGCCGGCAAGCGGCTCGGCGCCGACGTCATCAACATGGCGGTCGACGCCAGCTCGATGCGCAAGGGCGAGACGTTGATCGACACGGCGATGACGTTGAACGCGATGCACCCCGACGTGCTGGTCGTGCGCCATCCCGAATCGGGGGCCGTGCAGCTCCTCTCCGAAAAAGTCGATTGCGCCGTCGTCAATGCCGGCGACGGCAGCCACGAGCATCCGACCCAGGCATTGCTCGACGCCTTGACGATCCGGCGGCGCAAGGGCCGACTCGGCGGGCTCACCGTCGCGATCTGCGGCGATGTCCTGCACAGCCGGGTCGCGCGCTCGAACATCGCCCTGCTCAATACGATGGGGACGCGCGTCCGGGTCGTGGCGCCGCGCACCCTGCTGCCGGCGGCGGTCGAGCGGCTCGGGGTCGAGGTCTGCCACGACATGATCCGGGGCCTTGCCGGCGCCGACATCGTGATGATGCTGCGCCTGCAAAGCGAGCGCATGCACGGCTCCTTTGTGCCGTCGACGCGCGAATACTTCCATTTTTTCGGGCTCGATCACGACAAGCTCGGCGCCGCCAAGCCGGACGCATTGATCATGCATCCGGGTCCGATGAACCGCGGGGTCGAGATCGGCAGCGAGATCGCCGACGACATCGACCGCAGCCTGATCCGCGAGCAGGTCGAGATGGGGGTCGCGGTGCGCATGGCCTGTCTCGAAATCCTGGCGCGCGGCGGCGGCAATGCGCCGCCTCCGGAATGAGCCCCGGGATGAGATTGTGAACACAAGGCTCCTGTTCCGCGGCGCGCGCCTCCTCGATCCGGCGAGCGGGCGCGATGCCGCAGGCGATCTGCTCGTCGAGGGCGAGCGGATCGCCGCCATCGGCGGCCGCATCGATGCCGCCGATGCCGAGACGGTCGCCTGCGCCGGGCTCTGCCTCGCGCCCGGCCTTGTCGACATGCGCGTGCAATTACGCGAGCCCGGCGCCGAGCACATGGAATCGATCGCCAGCGGCGGGCGCGCCGCCGCCGCCGGCGGGGTCACGACGATGGTCGCGTTGCCGAACACCGACCCGCCGGTCGACGACGGCTCGGTCGTCGAGTTCCTTGCCCGCCGCGCCCGCGAGGTGAGGCTGTCGAAGCTCCACACCTACGCCGCGGCGACCAAGGGCCTGATGGGGCGCGAACTGGTCGAGATGGGCCTGCTCGCGGCCCAGGGCGCGCTCGGCTTTACCGACGGCGTCGCCGCGATCGCCGATGCGCTGGTCATGCGGCGCGCGCTGTCTTATGCGAGCACGTTCGACCTCTTGGTCTTGCAGCACCCCGAAGAGCCGAGCCTCGCCGGCGCCGGCGAGGTCACCGAGGGCGAGGTGGCGACGCGGCTCGGCCTGCCGGCGATCACGCCGATGGCCGAGGTCATCCTGGTCGAGCGCGATCTGCGGCTCGTCGAGATCACCGGCGCGCGCTATCACGCCGCCCATCTGTCGACGTCCGCCGCGATCGCCGCGATCCGCATGGCGAAGGCGCGCGGGCTGCCGGTGACCTGCGACACCGCCCCGCCCTATTTCACATTGAACGAGACCGTGATCGGCGATTATCGGACCTTCGCCAAATTGTCGCCGCCATTGCGCAGCGAGGAGGATCGGCAGGCGGTCGCCGCCGGGCTTGCGGACGGCACGATCGACGCGATCGCCAGCGACCACGCGCCGTGGGACCAGGATTCAAAGCGCCTGCCGTTCAGCTCGGCGGCCTGCGGCATCGTCGGGCTGGAAACCCTGCTGCCGCTGTCGCTTGAACTCTATCACGACGGTCATCTGGGGTTGCTCGACCTGATGCGCCGACTGACGCATGGCCCCGCCGAGATCCTGCGCCTGCCGGTCGGCCGCCTGGCGCCGGGCGCGCCCGCCGATCTGGTGTTGTTCGACCCGGAGTCCTCCTGGGTCATCGATACCGATCAATTCCGCTCGAAATCGAAGAACTCGCCGTTCGACGGCCGCGCGGTCAGGGGTCGGGTCCTGCGCACATTGGTCGACGGCCGCACGATTTTTCGGCGGGAGGAATAAGGGGATGCACGTTCAAGCAGCACAGAGAGATCGGCGCCGCATCACCCCCACCCCAGCCCTCCCCCATCAAGGGGGAGGGAGCGTAGTCGAGCCCTCCCCCTTGATGGGGGAGGGTTTGGGAGGGGGTGAGCCGCAGCGCCAGCCATCGGCCACACCTGCCCTCGTTAAGAGGATCTCAGGGCGGCCGCGATGAGCGGGGTGATCGCCGCCGCGCTTATCGGCTATCTGCTGGGTTCGATCCCCTGGGGCATGGTGCTGACCCGCGCCGCCGGAGCGGGCGACATCCGCGGTGTCGGCTCCGGCAATATCGGCGCCACCAACGTCCTGCGCACCGGCCATAAGGCCCTCGCCCTGGCGACATTGCTGCTCGATCTGGCGAAGGGGGCGGCGGCGGTCGCGATCGGCGCCGCGTTCAGCCGGGAAGCGGCGCTCGCCGCTGCCGCCGCGGTCATCCTCGGCCACATGTTTCCGGTCTGGCTCGGGTTTCGCGGCGGCAAGGGGGTGGCTACGGGCTTCGGGGTCCTCTTGGCGCTGGCCTGGCCGGTGGCGCTGTTGGCGGCTCTGTTGTGGCTCGTCACCGCCCTGGTGTTTCAGTATTCCTCGCTCGCCGCTCTCGTCGCGGCCGTGGCCGGCGCGGCTCTTGCGATCGTGCTCGCCGATCGCGGGAGCGCTCTGGTGATCTCCGGCATAGCGCTGCTGATCGTCGTGCGGCACCATTCGAACATCCGCCGCCTGATTGCCGGCAACGAAAGCCGGATCTCGCTCAGAAAAGGCTGACCCCGCCCTGGCCGGACGCGAACTCGACCCGCAGGAACGCCTCGACTGGCTGCGGCTTGCCCGCACCGAAATGGTCGGGCCGGTGACGTTCCACGCCCTGTTGCGACGCTTCGGCTCGGCGCAGGCGGCGCTTGCCGCCCTGCCCCGGCTTGTCCGCAAGGGCGTCGCGGCGCCGAGCCGGGCCGAGAGCGAGGCCGAGATGGCCGCGCTCGCCCGCCTCGGCGCACGGCTTTTGTGTTGGGGCGAGCCGGCCTATCCCGCCGCCCTCGCCGCAACCCCGGACGCGCCGCCGGTTCTCACCCTGTGGGGGCGCGTCGAATTGCTGTTCCGGCCGATGGTCGCCGTGGTCGGCGCGCGCAACGCCTCGGGGAACGGCCGCCGCCTCGCCCGCGAACTGGCCCAGGAGCTGGGCGCAGCCGGTCTCGTCGTGGTCTCGGGTCTGGCCCGCGGCATCGACGCCGCAGCCCATCTGGGCGCGCTCGACACCGGCAGCGTCGCCGCCGTCGCCGGCGGCGTCGACGTCGTCTATCCCGAGGAAAACCGGGACCTGCACAGGGCGCTCGCCGAGCGCGGCGCGATCCTTTCCGAATTGCCGCTCGGCAGCGAGCCGCAGGCGCGCCATTTTCCGCGCCGCAACCGGATCATCTCAGGCATGGCGCTCGGGGTCGTCGTGGTCGAGGCGGCGGCGCGCTCCGGCTCATTGATCACCGCCCGATTCGCGCTCGAACAGGGGCGCGAGGTTTTCGCCGTGCCCGGCTCGCCGGTCGACCCGCGCTGCCGCGGCACCAACGACCTGCTGCGCAACGGCGCCACCCTGACCGAAACCGCCGCCGACGTGCTCGCCCAGCTCGGCCCGCAGACGGCCGCCGGAGCGCCGTTCGTCCCGCCCCCAGCGGCGGGTCGCGCCGCTCCGCCCTCCGTCATGCCCGAGCCCGTAGCCGACGAGGCCGGCCTCGCGCTGATCGTCGAAAGATTGGGGCCGACGCCGATGCCGGTTGACGAACTGGTGCGGCAATGCCACTTGTCAGCCGCGGCCGTGGCCACCCTGCTCCTCGAGCTGGAACTCGCCGGCCGAATCGAGCGTCATCCCGGCAATCTCGTTTCCTTGCGCTGAATCTGGCGCGGCCACGGATCGAATGTTGTCGCCCCGTGCGGGGGCGTGGATTGAAACAAACCAAATCAAACAATGCAGAATCTTCGGGCAAGACTCTTTTCACCGGAAGCCTGCAGTCATCGCCGTTCCGGGCCGGCGGGTTCCTGTCGTGCCACGCCTCTGCACCTGATCGAATGAATCCATGAAGCTCGTCGTCGTCGAATCGCCAGCCAAGGCGAAAACCATCAATCGCTATCTCGGCAGCGATTACACGGTCGTTGCCAGCTACGGCCATGTCCGCGATCTGCCGGCCAAGGACGGCTCGGTGCGTCCCGAGGCCGATTTCGACATGTCGTGGGAGGTCGACGGCAAATCGGAAAAGCACCTGAAGACGATCCTCGACGCCGCCCGCAGCGCCGACCGGCTGTTCCTTGCGACCGACCCCGACCGCGAAGGCGAGGCGATCTCGTGGCACGTTGCCGAGGTGCTCAAATCCCGCCGGGCTCTGAAGGGCCTCGACATCAAGCGGGTGGTCTTTAACGAGGTCACCAAGAACGCGGTCCTCGAAGCCTTTCGGCGGCCGCGCGAGATCGACCGCGAACTGGTCGACGCCTATCTCGCCCGCCGCGCGCTCGATTATCTGGTCGGCTTCACCCTGTCACCGGTGTTGTGGCGCAAATTGCCGGGCAGCCGTTCGGCCGGCCGCGTCCAGTCGGTGGCATTGCGCCTCGTCTGCGAGCGCGAGGCCGAGATCGAGGCTTTCCGCCCGCGCGAATACTGGACGATCGAGGTCGAATTCAAGACCGCCTCCGGCCAGAGCTTTGTCGCCCGCCTGACCCATCTCGGCGGCAAGAGGCTCGACCGCTTCGACCTCGACACCGAAGAGAAGGCGCGGGACGCGGCGGCGGCGATCCTTGCCGCGCCGGACTTCGCGGTCGCCGCGGTCGAGCGGCGCGAAGTCCGGCGCCACCCGTTCCCCCCGTTCACGACCTCGACCTTGCAGCAGGAAGCCTCGCGCAAGCTCGGGCTCTCCGCCACCCGCACGATGCAGATCGCGCAGCGCCTTTACGAGGGCGTCGCCCTCGGCGGCGAGCCGGTCGGGCTCATCACCTATATGCGCACCGACGGCGTCGCGATCTCGGGCGAGGCGATCGCCGCCGCGCGCCGGCTGATCGGCGAGGCGTTCGGAGCGAAGTACCTGCCGTCCGAGCCGCGCGTCTACAAGACCCCGGCCAAGAACGCGCAGGAGGCGCACGAGGCGATCCGGCCGACCGACATCGCGCGCCGGCCGGACGATACCGCCCGCACTCTCGACCGCGATCATCAGCGCCTTTACGAACTGATCTGGCGGCGCGCGGTGGCGAGCCAGATGGCCTCGGCGGTGCTCGACCAGGTCGCCGTCGACATCGCCGATCCCGGCGGCACGGTGCGGCTGCGCGCGGTCGGCTCGGTCATCGCCTTCGACGGCTTTCTCGCCCTCTATCAGGAGGACCGCGACGACGCCGGCGACGAGGAAGGCGAGGGCGCGCGACTGCCGGCGATGCGGCAGGGCGAGCAGCTCGCCCGCGGCGCGGTCGCGCCCCGGCAGCATTTCACGCAGCCGCCGCCGCGCTATACCGAGGCAAGCCTCGTCAAGCGGCTGGAAGAACTCGGCATCGGCCGTCCCTCGACCTATGCCGCGATCCTGCAGGTCCTGCAGGACCGTCAGTATGTCCGCTTCGAAAAGCGGCGCTTTGTCCCTGAAGACCGCGGCCGCCTTGTCACCGCTTTTCTGGCGAGCTTCTTCGAGCGCTATGTCCAGTACGGCTTCACCGCCGATCTCGAAAACCAGCTCGACGAGATCTCGGGCGGGCAGATCGACTGGAAGGAGGTCCTGCGCCGGTTCTGGCGCGATTTCTCGGCGGCGGTGGACGGCACCAAGGACCTGACGATCAGCCAGGTGCTGAACACCCTCGACGTCGAACTCGGGTCCCATTTCTTTCCCGAGGACGAGAGCGGCCGGGATCCCCGTCTCTGCCCCGTCTGCGGCGGCGGCCGGCTCGGTTTGAAGCTCGGCCGGTTTGGCGCGTTCATCGGCTGCTCGAATTACCCGAACTGCCGCTACACCCGGCCCCTCGCGCTCGACGGCGAGGAGAGCGCCGCCGAGCGGACGCTCGGCACCGATCCGGCGAGCGGTCTTCCGGTCCTGCTGAAGAAGGGCCCCTACGGCCATTATGTCCAGCTCGGGGAGGCCGAAGGCGAGAGCAAACCGAAACGGGTTGCCGTCCCGCGCGGCATGAGCCCCGCCGAGGTCGATCTCGACCGCGCATTGCGCCTGTTGTCATTGCCGCGCGAACTCGGCCGCCACCCCGATACGGGCCAGCCGATCATCGCCGGGATCGGCCGCTTCGGCGCCTATATCAAGCACGGCGACACGTTCCGCTCGCTTGGCCAAGACGACGACGTATTGACCATCGGCCTCAACCGCGCGGTGGTGCTGCTGGCCGAGCCGGCGGCCGGGCGGCGCGCGGCCGCGCAGCCGCTCAAGAGCCTCGGCGAGCACCCGGAAGGCGGCGCCGTCGCGGTCTATCGCGGCCGTTACGGGCCCTATATCACGCATGGCGGCGTCATCGCCTCGTTGCCGCGCACCCTGGAGCCGGACACCCTGACGCTCGGCGAGGCCGTCGCCCTGCTGCGCGAAAAGGGTAAGGAGCGTACCGCCAAGACGGCGCGATCGGCACCCGCGACGCGGACCAAAGCGGCATCGCCCGCGGCACGCGTCACACCGGCGGCGCGCGCGAAACCGGCGGCCAAAAACGGCAGCGCCGCCAAATCTCCGAGCAAACCCGCTGCGCGTAAGCCCGCGAAGAAGCAGACGTCTCGCCCGGCGCGTCAGCGCTCCAGCGGCAATCTTCAGTGAGCGGCGCAAGACGGGAGGGCCTCCCCTCGGTAGGCGACCTCGTCGCCTTTATCCGCGACAGCCCGGAAGCGGTCGGCCGCCGCGAGATCGCGCGCGCGTTCGGGATCGGCCCGGGCGACCGCCGCGCGCTCGGCGACATGTTGCGGGCGGTCGAAAGGGCGGGGGCGGTGGCGCGCGCCGGCAATCGCCGCTTTGTCGCCGGATTGCCGCCTCAGCCCCGCACGGCTGTGCCGCGCGGGGGCCGCGAAAACCGGGTTGTCACAGTCGAACGG
>DATFCQ010000017.1:0-15915 GCA_035252905.1 Allostellaceae bacterium | reverse complement strand
GAAGGCGCAGAGCAGCGGCGGGACGAGCGCGAAGAGATCCATCGGGGGATAGCGATCGACGAGCATGGATGCGGCTCTCCCTCATGCCGAATACCGCCATCATAACACCGTCAACCCCTTCATTTCGCACCAGAAACTAGTACTAGGCAATTGACCATCCGACTTTACCCCGCACCGGCTCCGGCGGCTCCCTCGGCGAGCCGAAGACGGGGCCGCTCAACTCCCGCGCCTCGACGGGCGACTGAGCGCTATTACTGCCAAATCGAGATCACGACGCACGCCGCTCTTGTTCGAGGCGGTGCGCCAATTCCCACAACCGCTCGGCGATTTCGCCGCGCCGCTCGAAATAGCGCTCGGGGTCGCGGCCAACGCGGCGCCAAGCGCTCGACCGCGGCGGCGAGGTCGCGGACACGGCCATCGAAATAGAAGCCGCCATCCGGCGACGACAGGCTCCAGGGTGCCCTGACCTACAGGCGACGATGCGAAGATTGCGAGCGCCTTGCCGGAGAGGCGGTCGGTCAACCCTCCCATTCAGGTGCTCCTCGCGTTCTCGTCGAGCCACATATGGGTGGCGAATGCGCCGGCGGCGAGGCCGAGCGCCATTGCTCCATAGGTCAACGCGATCGAGCGCTTAGACAGTACCAATTCCCAGCCTGGCGTCAGTCGTTTGGGTGTCGCGCCGTAATCAATGGCCGCGGCAATCGCCGACATCGCGCACGCGTCGCGCAGCAGCCCGGCGGCGTTGCGGGGCGGCCGGGCCGCGAGCCAGGTCTCGAACGGCACGGCCCAGAACAGCGCCGAGGCGTGGTGGGTGACATAGCCGATCAGCGTATGAGCGGCGTCCGGTTCGCGGTGCGAAGCTGCGCGCTCGCCATGCAGCCAGTGGCTGGTGGCGTTCGTTGGCTGGAACGCGCCTTTGCCCTCCCCTCGAGCAAGCAGCGCGAGAGCAGCGGTCGATACCACACTCGCGGCCGTGCCGGTGACCAACGTCGAAACGCCGATCCGGAGCCAGCGGTCCATGAGAAGCATTCCGGTTTCGCCCCTTCGCGGTCGCACTACAGCTTGACATTGCCGCTGTCGCCAACAGCGGGGCGGCTGTCCGTAATTGCCGCCGCAAGCATCTTGACGTAGCTCACCACGCTGCCGGGGCTGTCCCAATATTGCGCGTCCTTGGGCGTGACCGCGAGCACGCGGAGGGACGGATCGTCGGGGCTGTCCCACCAGGCCTTGGCCGGCGTCGACCACAGCTCCTTGATCTTCTGCCGATCGTTGGAGAGGGCGGCGTGGCCGGTCAGCGACACATATTTCTGGTCGCCGGCGTCGGCGAAGGCGAGCCCGACATTGGGGTTGCGCTTGATGTCCTCGTCCTTGTGGCTGTCCGCGTCGGTCAGGAAGTAGATCGCGCGCTGGTCCCGGTCGACGTGCGCCGCCATCGGCCGTGCGCGGATATCCTCACCGTCATGCGTGCTGAGCATGCAAAAGCCAATCTTCCCCATCAGCTCCCAGACGCGGTCGGCGTCGCGGTCATCGGTCATGGCATTCCTCGCTGGACGAGTTGCGCGCGGGCTCTCCGGAACAAATAGCGCGCCGGCGCATTGGTTCCTGACGGTGCGTCGGACGGCGGACGGCAATCAGATCGGCCCGGCGGTGCCGGCCGGGCGGTGGCGCAGATCAGCCATCCCGATCAGTTTCCCATGCCGACGATCTTAAGCCTTCTTGCTGTCGGCGGTGGGAGACAAGCCCGCGCCGGTGAAGACCTGCGTGACAGGGTAGGATGACAGCGGCCAAGCCTCATCCAGGACCGTGGCCGCGCTCGCCGCTGCGATCGAGCAGGCTCTCACCGATCCGGCATGCGTGTTGCCGGCCGGGCTGCGATCCAGGCAGCCTGCCGGTGCATAACCAGTCAGGTTAGTCGATCGACCGATGAACAGCTACAGCAGCCGCTCGCAAACAGCAGCCCGATCTCGCTGGCGCGCAGCCCGTGGCGGTAGGCGATCAGAAACAGCGCGCGGTCGCGCAGGCTGGCCCGTACGGCGGCAAACAGCCAAGCGAGCTCCTCGAGAGTGAGGAACCGGATCGTGTTGGTGGGACTGCCCAAAACAACTGTTCCGGGCAATTCGGCCGGCCGTCGGGGAGGCGTCCGCAGGCGAAATCGGCTCCCCAGCCGATCCGATTTCTCACTACAATGAGCCGTTCGGCAGATCCCCTGCCGGAGGCCGCTCAGACACGCTCTCGCCTCTCAAAGTGCGGCTGGTGAGGCAACCATGGAAGATTTGGCCGACTTTGCCCGCTCCTGGTCCACCTGCCCGAAAGGGCCCTGAGCTTCCCGAGCTGACCCCCAACTTTTCAGCGGCCCCGGCTTCGCCGCCACAGAACCCCTACGGCCCAATGCGATGCAGCCGATCGTAACGCTTCTTGACCGCTCCCCTCCCGCATTCGAGCCATTCTTGCCGGATCGTTTGCGAGAGACCTGCGGCGGCGACCTGCAGTTTCCCGCCGCTGCGGCGCGACCCGTCTACATCTTTGCAAATTTTGTAGCGACCCTCGACGGAGTGGTGTCCTATCAAATTGCCGGCAGATCGGGAGGCGGAGAGATCAGCGGGTTTAGCGAGGAAGACCGCTTTATTATGGGCTTGTCGCGCAGCGCGTCGGACGCCGTGCTGATCGGGGCCGGCACGCTCCGCGCCGATCCGGGCGGCGTTCTCCTCCCGGAGTCGATCAGCCCCGCTTTCCGGCAGGAGTTCCCGTTCTTCCGCGAGACGGTCCTCAAGAAGCCGGCTCATCCGCTCAATGTCGTCATCAGCGGAAGCGGAAATATCGATCTCGACGAGCCCATTTTTCATACTCCCGGCCTCACTGCCGTGATCATAACGACGGCGCTCGGCTACGATCGGCTCCGTCGGGAGCATGGCCGCTCGCTTGCCGTCCCCGAGGTCCGATCGACCGACGACCAAGGACCGAAGCTGTCGCCGGCCAGCGCCATCCGGATTCTTCACGACGAGTTTGGCGTTGAACGGCTCCTGCTTGAGGGCGGGCCGACCTTGTTCGGCCAGTTTCTGGCGGAAAGGCTCGTCGACGAGCTCTTTCTGACGCTGTCGCCGCAAATTGCAGGGCAGGATGAGAGGCACCGACGGCTCGGTGTCGTCGAGCAATTGCTGTATTCACCGGAAGGGTCGCCGTGGTTCAAACCGGTGAGCCTCAAAGCGGCACAAGATCACCTGTTCCTTCGTTATCGGAACCATAGGCGGCCCGGCGCGGGCTCGCATGGCAGTCAGCCCTCGGCGCTTTCCGCTCCTCAAGCAGCATCGTAGCTGTAGCGGTTTAAGGCTATCGGCGGCCGGGCTCGCAATTATCGCGGATTTGGGCTCACGCTATGGCCTCACCCCTTGTAGCCAAGGCCGCCTTTCGCCCCACAGGAATTGAGCCGCGGTCAATCCAGAGCATCGCTGACAGCGGGCGCGTCAAAATTCGTTGGGTTTGCCCAGAGTGTGGCTGCTGGATTTTTAGCGGCACCGCAGGCACCGATAACAAGGCGCTCCGGGTGCGGGCCGGTACATTGGATGATACCTCCTGGCTGCGGCCGGCATTGCATTTCTGGATTCGCAGCAAACAGCCTTGCTCGTTCTCCCCGAGGGCAGTCAGATTTTCGAGACACAGCCAGCCGCATTATTCGATCAGCCTTACGACCGATAGGGAGCATTACTTTATTATTGACGAGATGAACCCGTCGTCGCTGTCGACCGGACTGGGCGCCCGTCATGGATCGAAGCCGAAACCGAAACGCGAACACCCTTCATCGGGTCCACATCTATGCTTCGGCAGGACCGCGGCAGCAGAGCTGCGCCGCTGTGCGCAATAGGATCCTTACCCGTCGGGGTTCGCCCCTAGCGCCCGGTCACCTGCTGCCGCCAAGCGGCGGTGCGGGCGATGCCGCCGAAGGTAAAGATGTGGAGGCCGTCGATCGCCGGGCCCTCGGCTTCGGAGGCAACGAGCGCGGCGATCAACGTATCGGGAGCGGCTCCGGTCAGGACCCGCGCGAAGGCGGTGTGGCCGCGGGCGAGCGCCCGCATCGACGCGCCGATGCCGCAGCGGACGGCAAACCGGACGAGCGTCGCGGCGCTGGCCGGGCCGGCCACCCCGATCCGCACCGGACAGTCAATACCGCGCGCGCGCAGCGCGGCGACCCAATGTCTGATCGGCAATGGGTCGAAGCCGAACTGCGTCACCAATGAGGGTTCGAGAGCATGTCGGCGCGCCAGCGCCAGCTTTGCGTCGAGCGCCGCGTCGAGCGTCCGCGCGGCGATGTGCGGGTGGCCTTCGGGATAGCCGGCGAACAGGATCCGTTCGAACCCGTAGCATTCGAAGATCCCGCTCTCCAAAAGACTGGCGCTGTCGCGAAACGGGCCCGCCGGCCAATCGGGATCGCCGCCGATCAACAGGGCCTCGTCGACACCGGCCTCTCCGGCAACCCGCGCCAGCAGATCGCCCGCCTCGATCAGGCTGGAGAGCCGCCGTGCGGCGATATGAGGGACGACCGTGAAGCCGGCGCGATAAAGCCGCTCGCACGCGGCCGCGATGTCATCGCACGTCGCGCTCGGCGGATGGGCGACAAAGACGGTCGTCCCGGGCGGGAAAAAATCACGCAGGGATGCCCCGGCAAGCGGATCGCGCGGCGAGATCTCGATCGAACTGGCCGCCACCAGCGCTGCGATCCGGCGGCTCCGCCGGTCCGGCGCCATTGGATCCCGCGCCGCGTCCATCAGCCCGAATCCCGCTTGCGCGAGATCACGTAGGACTCGTCCCAGAACCACAGGCCGCCATGACGGCGCAGGACTTCTTTCGTCGCTTCCAGATAGGCGCCACCGGCAATCGCCTCCGACAGTCGCTGGTCCTCGATCTGCGCCACGTAGACCGCGGCGTTCCATGCCGCGAACAGGGTCGAGGTGCCGATCGTGTCGCTGATTTCCGTCGGCAAGGTGTGCATGTCGTAGCGGAACAGCGAACGGGCATCGGAATAGGCGCCGAAATTGAGCCGGCGACCGGCATTGCCGAGTTCCGCCTTGGCTACGCGCAACAGAGCATGGCGGTCGGTCGTGAACGGATCCTCGCCGGGCCAGATCAACCTGATGATTTCCAGGCCCGGATCGTCGCCGTGCGAATGGATGCCGATCAATCTGCCGCCCGGCGCAAGGCTCCGGGCCAGCGGCGCAACGATCCGACGCACCTTGAATTCGACCGGCGCGCGCGCCCGGTAGGGCTGCGAGGCGATGACCAGATCGTAATCGGCCTGCGCATAGCCGCGGCGGGGCCGCACCGCATCCAACAGAAACCGATGGTCCTCGCGGTAGATCACCAGCACCACGGGTTTTTCGTAAACCGGGTTGCCGCTGACCCGGCTTGGCCGAGCACGCCAATGCTCGGCAAGGAAAGGCTGCAATTCGGCGATCTGCACGTCGAAATTATGCGCGGTGGCGCCGCTCAGTGCCAGCTCCTGCCAGACGAGGCTGGTCGCCGAGGTCACCGAATGCGGCGTCAATGACGGCGCCTCGGCATAGGACATGTTAGTCATGACCAGCACCGTCGCGGGATGCTCGAACAGCCGGTCGGGCATCTTTTCAAGGGCGAGACGCACGTCTTCGAGGCTGATTTCCTTGGCGACGAGATAGAACGGCATCGTCGGGAAGCGGCTGTGCATCGCCCGCATCGTACGCGTCAATACGGTGCCGTCGCCGGTCCCGGCATCGAACACCCGCAATGCCGGCGGACGCGGGTGGATATTGGCAAGCTCCAAACCGATGCGCTGCGCGATCACCGATTTTTCGCTGCACGTCGTCACGAACAGCAGGTATTTCTGGCGGTTGTCGTAAAACCGGAAATTCCCGGCGTCACCCGATATTGCGCCGGGCGGCGTGCCGAGCGGCGCGTCGGTGTTGCTGTGCGCTGGCGCGGTCCCGGAACGGGTGATGAATGCGCGCACGCGATCTTCGGTCTCGGTCGTGACGCGGCCGCCGAGGCGCAGTCGGCTGACCAGTTTGCCATCATTGACGGCCAGACGGCCGAAGGTCGATTCGGCCATCCGGGCATCCCGGCAAAAATCCGCAATCTCGCGCAGCAATGCATCGCGCATCGGACGGACCTCTCGTGCCAGGAAGACACTGTCGCTGCGCCAAGTCAAGAATTTTATTGCCCACTCGGGAGTGGGCAGGATGAGTGGGATAAATCCCACTGACTGCCGCGGACCAAGCGGCATAGGGTAGGTATCGACCTGCGACAGGACCGGGAGAAGCGGAGAGCCGAGATTCCCCCATTACCGGCCATTGGGCCGGAGCCGCGTCACCCCCGCCCCGGCCCTCCCCCATCGAGGGGGAGGGAATGCAAAAGAAAACGGCAGTTCTGAAGGTTCAGAAAATTCGCCGGCAAGGCGGGCGACGGCCTGTGTGATGGGTTCCGGGCTCACGGCCCTTCGACAGACTCAGGAGCGCCCGCGCCCCGGAATGACAGCTTTGGGCGGCCGCCGCCCGCGCGCGCCGTCACTGCAAGGCGTAGAACTCCATTGCGCCGCCGGCCAATACCTGGTGCCTCGCCGCGGGCGACAGCGGCCCGAGCCGATCGCGGACCATCTGCGGCGCTCCCGGGAAGAAGCCGTCCTGATGCGGATAATCGGTCGCCCACAGGATCTTGTTCGGGCCGATATAGTCGGCCAATACGGCGAGGCTGTTCTCGACCGGCTCGAACGAGATCCAGCAATTGCGCCGGAACAGTTCGCTCGGCCGCATCTTGGGGGCGGTCTCGTTGAACCCCTTGTCGTCGAAATGCCGGTCCATGCGGTCGAGCCAGGGCGCGATCCAGCCGCCGCCCGATTCGAGGAAGGCGACGCGCAGGCGCGGATGGCGGTCGACGACGCCGCCCCAGATCACGGCCATTGCCGCCAGCATCATCTCCATCGTGTGCGAGATCATGTGGCGCGCCGCGCGGTCCTTTTCGAAGCGGTCGACGCCGACGGTCGGCATCGCGGTGGTCGAGCCCTCATGAAAGCCGACCGAGAAATCGAGCTCCTCGGCCATCGTCCAGAACGGCTCGTACAGCGGATCGCTGATCATCTTGTTGTCGTGGTACGGGTTGGGCCGCAGGAACCCGCCGCGCATCCCGAGCGCCTCGCGCGCATAACGCATCTCGTCGATCGCCAGATCGACCGACTGCATCGGCAGCATCGCGACGCCGAACAGGCGGTCGGGATAAGGCTTGCAGTAATCGGCGAGCCAGCGGTTATAGGCGCGGCACATTGCGGCGGCGAGGCCGGGGTCCTCGACGGCGCCGGCGAACAGGCCGAGGCTCGGATAGAGGAAGGCGGCGTCGATCCCGTCGAGATCCATGTCGACGATGCGGGCGTGCGGGTCGAACCCGCCCTTCTTGCCTTCGGCATATTTGAGGCTGTCGAGCTTGACGGCGCCCTGCCGGACGCCGACGGCGCCAAGGCTGCCGATCCCCCGCGGATTGCCCAACAATTTGCCCTCGACGCTGAGGCGCTCCTTGCCGTTCTCGTCGACGACCATCCGCGGCCGGCGCTCGCGGAACGCCGGGTCGATGTACTCGTCCCACAGCGAGAACGGCTCGAGGACGTGGCCGTCGGCATCGATGACGTTGTAGGCGAGAGCCATGACCCGTCTCCTTTCGCATGGGTACAACGCGCTGATCCTAGCGGCTGCACGCCGCCGGTGCGAGGCCCAAAGGCAGCGGTCAGGCGCCGATCCGATCCTCGTTCCCGCTCCTCATCCCGCGGCGGCGCCGGGGCGGCGGCGCGGCGGCGCCGCGCGCAGCAGCGCCCGGATCCGTTGCGGGGTTGCCGGAAGCCGGGTCACGCCGCCGGGAACGCCGATCGCATCGTCGATCGCCGCCGCGATCACCGCACCGACCGGGGTGATGCCGCCTTCGCCGGCGCTCTTGATGCCGAGCGGGTTCAACGGGCTCGGCGCATCCTCGGTCAACAGGATCTCGACCGGCGGGATGTCCGACGCTGCCGGCATCGCATAATCGGCAAAGGTGGCGCTCTGCGGCGCGCCGCGCTCGTCGTAGCGGAATTCCTCGCAGAGAGCGCCGCCCAGCCCCTGCGCGACCCCGCCGACCAATTGCCCCTTGACCAGCATCGGGTTGATCGACCGCCCGATGTCGTAGGCGGCGAGATAGCGCTCGACCGTCACATGCCCGGTCTCGCCGTCGACCCGCAGGACGGCGATCTGGACGCCGTAGGGATAGGTCATGTGCGACGTGCGAAACCAGCCCTCGGCGTCGAGCCCGGGATCGCGCTCGCCCAGGACCGGCGAATCCGGAGCCAGATGCCGGGCGATCTCGCCCAAGGCGATCGACGGGCCGCCGGGCCGATCGCGGCGGAGCACCACGCCGTTGACGATGTCAAGCTCTTCGGGCGCGGCCTGCAACAGCGCGGCGGCCATGTCGAGCGCCTTTTCCCGCACTTTCAGGGCGGCGGCGTGGGTCGCGCCGCCGGTCATCACCGAGGCGCGCGAGGCATGGGCGCCGATGCCGTATTCGATGCGGTCGGTCTGCCCGTAGACGACGCGCACGCGGCGGTAATCGACCCCGAGCGCATCGGCGCAGATCTGCGCCATCGCCGTCGCGAACCCCTGCCCGACATTGGAGCCGCCGGTCACCAGTTCGACCGCCCCGGTCGTGTCGACGCTGACCCGCGTCCCGTCGGCGGGGCCCAATCCGCCCTTGTCGACAAAGATCCCGACCCCGACGCCGACCAGTTCGCCGGCCTCGCGCCGGCACCGCAACTCGGCCTGCAACGCCGCCCAGCCGATCCGGTCGAGCGCCTTGTCGAGCAGCCGCTCGTAATTTCCGGAATCATAGACAATGTCGGTGCCGAGCGTGCGCAACGGGCGGCAGAACGGCATCTCCGCGTCGGTGATCAGGTTGCGCCGGCGCACAGTGATCCGGTCGAGGCCGAGCCGGTCGGCGACGGCGTCCATCAGCCGCTCGCGCACAAAGCTGCCCTCAAACCGGCCGGGGGCGCGGTAGGTCGCCGCCGGCGTCTTGTTGGTCAGGCGGAAATGGCCGCAGGCGCGGTAGGCCGGAATGCGATAGGGGCCGGGCAGCATGCCGATCGTCATATCGACGACGCGCGCGCCGTGGGTGCGCACATAGGCGCCCTGGTCGAGATAGAATTCGTCTTCCAAGGCGAGAACGTGCCCCTCGGCGTCGACCGCGACGCGGGCGTGGTGGCGCTGCTGGCGCGAATGATTGGCGGCCATCAGGTGCTCGCGCCGCTCCTCGATCCATTTGACCGGCCGCTCAAAGCGCAACGCAGCGAGGCAGACGAGGAAATCCTCTGGGTAAAGCTCGCCGCGGATGCCGAAGCCGCCGCCGGTATTGCCCTCCTTCAGCACCACGGAGGCGGCGCTGCGGCCGAACATCCGCATCAGAGCGTCGCGGTTGCGGTGCGGCACCTTGGCGGCGCCGTAGAGTTCCAGCACGTCGCGCGAAGCGTCGAAATGGGCAAGGGCGCCGCGGGTCTCCATCGGCACGCCGCTGTGCCGGCCGATCTCGAGGTCGAGCGCGATCACCGCGTGGGCCGCAGCGAAGGCGGCGTCGACCTCGCCATAGCCTTCCCGCAGGACCAGGGCCTCGGTCGAGAGGCCGGGGGCAAAAGTGCCGGGCGCCGCCGCGGCGTCGAGCGCTGCCGGCAGCTCTTCGGCCTCGATCGCGACGAGATCAGCCGCATCCTCGGCCCGATAGGCATCCTCGGCGAACACCGCCGCGACCGGCTCGCCGACATAGCGCAGCCGATCCGTTGCCAATAGCGGCTGCCGGTACGGGCGCAACGACTCATTGGCGGGATCGCGAAAATCGATCGGCGGCAGATCGGCGAGGTCGGCGCCGGTCCACACGCCGGCGACGCCCGGCGCGGCGAGCGCCGCCGCGACGTCGACTCGGCGCAACAGGGCGTGGGCATAGGGCGAGCGCACCACCCGCATCGTGAGCTGGTGCGGAAAGGAAATGTCGGCGACAAACCGGCCGCGTCCGATGACGAGCGGCCGGTCTTCCAGCCGCGGCACCGAGCGGCCGATCAGGCGGCCCGCAGATCCCGTTTCGCCGGCACTCATGTCCCCTCTCCGCGTCATGCCGCAACAGGCGGAACGACCGCTCAGGCCGCCGCCGGCGACCAGTCGTACACGCGCGCCAAGCTCTCGCCCATCAATGCGGCGCGCTCCGTGTCGGACAGCCGGTCGGTAACGCGAAAGGCCTCGACCCCCTGCTCGTAGGTCAACAGGGCGACCGCGCGCGTCCAGTCGGTGCCCCACAGGCAGCGGTCGAAGCCGAAGGCGTCGAAGATGCGCCAGAGCGGATCCCAGATATCGTTGTAGGGGAAGGGTTCGTGCGACAGGGTGCAGGCGCCGCTGATCTTGATTGCAATGTTGTCGTGGGCCGCCAGGGCCAAGACCTTCGGCAGTTCGTCGAAGGGCTCGGCCGGCGGCGGCGGCGCGAACGGCTGCTGCAATCCGAGATGGTCGATGACCAGCCGCGTCTCGCGGTTGCGCGCCGCCAATTGTCCGGCCTGATCGAGGCGCCCCCAACACATCAGATTGACCGGCAGCGCGTACCGCGCGGCGGCGGCGAGGACCCGGTTGAGGCCGGGATCGGCCGGGTCCTCCGCGGCGCCGCGATTCAGCATCAGCCGGATCGCGACCGTGCCTTCGGTCGCCGCCCACTCTGCAATCACCTCGGCCACCGCGGGGTCGGTCGGGTCGACCGGCTTGATCAATCCGAACCGGCCGGGATGGGCGGCATGGACTGCAAGCGCATAGCTGGCATCGTAGCCGTACATTGAGAACGGCGAGACCAATAATGCGCCGTCGACGCCGACCTTGTCCATCGCCGCCACCATGTCGTCGCCGGTGACCTCCGCCGGCCCCTGCAATGTGCCGAGCCAGGGGCGGCCGGGATGGTTGCGTTCATAGGCGTGCACCTGGGCGTCGATCGTCAGCATGATTGCCGGCCTTCCGGATGGCGCTGTTCCTCGTTCAAAAAAGTGCGCCCCGCCGGCAGGCGAGTCAAACCAAAGCTGCCCGGCCGCGAAAGCGGTACAACGCCGGCCGGCCACGCGGGCGAGGATCTCCATCCCGCATGCAGCATGAGGATTTCTCAATCGACGATGAACAAGTCTCGTTTGTGGAGAGACCTTGCGATTGCCAGATCTGGCGTCGATCAAAGCGCCGGCAAGCCTCTTGGCAAGGCCGGTTTATTGAGGAGACCTCATGGCAACCAGCGGCCTGCAAGCCCTTCACGCCTATCGCGAGGCGGCTGCAGTGTGCGCGCCGGCGCGATGATGACGTCTGATCCCTCTGCCAGCACATTCGTCCTGTGACTGCAACTTTGCGGCAAACCGCAATAATACCCAGGAGACAGCAGATGACACGCATGCTGACTGCGGCCGGCGCTTTGGCGCTCGCGGCCATGACGATTTCCGGCGTTGCCCATGCCAACCCGCCATACAGGGAGATTGTAGCGCCGCCGACGCATTGGGCACAGGTCAGCCTCCGGCAACCGGCGTCGTGGCACTACGAGTGGCGATACCACTACGGCAAATGGGGGCAGTATGTGCCCGGCTGGGTGCCCGTCCTCGACAGCGCCCGGTAACGACACGCCCTGCCGGCCCCTGGTGACGGGGGCCGGCGGGCCGGCGTCCGATATCCGGAGAGTTTCAGGAGGTCTCACATGGCTGCAATCCGTATGCAACCGTGCCGCGATGATCCCGGCGAACGGCCTCTGCGCGCCGCGCTCGATGCGCTGAGCGACGCAGTCGACTGGGCCTATGGCGGGTTCCGCCTGCCGCGCCGGCGCGGGCGCGCCGCACCTGCCGCGTTCGACAGCCGGCGCTTTAATTCCCCCGGTCGGGCGGACCGGCCCCCGAGGCAACGAGCACGACGCCGCGGACAATGTTGCGAAAGGCCGCGTCGTAATTGACGCCGCTGATCCCCCATGCGTAATCGGCGCCGTGCCGGCGCATCCGCCATGTTCCAATCCATCCCGGCAATGTCTCGCTCCAATCGAGCGTACCGATGACGACGGCCTCGCCGGCGCCTGACGGCGGCGGCTCGCTCGGGAAGCGAGCAACGCTGATATTCCAGGAGCGCAGCTCCGCGTCGCTCGGGATGCGCAGCTTCATGCCGAACTGACCGGCGGCGGCGGCGAAGGCGCCCCGCTGCTCCGCGCCTGCCGGGATTTCGGCGCTCAGCATGTAAGGCGGCGGCTTGCGGCCATGAACCCGCACGACCGGCACGACGATCGGGCGCTCGCCGCGCCAGGGCTTGTCGCCGAGGCGCGCCAATAGGGCATCGATCTTGGCGGGGGCGAAAGAAACCGCGAGCTTGTACGGCCGGTCGGAGGTTCCCTGGTCGTCATGCAGAGGGACGGCAGCCATCAGGTCGACATAGCTGAAGCAGGCGACAAAACGATCCGCATGCCGAGCACGCGACGCGATGCGCGGATCGTCCTTGAGCCGCGGGTCGCCCGACGCCTTGACGAGCACCTCGCGCAGAGTCTGGGCAAAGCCCCAGGGGCGCTGGCGCATATCCGTGCCGGTCACGATCGCATCGGCCCGGTACATCGGCCCGATGTCCGGCGGGCACGGAGCGCCCAGTTTGGGCGGCATAAGGCGCGATCCCAAATAGCTTCCGTTCGCGGCGGGCGAAGCCGGGCCTTGCGCGCCGGCATCGGCGGCAGGCGGTTGCGCCTGCGCGCCGGGCAGGCCGGTTGCACAGAGCAGCGGCAGCAGCACCGCCCATCGCCACGAGCGGATCCCCTGCTCCGCCATTTCCCGCCGCCTCAATCCGGCGTCTCTATGCGCTTCTGCACTCCCGATCATACCCTGTCCGATTTGAGAAGCACAGTTTCGGGGTGAGGCTACCCTGAGTTTCTCAGCGTCCGTCCGGAAACAATTCTATAAACTTCATCCATTTGATCGTCATTCCCGCGCAAGCGGGAATGACGGCAAAAGGTATGGAGATATGTGCATCCCCTAGCGCTTTCGCGGGGGTGACGGTAAACTTTTGAGAGCATGGGTCATGTTTCCGGACAGACACTCACACCCCGATAGTTGATTGGGTGCGAAGGGAGACGGTTCGCGTTGAGCATGTCTGAGCACTCCTAAGATACGCATTGTCTGTAGTACCGGACATCCTTTACCTGTAGCGCCAGACGAGTATGTCCGGCCCCTTTCCCCGGTTCGGTTGCCGCTCGCGGCGCGCGCTGCGTGGGCGGCGCGGTATTCGACTTTGAAGGGGTGAGCCGAGGGCATGGCGAACTTGATGCGGCGCTGGTGCGCACCAGCGCGCCGATCTTCAGCAGCTTGAGGCGGATCGCGCCGCAGGATGCCGCGGCAAACTGCGTGTGGGCGAGGCCGATCCGCCGCAGGGCGCACACCAGGACATAGGCCACCGAAACTGTCGGCAGGCCACCCCTTGACGGCGCCGGCCTATCCCGTGCGGCGCGCGACGATGGCCAGGGAGATCGGCCCCGGGCGCCGCACCGGCGCGGAGGCGAACCCGCCGGCAGCCGAGCCCATGCCGGCAGCGGAACAAGGATCGGCGGCTGTTTGCGTCGCCGCCGCAGACTCGGCGCGGCGGCCGTCGGCTGCGGCGCACGCCAGCGCCGTGACGCTCCGGTTCAGGTGTCCTGCCCGTGAAGCCCTGCCCGAAGCCATAGAGGAAAAGGCCCTTTTCGGATTGCGGTTTGGCGATCAACCGGATTGATCCCTCCAACCCTTTCAACACCGCCATGGGGCTCGTGCTTCTCTTCGCGGTCGGCGCGATGCCGTGTTTTTCACCGGCCGCCGACGTCAAATGTCTGATAACCGCGCTTCTGCAAAATTAGGACAGCAAGGGATGATCGGCCCACCCGCACCTTATCCCAATCCGTGACGGTCAGCCGGTCGCATCGCGATGACCGTCCACGTCGAGCCGGTGCGGGACAGAACCGCAAGGGAGATTGCCATGCTAATCCGCCGCAAGCCGCCGCTGCTTTGGCTCAACGTTCTTTTTGCGCATCCGTTGCTGACGGCACTGCAACGGGGCTTTGCGGTGGTCCGCTCTGCCTCCGAGCCGGCGCCGTGGGAAGACGAGCTCGAAACCGTCCTGATGTTCTCGCTGACCGGGCTGGACTTTTCCCTATATCTGGCGGCGCAGACCCCTATAGCGGGCGACGGACTGGTCGGCATTTTGACGATGCTGTCATAGCTCACGACCAGCTCCAATATTCCGCTGCCATCTTCTGCATGCGGCGAAGACTCTGCGCAATTGGGCCTGTTCTCGAAGTCCCCGGTGTTGTCAGCCTATTCATGCGAGATCACGGAGGAAATCAATGATCGTAGCGTTGACCTCGGCCGCCCGTTCCTCCTGGGTGATATGGCCGCAGCCGGGCAGCATGATCGGGCCGCGCAACTGCGGCACGAATTTTGGCATATCGGCGAGCTGACGGTCCATGCCGGGGAACTTGACAACCGGATCGCGCTCGCCGGCGATATAGAGCGCCGGCACCTTGACCGGCACGCCGTCGAACGGCGCGAGCAATTCCCAATTGCGGTCGATATTGCGATACCAGTTGAGACCGCCGCGAAACCCGGTGCGAGTGAATTCGTCGGTATAATAGTCGACGTCGGCTTCGGTCAGCCAGGCAGGCAGCGGCGGTGCCTCCGGGATCCGGCTGAACAGGCCGCCCCGCCGCGGCACCATGAAAGGCCGCGCGCCGGCCGGCGCGTCTCCCGAGATCAGCACCCTGCCGATGCGGAACATCGCGCGCACATTGCGGTCGTACTCCGCCTCGGCGACCCCCGGCTCCTGGAAGTAGAGCTGATACCAGACCGCATCCTCGGTCTGCAGCATGACCGTCGTCGGCCGCGCCGCCCCGCGCGCCCGGAACGGCACGCTCAAGGCGATGACCGCCGGAAAGCGGTCGGGGCGTAATTGCGCCGCCAGCCACGCCACCGGGGCGCCCCAGTCGTGCCCGGCGATCACCGCCCGCTCGACGCCGAGCGCGTCGATGAGACCGAGCATGTCGCCGAGCAAATGCAGCAGCGTGTAGCGGTCGATCTCCGGCGGGGCCTCGGTCTGTCCGTAGCCGCGCATATCGGGCGCAATCGCGTGAAAACCGGCTGCTGCCAGCCCAGCGAGCTGGTGTCGCCATGAATACCAAAGCTCGGGGAAGCCGTGACAAAGTAAGACCGCCGGTCCCGTCCCTTGCTCGGCGATATGCACGCGGATGCCGTTTGTCTCGACAATGCGGTGACGGGGCTCGCTCATTATGATCTCCGCCGCGCTCTCATCTGTATTTCCCCTTTGTACGATAGCCTCGCGCGCCCGGAGATGCGAGTGACAACCCGATCACATGGAGCGCGGCGCCGAAATGCGCCGGCGGGCCGCCTGCACCAGTCAGCCGTGACCGGCTTGGCGCAGAACCCGCTCGACCTCGCCAGCCGGAACCTCGAAGATCTCGGCGATCTGAGAGCCTGTTTGAGTCGCGCCACCCCTCCTTCTGTCATCCCGGCCCACGGGTCCGCGCTTTGCGCGGCCCGAGGATAAACTCCGGCCGGGATCCACCGCTCCGCAAACTCCTGCTGTTGATTCCATTTCCTCGACCCGGCGAACCCGGCAGCAATCGTGCTGCGGAACCCTGGATCCTGGCCTGCGCCGGGATGACAATAGAGAGCCGATAAGAATAGAGCACCGGACACCGCCATGATACGGATTCAAACAGGCTCTGAGCTCGACTTTGGCCAATTTCTGAATGCTATGCGGCATAACAGATCGCGTGGGCAATGGCCTCGTGGAGCGCCGCTTGGTGTTTCGGCTCCTCGGCTGTGGAGCGGGATGTGAACAAACCCTGCTCCCGCCAGAACTGGCG
>DATFCQ010000016.1:0-7011 GCA_035252905.1 Allostellaceae bacterium | reverse complement strand
CGGACATACTCGTCTGGCGCTACAGGCGAAGGATGCCCAGCGCCACAAGCAACGCGTGTCTTATGGACGGGCAGACATGTCCAGCGCGAACCCTATCCCCGCGCATCCAATCAACTACCGGGGTGTGAGAAATCCGGGCTAGCGCTTTCGCGGAGATGACGAAATTGGTGGGATGTCAGCCGGGCCGAGCCGACCAGGATGAGCGATCAGGGACGACTCGGCGCCCCGGACCTGCCCTCAGCGGGCCATGCCCGGAGTGCCGGCCGCGACGTCGTAGAAGGCGAGCGTCATTGAGACGCTGGTGTAATGGCCCATCAGCGTGATCACGTCGGTGATGCCGACATGACCCAAAGTCTCGACGGCGCGGTCATAGAGCCCCTGCGAGACCCAGCGTGCGTTCGCCAGAGAGACCGCCATCTCATAGACGACCTGCTCGCGCCTGTCATTGAATGAGGCGGGCAGACCCGACAGCATGGCCTCGACCGTGGCGGCCGGCAGCCCGACCTCCTTGCCGCGCCGCTCATGCGCCGCGGTCGGGTAGGCCGAACGCCATGTGCTGTTGATCACGATGACGGCGATTTCGCGCTCCCGCTCCGTCAGCGAATAGTTGCCTTGGCGAAAATGTCCGCCAAGCACGGATGCGGCTTTCGCCAGTTTCGGGTTGTGGATCCAAATCTTGTTTGGCCCGCCGAGCGGGCCGCGCAACTCGGTGACGAAGCGGTAAGCCTCCTGCTGCTCGGGCGTCATCTCGTCATAGGGGATCTCGGCATAGCGGCCGAAGGTGGGCGTCTCGGGCATTTCCCGTTTCCTCCGCAGATCAAATTGACAGGCGCTGCTTACCGTTCGCCAATCCGGTAGGCCCGTACCGCGGTGTCGTGGAACAGCGCCGCGCGCTCCGCCTCCGAATAGGATTTGGAGAACCGCTTGAAGGCGTTGAACAGCACCGGGTAGGAGAACGACACCTTGTCGACCGGGAAGTTGCTCTCGAACATGCAACGCTCCGGGCCGAACTGGTCGATGCCGTAGCTCAGCAGCGGCGCCATCGCGGTAGCCAGCTCCTCCGAGCCGATCGGCGTCTCGCGCGTGTGCCAATCAAAGCCGAAGCGCGGCATGCCGATGCCGCCGAGCTTGAGCATGACATTCGGGCATTTGGCCATCTCGGCGATGCCGCTTCTCCAGGCCGGCATCACCTCGTTGTCGCGGTCGGCGAACGGCCCGGTGCGGTTGAGCCCGCCGAGGTGATTGAGAATGATCGGCAGATCGGGAACCGCCCGCGCAAAGGCGGCCAGCTCGGGCAATTGCGGGAAGCAGACGATCGTGTCCAGCGACAACCCCTTGCGCGCCAGGATCTTCGCGCCGGCGCGGAATTCGGCGGTGCCGAGCACGCCTTCCCTTTCGCGGCTCTCGACCCGGGGATCGGGATGCCAGGTGCAGATATGGCGGATGCCGCGGAATCGATCGGGACTGGCCGCCTGCAGCGCCTCCACGACCGGCTCGACCCGCTCGCCCAGCTTCAGATCGGCATGTCCGACGATCGCCGCGGCGGCGCGGCACGGTCCGTAGAGCCCGCTGGCGCTGGCCGCGGCGAGGCCCTGGACAAATTCCACCTCGCCAACCGGGCGCATCTCGACCGGTCCGTCGGACCGGTACATGGCGCGCGCCTCGATGAACACCGTCGAGCGGACGTTGTGACCGGAGCCGACATCTGCCGTCAATTCATGCAGCAGATATCGCTGATAGGGAATACGGGCGAGACGAAAGTCCCAAAAGTGATGGTGCGGATCGCAGATCGGCAGCTCCGGCTCCAGGATCGGTTCCTGCGTCAGAGCCAGCCAGTCGTTTCCCCCATAAGGCATGATCGACTCCCATCATGTCTGCCCGGCACAAGCCGGCGGCCTGGTCGTGCATAGAAGCGCTCCGATCGGGCGCCGCGGTCAACATGGCGCAGCCTGAGAATTTCACCGGCATCGATCACGGGAATCGCAGAACACGGCCAGTTCATCGGCTCGCCGGTATTACTCCTCCCGCGCCTTGGAGTAGGGATAGATCATGTCGCCGGTCTTGTATTGCGGCGGGGCGAGGATCGTTACCGTATTCGGTCCGCGGAACTGCTCGACGCCGTGGCCCTTGATGCCGTGGTACTGCACCCAGATCGGCCGCGCCTTGGTCCACTCGCCGTCGGGGCCGAACGCGATGTCGCCCTCGATTGTGTGAAAGGTGTGGCCGTGCATGTATTGGGCAAGCTTGTCGTTGTCGAGGGTTTTCGCCGCCGTGACCGCCTCTCCCAGAACCTGCAATTCGCTGTAAGCGAAAGGCGGCAGGAAATAGCCGAGCAGATCGACCCCCTCGGCGGGGGCCCGTGCCTGATATTTTTTGATGAACGCCATGACGCCGGGGAATTGCATCGTCTTGACCGGCTCCCACAGGTCGACATTGACGACGCCGTTGGCCACGTCTCCCAGCTGCATCTTGATGGCGGCCGCCTGCAGCCCGGCGAGGCCGCCGCCCAGCATCTTTGTGTTCAGCCCGACCTCCCCGACCGCGCGCAGGAAACCCACGGTGTCGGAAGGGTAGGAGGCGATATAGACGAGGTCGGGATGCGCCGCCTGGATGGCGCGAACGATCGGCGTGAAATCGACCGTGTTCGGCGGATAGGCCCGGTCGTAAACGATCTTGACCCCGATCCGCTTGGCGTGCTCGCGTGCGCTGTCGGCCGCCTTGTGCTGGAACTCGGCATCGGTGGCGGCGATCGCCACCGTTTTCGGCTTTGGATTCTGCGCCGCCGCCAAATCGAAATAGCCCTCCGCAAAGGTCTTCACCGGCTCGGGGCCGAAGGGCAGCATCGAGAAGTATTTCGGATAGTGGAACTTGTCGTTGGCCGCCAGCGCGAACAGCCCGAAGAACAACCGGTTGTGCGCGATCGCCACCGGCATTGCCGGCACGGTGAGGTTGGTGCCGTAGCTCGACACCAACAGGTCGACCTTGTCGATGTCGATCAGCTTCGTATAGATGCCGGGCACGTTCGCCGGGTTGCTCTGATCGTCGTAGTAGACGAGCTTGACCGGGCGGCCGAGGAGGCCGCCTTTGGCATTGGTCTCTTCCTCCCAGATCTTGAACGCGAGCAGCCCGGTCTTGCCGACGACGGCGAACGGCCCGGTCAATTCCATGCTGAAGCCGATTTTGATCGGCTCGGCGGCATAGACCGCCGCCGCGCCGCAGACGAAGGCCGCCGCGGCGATCGCCAAACCCCCGCGCAGAACGCGCTTCATGCCTCGATCTCCTTCAGTTGTTCGCGTGTCGGAAAGCAGGTTTTTGCGCCGCGCCGCAGCCGGTAGAGCTTCGCCGTCTCCTCCAATTCCTCGATGGCGTCGACGGCAGCATTGAGCGAACTGCCGGCGACGACCGGGCCGTGATTGGCCGGCAACCCGGTATTCGGGTTCTGGTCGAAGCTGCTCACCCGGGCGTAGCCGATGCGCTGCCCGTCCATGAGCCCTCCGATGCCGAGAGTGTCGGGAAGAACTCTGTGATCCTCGGCGGCGGGTTGTCAATCAATCCGACTTCGGACCCTAACTGACGTTTATCCGCGCCCATCCCTGACGTGGTGTTGGGGTATGCTCCAATCTGACGCCGAAGCACGGCCTGGAGGCCGCATGCGGGTCGGGAGCGGGCGTGGGCGAGGCCGTGCGCTGACACGCGGCACAGGGCGCCTTTCGATGCCGCCGCGCTCGCTCTGCAGCGGAGGATTTTCCCCAATAGACAGCCGGGAAAAGGGAAAGCAGGCGCCTCAGCCATTCTGCGCCGCCGGCGCATGATTGCGCGTCGGCCTCACCGAGCCTGCGGCCAATCTCAAACAGCGGGTCTTGGTCGCTCACATGAGTATGGTTGCCGTCAGGAGGCAGCCGCACGGGCGGCCCACCGAAAGACAAAGCAATATTCGGGAAGATTCAGGGAACGGCTCCTTGCTAGAAAAATCCCCGCCGGCAAGGATGAGCCTCGTCGCCTAGAAAGGAGAATTTACAATGCCAATCGAACAGGAAAACAAGGCGATTGTTGCCCGATGGTTTGCGGAATTTTGGGGTAATCCCTGGAACCCAAAGGTCATCGGCGAGCTGGCGGCACCCGATATGCTTCTGCAATATTCGCTCCATGCACCGCGTCGCGGATGCGACGATATCCGCGATTTCATGTACGGCTTCCGCACGGCATTCCCGGATCTCAATTTCTGGGGCACTGCGGACCTCATCGCCGAGGGCGAGTATGTCGTGGGTCGTTGGGAAGGCGGCGGCACTCATACCGGACCTGCTTTCAGCGACTTTCTGATCGGATCGCTCCCGGCGGCCACCGGACGAAAGATGCGGTTTACCGGCACGACTGTGCTGCGCGTCCATGACGGCAAGATCGCCGAAGAAGTCGGTCTTGACGATGGAGTGACCGCACTGCGGCAGCTCGGTTTATTGCGCGCCGCCTGAGCGATGGGCAGAGCATTCGAGATGTGAGTTAAGGCGGCGCGCCACGGTCTCACTCGCGGCGCGCCGCTCGCATGGAAGCTGAACTGCCAACAGGCGATCTGTGATTTGACCAATGGCGGGCGCTGCGATCGTCCAGGGGGCCCGGCTGGCAATTCATTGCTTTGACCGTCTGAGACCCTGCTTGCGCATCTCTTCGGCATGCACCGATGCCAATGCCCCGCCCGTTCCGCCGTGCCGGGCGGCGCCCTTTGCGGGGCGAAGAACTGCTTTACGGAAAGCCGACGACCCGTGATCTCGATCGATGTTTCGGCGCAGCCGAGGTCCCGGGTCCGGATGAGACCGCAATAACCGGGAAGCCGGGGCGGGCGATGGGACCTAACCTGGAGCGGCATCTCGCCAATAAGCAAGGAACCCGATGGGATGTTGGCTACAGAGCGTGACCGCGCGCCGGAGGGCGGCCCGATCCCGCGCGGGGCGAGGGGGGAAGCCACAGATGGCGCGCAGGCTGGCCGATCGTCGCGGCGGCGTTTCTCGCAGGCTTTGTCGTCTTCGGCGTCATTTACAGCTTCGGCGGGTTCAACGTTTTTCTCGATCATCGCGGTCGTTTATTACGGGATGACCGCTTTTGCCAGGCATCTCGCCGATCAGTTCGGGCCGCGCAGCGGCGCCTGCTCGGCGAGGCGCCATAGATACCAGCTCGCCACAGTGCGATAGGGCTTCCACCGCGCGCCGTAGGCTTCGACGTCCTTGCGCCGCGGCAGCTCACCCCGGGTGTAGGCGCGAGCAAAGCCCTTGCGGATGCCGTAATCGTCCGCCGGCAGCACATCCGGCCGGCCAAGGCGGAAGATCAGCAGCATTTCGACAGTCCAGCGGCCGATCCCACGAACCGAAGTCAGCCGCTCGATGATCGCCTCGTCTTCCATATGCCGGATCTTGGCGAGCGTCGGGATCTCCCCGCCGACGGTCTTGCCGGCGAGGTCGCGCAATGAGAGGAGCTTTGAGCGTGACAGGCCGGCGCCGCGCAATTCATCCTCGGATATGGCGAGGACCTGTTCGGCAGTCGGGTCTGTGCCGGGGAACAGTGCGCAGAACCGCGCGAAAATCGTCGCCGCGGCCTTGCCGGTCAGCTGCTGATAGACGATTGCCTGCGCCAGCGCGCCGAATACGCTGGACGCGCCGATCAGCTGCAGGCGAAACGGGCCGACTGCTTCAATGACGCGCGCCAGGGTTTCGTCGCTGGCGCGCAGGCGATCAACTGCGGTCGCCGGCACGAAACCGAGCCCCTCATTCATTTGCCACCTTCGATCGCCAGCATGCGGCGTTTCGTCGCCGTGCCGCCATGGTCGGAAAAGCCGCCGATCTTACCGCCGGCCGCCGGCACGCGGTGACACGGCACGATGATCGGGAACGGGTTGCGGCCGAGCGCCTGGCCGACAGCGCGCGCCGCGCCCGGCGCCCCGAGTCGGGCTGCGAGATCGCCATAGGCGAGCGTTCTTCCCGGTGGTATCGCCCGAACTCTATGAGATCATAAAAGAGCCAAGCCATGGACAGCCATGAAGGCACTATTGATCGCGACGATATCGCGAAAACCGATCGGCTGATACGGCCTCACATCCGGAGAACCCCGGTCATAGAGACGGCTTCGGCGGATTTCGGCATCCCCTCTATCCGGCTGAGCTTCAAACTTGAATTTCTCCAGCACGCGGGCTCGTTCAAGACGCGGGGTGCATTCGCAAACCTGCTGACGCGAGACATTCCGCAAGCCGGCGTGGTCGCGGCCTCGGGCGGCAATCACGGTGCAGCAGTTGCCTATGCGGCCATGACGCTCGGCGTGCCGGCAAAGATCTTCGTGCCCGCCATCTCGTCACCCGCAAAAATTCAGCGAATTCGGGACTACCGCGCGGAACTGGTCGTCACAGGCGCCCAATACGCCGACGCCCTCGCCGAGAGCGAAATTTGGGCGGCGCAATCGGGAGCGCTCTCCATTCATGCCTTCGATCAGCGCGAGACATTGCTCGGCCAGGGGACAATCGGGCTCGAGGTCGAGGAGCAGATCTCCGACCTCGATACGCTGCTCGTCGCCGTCGGAGGCGGCGGGCTGATCGGCGGTGCCGCCGCCTGGTATGGCGAAGGATCAGGCTGGTCGGCGTCGAACCCGAAGCCTCTCCGACGCTCACGGCGGCGCTGAAGGCCGGAACGCCCGTCGATGCGCCGGCGGGCGGGATTGCGGCGGATTCTCTCGCGCCCCGCCGCGTCGGCAGGCTCGTATTTCCGATCGCGCAGCGCCATGTGGAACGCGTCGTTCTGGTATCTGACGCTGCGATCGGCCGCGCGCAACAGGTTCTTTGGGACATTCTGAGGGTGGTTACGGAGCCCGGAGGGGCTGCCGCCTTCGCGGCGCTGCTGTCGGGCCGCTATCAACCGCGGCCGGGCGAACACGTCGGAGTACTGTTGAGCGGCGGCAACACCGTCGCGGTGAACTTCGCAGGCTGAGTCAGGGGGCGAAGCGGAACATCGACAACGCGCCGCGGCGGCCGGCGCG
>DATFCQ010000015.1:0-3654 GCA_035252905.1 Allostellaceae bacterium | reverse complement strand
AGCCCGTCCTCGATCGCGGTGGCCAGCGCGACCCTGCCCTTCATCGCCGCCTCTCCCGGGAAAAGATCATTCCGCGCTGCACCTGCCTATGCAATAGTCCGCCGCCGGTTGCACGAGGGGGGCTCTGATGCCCATTCGCGGCGATCACAAGCGAATCCTGATCTACAGCCACGACAGCTTCGGGCTGGGCCATCTGCGCCGGTGCCGGGCGATCGCACACGCGCTCGTCGAGGCCGATCCGGCAATTTCGGTCCTGATCCTATCGGGATCGCCGATCATCGGCAGCTTCGATTTTGGCTCGCGCGTCGATTTTGTGCGCGTGCCGGGCGTGATCAAGCTGCGCAACGGCGAATATGTCTCGCTCAGCCTGCCGATCGACATCGAGGAGACGCTGGCAATGCGCGCCTCGATCATCCGCCATACCGCCGACATCTTCGACCCCGACCTCCTGATCGTCGACAAGGAGCCCCTGGGGCTGCGCGGCGAGGTCCGCGACACATTGGAATTGATGCGGCGGCGCGGCGCGGCGGTGGTGCTCGGGTTGCGCGACGTCATGGACGACCCCGAGGCGTTGCGCAGTGAATGGCAGCGCAAGCAGGCAATTCCGGCCCTGTCCGAATACTACGACGAGATCTGGGTCTACGGCCTGCCGCAGATCTGCGATCCGCTGATGGGTCTTGCCGTACCGGAGAGCGTGCGCCGGCGCATGACGTACACCGGCTATTTGCGCCGCCGCGCCGACGAGCCGGTCCTCGGCCCGGACGTCCGCGAGTTCCGCGACACTGCGTTCTTGCTGGTGACGCCGGGCGGCGGCGGCGACGGCGGCGAACTGATCGACCTTGTTCTGCGCGCCTATGAATACGATCCCCTGATCCCTCTGCCGGCGCTCCTCGTCTTCGGGCCGTTCATGCTGCCCGAGCAGCAGGCCGCCTTTGCCGAGCGTGCCGCGCGGCTCGGCCGGCTGCGCGCGATCACCTTCGATGCGCGGATCGAGACGTTGATGGCGCGCGCCGCCGGGGTCGTCGCGATGGGCGGCTACAATACCTTTTGCGAGATCCTGTCCTTCGACAAGCGGGCCTTAATCGTGCCGCGCACCGAGCCGCGCCGCGAGCAGTTCATCCGCGCCGCGCGCGCCGCCGAACTGGGTCTCGTCGCCGTATTGTCCGGGCGGGACGGGCAGGATCCGCGGATCACGGCCGCGGCCTTGCGCCATCTGCCGCAGCAGGCGCCGCCGTCGAGCGTCGTCATCCCCGGATTGCTCGACGGCATGGCGAGCGTCGACCGGCTGGCCCACAAATGGCTCGCGCGCGGGCGCGGCGCGCGCGGCCCCGAGCCGGTCTCGCGCGGGGCGTGAGCGTGCGGGTCGCCTTCGTCCTCAAGGGCTATCCGCGGCTGTCGGAGACCTTTATCGCCCAGGAGATCCTGGCGCTCGAACAGCGCGGCCTCGACCTCCTGATCGTCTCGTTGCGGCGGCCGAGCGAGCCCCTTCGGCACCCGGTCCACCGCGCGATCGGCGCCCCCCTGCTCTATCTGCCGGAATACCTCTATCGCGAGCCGTGGCGGGTATTGCGCGGCTGGCATGCGGCGCGCCGGCGTCCCGGATACCGGCGCGCGCGCCGCGCCTTTGTCGCCGACCTGTTGCGCGATCCGACCCCGAACCGCATCCGCCGCTTTGGTCAGGCGCTCGTCTTGGCGCGCGAATTGCCGCCCGGGATCGGGCAGCTGCACGCGCATTTCCTGCACACCCCGGCCTCGGTCGCGCGCTACGCCGCCATGATCCTCGGCCTGCCCTGGACGGTTTCGGCCCACGCCAAGGACATCTGGACGATCCCCCCGTGGGAGAAGCGCGGCAAGCTCGCCGATGCGGTCTGGGCGGTGACCTGCACCGAAGCCGGACGCCGCCACCTTGCCGCCCTTGCCCCCCGCCCCGATGCCGTCGCGCTGTGCTATCACGGGCTCGACCTCGCCCGTTTCCCGCCTCCACCGCCGCGCCCGCCGGGCGGCGACGGCGGCGAGCCGCGCCATCCGGTCGTGCTGCTCTCGGTCGGGCGCGCCGTGGCAAAAAAGGGCTATGACGATCTGCTTGCCGCACTGGCGCTGTTGCCCCGGAGGCTTGCCTGGCGCTTTGTCCATGTCGGCGCCGGCGGCGAGCGCAAAACGCTGATGCGCCGGGCCGAACATCTCGGGATCGCCGGCCGGATCGCGTGGCGCGGGGCCTTGCCGCAACCGGAGGTATTGGCTGCCTACCGCGCGGCCGACCTCTTTGTGCTCGCCGCCAAGATCGCCCGCAACGGCGACCGCGACGGCCTGCCCAACGTGCTGGTCGAAGCGCAGAGCCAGGGCCTCCCCTGCGTAGCCACGACGGTATCCGGCATTCCCGAACTGATCCGCCACGGCCGGGAAGGGCTGCTGGCGCCGCCCGGCGACCCCGCCGCTCTCGCCCGGTTGCTCGAACGCCTGATCCGCGATCCGGCGGAACGCGCCCGCCTCGGCGCCGCCGGCCGCGAGCGCGTCCACGACGCCTTCGACATGGAAACCGGCATCGCGGCCTTGGCAGAGCGCTTCGGACTCCCCGCGGCCGACCCTCACCCACCGGCCTTGCAGGCCGGTCCACCCTCTCCCGCATTGCGGGAGAGGGTGCCGACCTCCGCGCCAGCGGGAGGCGGGTGAGGGCGCCGGCGGCAAGCCGCCCGCCCGGCGGACCATGCGCATCGCCTTCTACGCCCCGCTGAAGCCGCCCGATCATCCGGTTCCCTCGGGCGATCGCCGCATGGCGCAGCTGTTTCTGCGGGCGCTGACGCTTGCCGGACACGAGCCGTTCCTTGCCGCCCGCCTGCGCAGCTACGACCGCGACGGCGACCCGCGGAGGCAGATGCGGCTCGCCGTGCTCGGTGCCCGTGTGGCGCAGCGCCTGTGCCGGCGCTGCCGCGACGCGCCGCCGGATCTGTGGTTCACCTACCACCTGTATCACAAGGCGCCCGACTGGATCGGCCCCCGCGTCGCCGACGCCTTCGCCATTCCCTATGTCGTGGCCGAAGCCTCCTCGGCGGCAAGACAGCAGTCCGGCCGGTGGGCCTTGGGGCATCGCGCCGCGACGGAGGCGATCCGCCGCGCCGATCGAATCGTCGGGGTCAACCCCGCCGACCGCGCCGGCATAGAGCCGCTGCTCCGCGACCCGGCGCGCTGGGTTCCCTTCGGCCCGTTTCTCGACGCCGCGCCCTTCGCTGCCGGCCGCCGCCCTATGGCCGGCGGCGTGGGTCAAAAGGCGCGGCTGATCACGGTGGCGATGATGCGCGAGGGCGACAAGCTCGCCTCCTACCGGCTGCTTGGCGCGGCATTGCGGCGGCTGCTCGACCTCCCGTGGTCGCTGGAAATCGTCGGCGACGGTCCCGCTCGCGTCGCCGTCGCCGCAGCGCTCGCCGGGCTCGGCGGCCGGCTTTATTGGGCCGGAGAACGCGATCCCCGGGATCTCGCCGGCCGGCTCGCCGCCGCCGATCTGTTCGTCTGGCCAGCGATCAACGAGGCGTTCGGCATGGCCTTGCTCGAGGCGCAGGCGAGCGGGTTGCCGGTCGTCGCCGGGGCGGCCGGCGGGGTCGGCGCCGTCGTCGTCTCCGGCGTGACCGGGCTGCTCGTCCCGCCGGGCGACGCCGACGC
>DATFCQ010000014.1:0-6091 GCA_035252905.1 Allostellaceae bacterium | reverse complement strand
CCGCAGGGCGGAGGAGACGGCGGCGCCCGCGCCCGCGGCGGCGATCGAGCGCGCCTATGCCGAACAAGGGCTTGTCGCGGCGTTCGACCTGTTGACTTACGTCGGGCGGGCGATCACCCCCTCGCATTCGCGCCGCCGCTTCAATACCCGCTTCTTTCTCGGCGACGGCAATGCCGTCTTTGGCGAACCGCAGGCAAGCACGGAGCTGGAGGACGTTCGCTGGCATCCGATCGGGCGCGCTCCGCTCGAACCGCTGCGCGACGTGACGCAGTTCATGCTTGCCCGTGCGGTCGCGCTCTATCGCGGCACGGCGGACGGCGCGCCGCCGCTATTCTATTGGGCCAAGAACGCGCGGCGGATCGGAATCTGCCGGGAGGCGGAGCCGACGAACTGAGCCGGCGGCTTAACTTTCTCGCTGCGCACCGCGGGGCGGGCCGGCACGACAAGCGGCTTCTTGTCGCGATCTGGCGTCGCCGCTACTATCGCAACAGAAGGAAGCCATGCTTAGCTCTGGGCAACATTCCCTTCAATCGGTAACTAATACCAAAAGCCCAGGACACAAGTTTACACTGCAGTACTTGGGTATTAAGATTTGATTTCATTATAAATGAATAAGATACAATTTTTCATTGCGTAATAACGAAGCGACCTATTTGTTTGTCTTTAATCATCACTCATAAGGGTCTGGTCCGAAAGCATGGCTGCAAACGAGGGTGAAGCCGAACAGGTCAAAGATCTGGTGGAGATGCCCGATCTGGCGAATGTGCTGGAAAGCGAAAGGTTTCGACACTTTCTCGATCAAATCCCGATTGCCATTGTGGTTTCAGAGCTGAAGGGAGGCGAGCGCATCGTCTATGCGAATCCGGAATTCGAAAAGCTGTCTGGACAACCGGCCGCCGAGGTCGAAGGGGGATCATGGGAGGTCCTCCGCGGAGACGGCGACGGCGCGGATGCGGTACGCAAGCTTGGCGCCGCCGTCGTTGAGACCAATGATTTCGTCGGCACCTTCCGTATTGAACGTGCGGGCAATGAGCCGGCAATCGTCCACGCCTATTCGAACGTCATTGAGGATAATGACGGGAAGCCGGTGTTTCGGCTCGTCGCTCTGGTTGATGTCAGTGCACACGAGAAGGATCAACGTGCCGAACTCGAACAGCGAATTCTTGAGAAGGATACGCTGCTTAAAGAGATTCAGCATCGTGTCAAAAACAACCTGCAAATGATTACGGCGTTGATCCGTCTCGAAGCACGCAATATGTTGAGCCCTCAAGCGAGCGTGCCGTTCGACCGGCTCGCCGGGCGCATTGAATCGATACAGCTGCTCTATCAATTGCTGGGGGAAGGCAGGAAGGACAACGAGATCGATCTCGGCGTCTATCTAAGTCAGGTCGCCTCCGCTGTCATGCTCTCGCATGCGGTCGAGGGTATCCGGCTCGATCTCAAGGTCGATACCTATCCGGTGTCGGTGAATGTCGCCATGCCGGCCGGGCTGGTCGTCAACGAGCTATTGACCAATGCGCTCAAACACGCGTTCGAGGAACGCGACAGCGGCACGATAACCTTGCATAGCCTTGTCGAAGGCAATGGCTGCCGCGTTGTCGTCGCCGATGACGGCGTGGGTCTTCCGCCCGGCGTCGAATGGCCGAGGCGCGGCAAGCTCAGCGCGCTGATCGTGCGTTCGCTGCGCGAGAACGCCAAGGCGCAAGTCGAGGTTGTGTCGACCCCCGGTCGAGGCATGCGTGTGACCATTCTATTCACCCGAACAGCCGCCGCAGAGACAGCGAAATGACGCCAGTTTGAGATCCCACCCGGCGGCACGGCAGTACCGCTGCGGACGCGGCAGCTCGCAGAGGTTCCTCCCGACAGGCTGAGGAGTCGTGTGCCTCACCCCGCCTCGCCGCGCGCCGCCGGGCGCACCGGCAGAGCGGTCTCCTCTCCGGCGCCGAGCGCCATTACCCGGCCATGCGTCTCGACCCCGAGAATGGCAAAGGACAGCCCGACCAATAGCATGCAAAAGGCGAGGAACAGGAAGGCCGGGAACACTGCCGATTCGGTCGCCTGCGGCGAGACGATATTGCTGGTGCCGGCGATCAGGGCGAGGCTCAGCGGCCCAATGATCTTGCCGACGCCGTTTGCGGTCTGGCCGAGACCGGACGAACGCGCGCCCATGCGCACGCCATAGCTCTCGACCGTATAGGGGGCGAGGCTGGCGAACCCGCCCTCGACGCAGAAGGTCGAGCAGCACAACAGGACGATGAACAGCGGCACCCCGCCAAGCAGGACATGGTTGTAATAGCCGGCGGCGACGATCGCGACGACGCCGCCGAACCCCCATACAATGCCGAGAAGGCGCCGGCCCATCAGCGGCGCGACGAGCGTGACGACGACCTTGCCGGCGATGCCGGCGGCCGAGACAAAGACAAAATATTTGGCCGCCTCCGGCACCGGCACCTTCAGCAACAGCGCGACGATCGTCGGTCCCCACAGATAGATGCCGTAATACGCAGTCGACGAGCCGCCCCAGATCAGGATCGTCTCCACGAACATGCGCGGCTGCGTCAGAAGATCCCTCAGATTGGCGCGCGGCATCGTCGTAGGCGGGACCGTCGGCAGCGGCACCGATTGCAGCGGCAGGCCCATATGCCGCGCGACCTCGGCGCGCGCCTCGGCAAAGCGGCCCTTGGCGGCGAGCCAGCGCACCGACTCGGGGGTGAACAGCCAGACCAGTACGGCGATGATCGCCGGCACCGCGCCGATCAGGGCGACGCCGCGCCAGCCGAGCGGTCCCAGCAAGGCCGTCGCGATGACCGGGGCGAGAAAACCGCCGGCCGAGGCGAAGATGACGGAAAAGCTGGTGATTAACGTGCGGTGCCGGGTCGGGGTCCATTCGACGATGATCGTCAAGGACGGCGTCACCGCGGCGGTCAGGCCGACGCCGACAAAGAAGCGCAGGATCGCGAATTCCCACCATCCCCGGTCGGGGATCGCGGCGATCAGAGTGGCGCTGACCGCGCAGATGAAGCAGCCAATGACGATCTGCGGCTTGCGCCCGAAGGCGTCGGAAAAGGCGCCGAAGACGAGGGCGCCGACAATCGTGCCGAGGCCGCCGGCATAGAGGATCAGCGCCCCCTCGCCATAGGTCAGATGCCACTGCCCCCGGACCGCCGCCAATAGATAGCCGACCACCAGGAAATCGAAAAAATCAAAGATGGCGACCGCAGAGATCAGGATGAAGATCATCCAATAGCGGCGGTTCAGCGGCGCGCGGTCGAACAGTGCAAGCAATTCTTCGGAAGTCGTGGCAGTCATCGTTTTTGTCCTTGCGGCATGCCGCGCCAACGCGGCATGCCGTGGTGAGCCGACGCGTTCGCGCCGGGCCGGGGGTTCATTTCACTTCGCCGCGCGCACCGGCAGGGCGGCCTCCTCCTCGGCGCCGAGCGCCATCGCCCGGCCATGCGTCTCGACCCCGAGGACGGTAAAGGACAGACCGACCAATAACATGCAGAAGGCGAGGAACAGGAAGGCCGGGAACACCGCCGCTTCGGTCGCCTGCGGCTGGATCAGATTGCCGGCGCCGGCGATCAAAGCGAGGCTCAGCGGCCCTAAAATCTTGCCGATGCCGTTTGCGGTCTGGCCCAGACCCGAGGAGCGCGCGCCCATGCGCACACCGTAGCTCTCGACCGTATAGGGCGCGAGGTTGGCGAACCCGCCCTCGATGCAGAAGGTCGAGCAGCACAACAGGACGATGAACAGCGGCACCCCGCCGAGCAGGACATGGTTGTAATAGCCGGCGGCGGCGAGTGCGACGACGCCGCCGAACCCCCACACGGCGCCCAGAAGCCTCCGGCCCATCAGCGGCGACACCAGGGTCACGACGATCTTGCCGGCAACGCCGGCTCCCGAGACAAAGACGAAGTACTTGGCCGCCTCCGGCACCGGCACCTTCAGCAGCAGGGCGACGATCGTCGGCCCCCACAGATAGACCCCGTAGCCCGCGGTCGACGAGCCGCCCCAAATGAGGATCGTCTCCCAGAACATGCGCGGCTGCGACAAGAGGTCCATCAGATTGCCGCGCGGCACGGTCACGGGCCGGGTGGTCGGCAACGGCACCGCAGCGAGCGGCAGGCGCATATGGGTCGCGACCTCGGCGCGCGCCTCGGCAAAGTGGCCCTTGGCGGCGAGCCAGCGCACCGATTCCGGAGTGAACAGCCAGACCAAGAGGGAGATGATCGCCGGCACCGCGCCGATCAGGGCGACGCCGCGCCAGCCGAGCGGCCCCAGCAAAGCCGTCGCGATGACCGGGGCGAGAAAGCCGCCGGCCGAGGCGAAGACGAGATAGAAGCTGGTGATCAGCGTGCGGTGCCGGGTCGGGGTCAATTCGACCATGATCGTCAGCGACGGCGTGACCGCCGCGGTCAGGCCGACGCCGACAAAAAAGCGCAGGATTGCGAATTCCCACCATCCCTGGTCCGGGATGATCGAAATCAAGGCCGAACTGACCGCGCAGATAAAGCCGCCGATGATGATCTGCGGCTTGCGTCCCCAGGCGTCGGCAAAGGCGCCAAAGGAGACGGCGCCGACGATCGCGCCGACGCCGCCGGCATAGAGGATCAGCGCCCCCTGGCCATAGGTCAGATGCCATTGTCCCCGCACCGCCGCCAAGAGATAGCCGACTACCAGGAAGTCGAAAAAGTCGAAGACAAAGACCGCCGACATCAGGATGAAGGTGACCCAATAACGGCGGTTGAGCGGCGCCTGGTCGAATAGCGCCAGAAGTTCTTCGGAAGTTGCTGCGGCCATCATGTCCTCCCTTGCGGTCTGTCGGGCGAGCCCGGCGCGCCGCATTGCCGGCGGCGTTCCGCCCCTCCCGCGGCGGATCCGGCGGGGGTGCGGGTTAAGGTTCTTGACCGGAACGGATATTGCGCGGCACCGGGACCGTCAACCGTGAATCCCGATCCGCGGCAGTCTGATGCAAGTGCTTGCATTGGGTCTCCACACGGCGAGGACGGTTTCGTCGACCGGCGCCAGCCAACGGGCCGCCCAAGAGAAAGGGATGATCTCGCCAGGATTGAAACGTTCCATGCGCTTCCCCACCTGATCGATGCGCGTGGGCACGATCCACGATCTCATCCGCGGCTCTCGGCAAGCCCGGAGGCGTCCATGTTCGCCAGAGTATTCGTTACAATCGTGCTGATCGCTATGGCGATTGGTGCCTTTTGGATCGACGCGCTCGGCGCCGGCAGCCATATCAATCCTTTTGGCGTGTTGTTCTGGTTCCTGGCGATTGTGAATTGGTACGCGTGGGGAGCGATGCGGGAAGGCTGGTCCTACGGTCGCGAGGTGATGAACAAGGACGGCACCAACCTGCCGCTTCTTGCCCGGTTCGGACCGGTCTACATCAAAGGCATCGCGAATTTGTGGCGCACGGCTCATCCGGGCCGCACCGGCTCGGACGGATCGGACCGCTGAATAGTCTCTGCGGGATTTGCCGCGAAACCTTTGCCGGCCGGACGGGAGGCGACGCGCCGCGGCGCTTGCGTTTGGTCCCCTCCCCGCCGCACCTTATTGAAGATGGCGTTCCTGGAGGAGCGGTCATGCGGCTCGGCATTCATCTTCCCCATATCGGGCGCAAGGCCGGGCCGGAGGCGATCCGGCGGGCGGCGGTGCAGGCCGAGGAGCTGGGCTTTGCCGACGTCTGGGCAAGCGAGCACATCATCGTGCCCAAGGGCGCGCCCTACCCGCCCTCGCCGATCTTTTACGACCCGGTCCTGACCCTGACCTGGGCGGCGGCGGCGACCCGCCGGGTCGGGCTCGGCACCAGCGTGCTGGTCTTGCCGATGCGCCACCCGCTGCCGCTCGCCAAGGAACTGGCGACCTTGCAAGGCCTGTCCGATGGACGGCTCATCCTCGGCGCCGGGGTCGGCTGGCTCGAAGCCGAGTTCGCCGCCTTGGGCGTGCCGTTCGCCGAGCGCGGCCGGCGCATGGACGAGGGCATCGCGATGATGCGGGCGGTGTGGTCGCAGGACCCGGTCAATTTCTCCGCGCGCCATATCCCGGCCGTCCTCGATGAGATGCGGATGCTGCCGCATCC
>DATFCQ010000013.1:0-6693 GCA_035252905.1 Allostellaceae bacterium | reverse complement strand
CCGCCGGCGGCGCCGATCGCCCGGGCCAGCAACGCCGCCTGGTTGTAGCGGCGCTGGAACAGGCGGGTCCAGTGCAACGGCACCGGCACCAAGAGATCGGCTCCGTCCAAGATTTCGGCCCCGGCGCGCCGCATCCAGCGGCCGAAGGCGCCGGCGGTATGGGTCGCGTCGGCGTGCTTCAGCGCCAGGACGAGGCCGCGGCTGTTCTTGTCGTAGCGCAATACCGCGCGGGCGCGGTCCCAATGGCGGTCCCCGCGGGCGCACGCCGCGCACACCGCCCCCTCGCCCTGCGGGTGCGGAAAGGGCAGGCCGCAGACCGCGCACCAGGGCGGCGCGAAAAAATGGATGCCGCTCCAGCACCGGCCGCACAGCGCGTCCGGCGCGGCGACGATCTCGCCGCAGGCGAGGCAGCGCGGCGGCAAGACGCCGTCGAGAACGGCTCGGCCGATCCGCCGCAATTGCGCGGCGGCGCGGGTTGTCGCCAGGGTTGTCAGGGGCGGCGTCGGCATCCATACATGAATCGGAACGCGAACAGGTTCGTCAACCATTGCGTGCGATAGGGGCGTCATGAGTGCGCCGGATACGGATACGCCCTTGCCCTTCGACCGGCGGGCCTGGCGATTGCACCGCGACCGCGCGGCGCGCACCGATCCGGTCGATTTTCTGCATCGGGAAGCGGCGGCGCGGCTTCTCGACCGGCTCGACGACGTGCGGCGGCGCTTTCCTGTGGCGCTCGATCTCGGCGCCCGCGACGGCGCCTTGGCGCGGGCGCTGACGGCGCGGCCGGGAACCGAATGGGTCGTCGCCGCCGAACCCTCTCTCGCCTTTCTGTCCCGAGCGCCGGCGCTGAGAGTCGCCGCCGACCCCGAATTGCTGCCGTTCCGGCCGGCGGGCTTCGACCTCGCGATCAGCGCGCTGGTCCTGCACTGGGCCGGCGATCTGCCCGGCGCCCTCGTCCAATTGCGCCGCGTCTTGAAGCCCGACGGCCTGTTTCTTGCCGCCTTGTTCGGCGGGCGCAGCCTGGTCGAGTTGCGCACCGCGCTGATCGAAGCCGAACTCGCCGAAGAAGGCGGCGCCAGCCCGCGCGTGTCGCCGGCGGTCGACCTCGCCGATGCCGCCTCTCTGCTGCAGCGCGCCGGCTTTGCGATGCCGGTCGCCGATGCCGACCTGTTGACCGTGACCTATCCGGACGCGCTCGCGTTGATGCGCGATCTGCGCGGCATGGGCGAAACCAACGCGCTCGCTGCGCGCCGCCGGACCCCGCTGCGCCGCGCCACGCTATTGCGCGCGCTGGCGCTCTATGCCGAACGCTTCGGCCTCCCCGACGGTCGCATCCCGGCCACGTTCGAGATCCTGTTCCTGACCGGCTGGGCGCCCGAGTGAGCCGGGATGTCTCGCGAGCCGCCTGTTCCGCCTGTTTTTGCAGGTGAAAAACAGGCGGCGCCCTGCCGGCCGACCGCCTTGCGGAACACCGCGACGAAATCCGATCCCGCTCGTCGCAGCCTTGTGCAAGTCTATACTATCAATGCTGATTTATCAATAAGAAATTGCGTTCTTGGTATGATCGAGCGCGCAGCTCAGGCGACGGCGGCTCGGATCACTGATAGCCGATCATGGTGGCGCCGCAAGGAGATCCGTCCGCGCGTGCGTAGTCGAGTTCGAGCCCACCCGGCAACCCCTCGCCTTCGGTCGGGATCAAGCAGGAAAACGTCTCCCGGGTCGAACACCGCTCCGACATGCTGCTGTCCACTCTCAACAATTATCTGCGCAGCATGGGCGGCCGGCTCCGTCTGGTCGCCGAATTTGAGGGCCGGCCCCCCATAGAGCTAACCGGCCTGGCCGATGTGGTCGAGACGGGAAATCCTCCTCAGGTAAACCCGACTCAATCCCGTGCCGGAAAGCGGCGGACCGCGGCACGGGCTTGAGCGCCTTGTCTGCGGAGCGGTGCGGCTCCTGCCGCGCAAAGCCGGGATAGTCGGGGGCGCCGCCACCTGTTGCCGGCGCTGTCCTATGAGGGAAGTCAGAAGCGGCGACTGCCGCCGACCGAGCTTTCCTCACAGCAATCCGCGCAACAAGGCGACGAGCGGCGTGTCGGCGGGCGGCATCGGGTAGTCGGCGAGCCGCTCGGGGCGTACCCAGGCGAGGCGCTGGCCTTCGCGTGGCACGGGGATGCCCGCCCATTTGCGGCAGACATAGAGCGGCATCAGCAGGTGGAAATCGGCATAGGCGTGCGAGGCGAAGGTGAACGGCGCGAGGCAGCTTGCGGTGACGTCGACGCCGAGTTCCTCGGCGAGTTCGCGCATCAGCGCCGCCTCGGGCGTCTCGCCGGGCTTGACCTTGCCGCCGGGAAATTCCCACAGCCCGGCCATCGTCTTGCCCTCCGGGCGCCGGGCCAGGAGGACGCGGCCGTCGGTGTCGACGAGCGCCACCGCCGCGACCAGTACGACCGGGCCGCCCGCCCCCGGTGGTGCGGCGCCCGGCGGCTGCGGACACTCGTTGTCAGCTGCGGTAGCTGCCATTGATGTCGACATAGCCGTGGGTCAGATCGCAGGTCCATATCGCGGCCCGGCCCGGCCCGATCCCGAGATCGACCGCGATCAGGATCTCGCGGCCTTGCATGTGGGCGGCAACCGGCGCCTCGTCATAACCCGGCACCGGGCCGCCCTCGGCAGCAATCGTGACGCCGCCGACGGCAATCCTGAGGCGGTCGCGGTCGGCCTCCTCGCCGGCCTTGCCGACCGCCATCACAATGCGGCCCCAATTGGCGTCGCCGGCAGCGATCGCGGTCTTGACCAGCGGCGAGTTGCCGATCGCCAGCCCGATCCGGCGCGCCGCCTGCGCCGAGGCGGCGCCGGTGACCTCGATCGTGACGAATTTCTCGGCGCCCTCGCCGTCGCGCACGACCTGCTGCGCAAGGTCGACCATGACGGCGTCGAGGGCGCGGCGGAAGTCGTCGAGGCGGCGATCGCCGGGGTCGGAGACCGCAGCATGCGCCGCCCGCCCGGTCGCGCACAACAGAACGGTGTCGCTGGTCGAGGTGTCGCCATCGACGGTGATCGCGTTGAACGAGCGATCCGCCGCCTCCGCCAACAGCGGCTGCAAGACCGCGGCGGGAAGCGCTGCGTCGGTGAACACATAGGCGAGCATCGTCGCCATATCCGGGGCGATCATGCCGGAGCCCTTGGCAAAGCCGTTGAGGCGCACCGCGACATCGCCGATCCGCGCCGTCGCGGTCGCGCCCTTGGGAAAGGTGTCGGTCGTCATGATCGCCCGTGCCGCCCGCTCCCATCCCTGCGGCGACAATCCGGCGACGAGCTGCGGCAAGGCGGCGAGGAACTTGTCCACCGGCAATCCCTCGCCGATGACGCCGGTCGAGGAGACGAAAACCTCGCCCGGATCGCAGCCGAGCAATTCGGCGGTCCGCCCCGCCGTGGCGGCCACCGCCTCCCGGCCGGCGCGGCCGGTGAAGACATTGGCGTTGCCAGAATTGACCAGGATCGCGCGACCCCTGCCGCCCTTGAGACGCTCGCGGCACCACAACACCGGCGCCCCGGCGGTCAGGGAGCGCGTTAGGACGCCGGCGACGGCGCTGCCCGGAGCGAGCTCGGCCAGCATCAGATCGTCCCGCCCCTCATAGCGGATGCCGCCGGCATGGGAGGCGAGCCGCACGCCGGGGATCGGTGGGAGATCGGGAAAGCGCGCCGGCGCCAATGGCGAAAGAGCGGGCATCGCCTCACCCTCCCGTCCGCCGGATTCGGCGGACCGGAGCGGGAGGCGCGGCGGCGAGGGAGCGGAGAGCGGGCATCGGCAGGACCTGCGGGAACGGGACGCCGCCCGGCGGCGTTGGACGGAACGCACTAATGCATATCGATGGCACGCGAACAAGCGGGCGCAGTCGCCGCCCTCCTCTGCGCCGCTCTTCGCCGCACTCCACCGGGCGAATTGACAGCTCCGGCGCGCCCGCTTATGTCTCACCGGTCGCCGTGCGCATCCGTTTCACCAATCCTTCACTTGCCCCGGGGGTCCCATGTTTGGCGCCTTAGCCCGGCGGCTGTTCGGCTCCGCCAATGACCGCTACGTCAAAAGCCTCGGGCTGACCGTCTCCGCCATCAACGAGCTCGAACCGCAGCTCGAAGCCCTGTCGGACGACGAGCTGCGCCAGCGCACCCTGCGCTTCAAAGAGCAGGTCGCCGAGGGGGTCGAACTCGACGACCTGCTGATCGAGGCCTTCGCCACCGTGCGCGAGGCTGCCAAGCGGACCCTCGGCCAGCGCCATTTCGACGTGCAGTTGATGGGCGGGATGGTCCTGCACCGCGGCATGATCGCCGAGATGAAGACCGGCGAAGGCAAGACCCTGGTGTCGACCCTGCCCGCCTATCTGAATGCGCTCGCCGGCAAGGGCGTGCACATCGTCACGGTCAACGATTATCTCGCCCGCCGCGACGCCGAATGGATGGGCCAGATCTACCGCCTCTTGGGGCTCGAGGTCGGCTGCATCGTCCACGATCTCGACGATTCCGAGCGGCAGCGCGCCTATGCCGCCGACATCACCTACGGCACCAACAACGAGCTGGGCTTCGACTATCTGCGCGACAACATGAAGTTCCGGCTCGACGAGATGGTGCATCGGCCGTTTCATTATGCGATCGTCGACGAGGTCGATTCGATCCTGATCGACGAGGCGCGCACGCCCCTGATCATCTCCGGCCCGGCCGAGGACAGCTCGGAACTCTACATCCGGGTCGACAAACTGATCCCGCTGCTGGAGCCCGAGGATTACGAGAAGGACGAGAAGCAGCGCACCGTGGCCCTGACCGAGAGCGGGGTCGAAAGGATGGAGGCGGCGCTGGGCCGGGCGGGTCTGTTGACGGCGGGCTCGCTCTACGACATCCACAACGTCTCGCTGGTCCATCACGTCAATCAGGCCTTGCGGGCGCACAAATTATTCGCGCGCGATACCGACTACATTGTCAAGGACGACAAGATCGTCATCATCGACGAGTTCACCGGCCGGATGATGGAGGGACGGCGCTATTCCGAGGGCCTGCACCAAGCGCTCGAAGCCAAGGAATCGGTGACCGTTCAGAACGAAAACCAGACCCTCGCCTCGATCACATTCCAGAATTATTTCCGGATGTACCCGAAGCTCGCCGGCATGACCGGGACGGCGATGACCGAGGCGGAGGAATTCGGCAACATCTATAATCTCGAAGTCATCGAAATCCCGACCAACGAGCCGGTGCGCCGCATCGACACCGACGACGAGGTCTATCGCACGACGCGCGAGAAATACGAGGCGATCGTCCAGCACGTGCTCGAATGCCAACAGCGCCGCCAGCCGGTCCTGGTCGGCACCGTCAGCATCGAGAAGTCCGAGGCTCTGGCTGCGCTGTTCAAAAAGCACAAACTCGCGCACAACGTGTTGAACGCGCGCTATCACGAACAGGAAGCCCACATCATCGCCCAGGCCGGGCGGCCGGGAGCGGTCACGATCGCCACCAATATGGCCGGGCGCGGCACCGACATCCAATTGGGCGGCAATCTCGACATGCGGCTCAAGACCGAATTGGCGGCAGTCGCGGACCCCGCCGAGCGCGCGGCAAAAGCCGCCGCGATCCGCGAGGAGATCGCAGCCGCGCATGACGAGGTGGTGCGGGCCGGCGGCCTCGCCGTGGTCGGCAGCGAGCGGCACGAGAGCCGGCGCATCGACAACCAGTTGCGCGGCCGCTCCGGGCGCCAGGGCGATCCCGGCGCCTCGAAATTTTTCGTCTCGCTCGAAGACGATCTGATGCGGATCTTCGGCTCCGAGCGGATGGATTCGATGCTGCAGCGCCTCGGGCTCAAGGAAGGCGAGGCGATCATTCACCCCTGGGTCAACAAGGCCCTCGCCAAGGCGCAGGAGAAGGTCGAGGAGCGCAATTACGACATCCGGAAACAGCTGCTCAAATACGACGATGTGATGAACGATCAGCGCAAGGTCGTCTATGAGCAGCGCTGCGAGATCATGAGCGCCGAGGACGTCTCCCAGACGGTCGCCGACATGCGCGAGGAGACGGTCGAAGAGGTGGTGGGACGGACGATCCCCGAAAACGCGCTCCCCGAGCAATGGGATGTGGCAGGGCTGCACGCCGAGTGCCTGCGCCTGTTTGCGCTCGATCTGCCGATTGACGAATGGGCCAAGGAAGAGGGGATCACGGGCGAACAGGTTACCGAGCGCATCGCCGCCGCCGCCGATCGCAAGATGGCGGAAAAGGCCGCCAATTACGGGCCCGAACTGATGCGCATGGCAGAGAAGGGACTGTTATTACAGCTCCTCGACCAGACCTGGAAGGATCATCTCCTCTCGCTCGACCATCTCCGCCAGGGTATCACTTTGCGCGCTTATGCCCAGCGCGATCCGCTGAACGAGTACAAGCGCGAAGCCTTCGAATTGTTCGAGGGAATGCTCGTTCATCTGCGGCAGAACGTGACTTCGGTATTGTCGCACGTCGAATTGCAAGTGCCCGAGGCGGCGTTTGCCGGGGTTTTCGCCGAGCAGCCGGAGGAGGCGTTTGCGGATGCTCCCGGCGGCGACATGCGGGGCTTCCCGGCCTCCCCGCAACGGGCCCGCCGCGCCGGCCCTTCGACAAGCTCAGGAGGCGAGGACCGCGCCGCGCCGCAGCGGCTCGCCGCCCGCCCGCCCTGGGCCGGCAC
>DATFCQ010000012.1:0-7229 GCA_035252905.1 Allostellaceae bacterium | reverse complement strand
CGCGCTGCCCGCTCCCGGTTTTGCCGACGTCGATCGTGCGACCGCCGAGCGGGTGAAGCGCGGCCGCTACCCTATCGAGGCGCAGCTCGACCTGCACGGCATGACCCAGGCCGCCGCGCATCGCGCGCTGATCGGTTTTGTCGCAGCCTCGCGCGAGGCGGGACGACGCTGCGTCCTCATCATCACCGGGCGCGGGCTTGCGACCGGCGAGCCGGGCATTCTGCGGCGCGCCGTGCCGCGCTGGCTCGACGAGCCGGAATTGCGGCCGTACATCCTGACGATCGCCCCGGCCCAGCCGCGGCACGGCGGCCCCGGCGCGCTCTATCTGCTGTTACGCCGGCGCCGATGAGCGCATGCCCCTCGCGACCGCCTTCAAATTTGTTGCAGGAAAACCGCGCTCCGGTCAAAAGAGGGCCAAGGGTTCCAAAAGCCGAGTGGGCGATGGCCGATCACAGCGACCTGGTTTCCTACGTCGAGCGCCTGCGAACGGCGCGGGTTTTATGTATCGGCGACGTGATGCTCGATCATTACGTCTATGGCGAAGTCGAGCGGATATCGCCGGAGGCGCCGATCCCGGTTTTGGCGGTCGAGCGCGAAATGAAAACCTTGGGCGGGGCCGGCAATGTGCTGCGCAATCTGACCGCCCTTGGCGCCGGCGCCTCCTTTGTCTCGGTCGTCGGCAACGACGAGGCCGGGCGCGAGATCGAGCGGCTGCTCTCGGCCCAGGACAATGCCGAGATCCATGTTCTCGTCCAGCCGCAGCGCCGGACGACGCTGAAGACCCGCTATATCGCCGCCAACCAGCAATTGTTGCGCACCGACCGCGAAACGGCGGTCTCGCTGGGTCCGCATATCCGTGACGATCTGTTGCGCCTCGCACGCGAACTGGTCGCCGATCATCCGGTGATCGTCATCTCCGATTACGCCAAGGGGGTTCTGACCGACGGCGTGGCGCTCGAAATCATCAAGGCCGCCGGCGAAGCGGGGGCGCGGGTCATTGTCGATCCGAAGGGGGGCGACCACATCCGCTATCGCGGCGCCGATCTGTTGAAACCGAACCGGCGCGAATTGGCGCACGCCACCGGGATGCCGGTCGCGACCGAGGCCGAAGTCGTCACCGCGGCGCGCGCGTTGATCGAGCGCTGCAGTCTCAACGCGGTGCTGGCCTCGCTCGGCCCGGAGGGGATGATCCTCGTATGCGCCGACGGCGGCGTCTTTGTACAGCGGGCCGAGGTGCGCGAGGTTTACGACGTCTCCGGCGCCGGCGATACGGTGGTGGCGACGGCGGCGGCGGCGCTCGCTGCCGGGGTTCCGCTGATCCATGCGGTGCGGCTCGCCAACATCGCGGCCGGCATCGTCGTCGGCAAGGTCGGGACCGCGGTCGCCTACGCCAACGAGATCGCGGCGTTTCTCGACGGAACGCATATTCACGCAACGGAAAAGGTATTGCCGCGCGCGCAGGCGCTCGACACGCTCGAGCGGTGGCGCCGCAAGGGCCTCAAAATCGGGTTCACCAACGGTTGCTTCGATCTTCTGCATCCCGGGCACGTCGCCCTGTTGGCGTGCGCCAAGGCGGCGTGCGATCGTCTCGTCGTCGGCCTCAACAGCGACGCCTCGACCACGCGGCTCAAGGGACCGTCCCGACCGGTCCAGTCGGAACTCGCGCGCGCCGCGGTGTTGGGCTCGCTTGCCGCGGTCGATCTGATCGTCGTGTTCGAGGAGGACACGCCGATCGAACTGATCCGCGCGATCCGCCCGCACCTTCTCGTCAAGGGCGCCGATTACACGGTCGATCAGGTGGTCGGGGCCGATTTTGTCAAAAGCATCGGCGGCGAAATCCTGCTCGCCGAATTGATGGCCGGATACAGCACCACCGCGACGATCGCCCGCATGGCCGGGTGAGCGGCGGTTCAGCCGGAAGCGGCGCCGCCGTCGGGATCGAGAAGGCGCGTGAGGCGCGCCGCCGCAACGCGCGCGAAGCGCAGCATGACGGCGCGCCGCCGGGCGGCGGGAAGCGGGTTTGCCCGGCCGGCCCGCAAAATCTCGGCGCCGAACCCGTCCGCCACCATAAGGCCACATTGCTCGGGGATGAGCACGGTCGGAAAGCCGGTGGGGACGGCAAAATAAAAGCGATCGGCGAAGTCGAGATAGCACGGCCATTTGCGGTCCGCGCGGAAATCGGCGAGCGAAGTCTTGATCTCGACGATCACGAACTCGCCGGCGCCGCCGAGCGCGAGGATGTCGGCGCGCCGGCCGTTCCCGAGCGGAAACTCGACGAGGCCGACATAGCCGAGCGCGGCGAGCGCGCGCAGGGTGCCGCGCGCCATCAGCCCGGCCCCCGGTGGCATAGAGACGGGCGGCGCAGAGGCGGGCGGCTCGGAAACGGGCGGTATCGGCATGGCTGCTGCCGATCATAAAACGTATACACTATGAGGGCGAGACCAGGAGGAGCATGATGGCGGTGACGACCAAGCGGAGCTTTCTTCGCCAGGCCTGGGATCTCGCTTGGCCCTATTGGCGATCGGAAGAGAAGTGGTCGGCCACCGTGTTGTTGGTTGCGATTGTCGGGCTCAACCTGACGGCGGTGTGGTTGAATGTCCGGCTCAACTCCTGGAACCGGGCGTTTTACGACGCGCTGCAGCACTACAACTGGCCGGAATTCTGGTATCAGTTCGGGATCTTCGGGATCATCGCCTTCGCCCTGATCATCGTCGCCGTGTATTCGCTCTATCTGCGGCAAGTCCTGCAGATCCGCTGGCGGCGCTGGCTGACCGAGCGCTATCTGCGCGGCTGGCTCGACCATCAGACCTATTACCGGATGCAGTTGAACCGGGCGGTCACCGACAACCCGGACCAGCGCATTTCCGACGATCTCGACGCCTTTGCTTCGAGCACGCTCGCTCTGTCGCTCGGGTTGTTGAGTTCGGTCGTCACCCTCTTATCGTTTCTGTCGATCCTGTGGACCCTGTCGGGAGCCTTGGTGATCCCGCTCTTCGGGACGAAGATCGCCATTCCCGGATACATGGTATGGGCGGCGCTGATCTATGCGATCGCCGGCACGGTGTTGACCCACCTGATCGGGCGCCCGCTGATCCGGCTCAATTTCGACCAGCAGCGCTATGAGGCGGATTTCCGCTTCAGCCTGGTGCGCCTGCGCGAGAATGCCGAAAACATCGCCTTCTACGGCGGCGAGGCGCGCGAGTTCGACGGCTTCAACAACCGTTTCGCCCGCATCTTCGGCAACTGGTACGCGCTGATCCGGCGCCGCAAAAAGCTGACCTGGCTGACCACCGGCTATCAGCAGCTCGCCATCGTCTTTCCGTTTGTCGTGGCGGCGCCGCGCTATTTCGACAAGGTGATCCAGCTCGGCGGTCTGATGCAGATCTCCTCGGCCTTCGCCCAGGTCCAGGATTCGCTGTCCTTCATCGTCAACTCCTATGCCGAGATCGCGCAGTATCAATCGGTGGTCGAACGGCTTGCCGGGTTCAGCGCCAGGATCGACGAGATTGCGGCCGAGCGGGCAGCCGCGCAGGCGATCGAGATCGAGCGCGCCGGCAACGGCATCGAGGTCGAGACGCTCGATCTTGAACTGCCCGACGGCACGCCGCTGCGCCAGGACGTCGTCTTGGCGGCGAGCCCGGGGCAACCGCTGTTGATCACCGGGCCGTCGGGGATCGGCAAGAGCACGGTTCTGCGCGCGATCGCCGGGCTGTGGCCGTTTGGCCGCGGGCGCATCCGCGTCGCCGACGGACGCGCCCTGTTTCTGCCGCAGCGGCCCTACCTGCCGCTCGGGACGCTTGCCGATGCGCTCGCCTATCCCCGGTCGGCGGCGGAACTGCCGCGCGAGCGCATGGTCGAGGCGCTGTGCGCGGTCGGGCTCGGTTCCCTCGTCGCCCGGCTCGACGAGGACGGTCACTGGGCGCAGCGCCTGTCGATCGGCGAGCAGCAGCGGCTCGCCTTTGCCCGGGTCCTGCTGGTGCGGCCGGAGGTGGTCTTTCTCGACGAGGCGACCTCGGCGCTCGACGAGGCCGCCGAGGCGGCACTCTACCGCCTGTTGCGCGAGGCGTCGTGGCGGCCGACGATCGTCAGCGTCGGCCATCACAGCACATTGAAGCGGTTCCACGAGGCGGTCGTCGATCTTGCGGCGCACCAGCCGGTGTCGCAGGTCGCGGTTGGATAGGGGCGCGGGATGAGCACGGACGAAGACCCGCTGCGCGCCGTCCGCAGGACCAAACGCGACGGTCTGAGGGCGCTGGGGATCGATCCCTATCCCTATGCCTTCGCCCGCACCGACGAGGCCGCCGATCTCGAACGGCGCCATCAGGGGCTCGCGGCCGGGGCCGAGACCGGCGAGCGGGTGCGGGTGGCCGGCCGCATCCGGGCGATCCGCAATAGCGGCATGTTCATCGATCTCGTCGACGCCTCGGGCAAGGTCCAGATCTTCTGCCACAAGGATTTTCTGTCCCCCGAGGGGCTCGCGGCGGTGCGCCTCCTCGATATCGGCGACGTGATCGGGGTCGAGGGGCTCATCCGCCGCACCCCGCGTGGCGAACTGACCGTCAACGCCGAGGCGGTCACGGTTCTGGCGAAGGCATTGCGCCCGCTGCCGGAGAAGTATCACGGGCTCGCCGACGTCGAATTGCGCTATCGCCAGCGCTATCTCGACCTGATCGTCAACGAGGCGAGCCGCGCGACCCTGCGCCGCCGCAGCCGCATCATCGCGGCCTTGCGCGCCGATCTGATTGAGCGCGGCTTTCTCGAAGTCGAGACGCCGATGCTGCATGCGATCCCCGGAGGCGCCTCGGCCAAGCCCTTTGTCACCCACCACAACGCGCTCGACCTCGACCTCTATCTGCGCATCGCCCCCGAATTGCACCTGAAGCGGCTCCTCGTTGGCGGGCTCGCCGACAAGGTCTTCGAGATCAATCGCAATTTCCGCAACGAGGGATTGTCGCCGCGGCACAACCCGGAGTTCACCTCGCTTGAACTCTACGAGGCCTACGTCGATTACGCGGCGATGATGAGCCTTACCGAGGAGCTGGTCGGCAAGGCCGCGGAGGCCGCCGTCGGCGGTCTCGCAATCAATTACGGCGGGACGGCGATTGACCTTGCGCCGCCTTGGCCGCGGCGCGGCATGGCCGAATTGGTGCAGGAAGCGACCGGCGTCGATTTTCTCGCGATCGCAGACGAAGCGGCGGCGCGGCGCGCGGCGGCGGGGCTCGGCGCCGCGATCGTCGGGCACGAGAGCTGGGGTCAGGCGCTCGAAGCGGCGTTTGCCGCGCGGGTCGAAGACAGGCTGATACAGCCGATCCACGTCACCGGGTTTCCGCGCGACATCTCGCCGCTCGCCAAGGCCGATCGCAACGATCCGCGCCTCGCCGAGCGGTTCGAGACCTACGTCTACGGCTGGGAGATCGCCAACGCCTTTTCGGAGTTGACCGATCCGGACGACCAGCGGGCCCGCTTCGAAGCGCAGATGCGGGCGCGCGCGGCTGGCGATGAGGAAGCGCAGCCGCTCGACGAGGATTACGTAACGGCGCTCGAATATGGATTGCCGCCCTGCGGCGGGCTTGGCGTCGGCATCGACCGCCTCGTCATGCTGCTGACCGACAGCCCGTCGATCCGCGACGTCATCGCCTTCCCGACCCTGCGCCCGCGCTGAGCGCAAGAGCGGCGGAAGCGAGATGGGAAATCCCAAGTCTCTCTTGTCGTCCCGGCGAAAGCCCTAGGGGATGCACATATCTCCCTACCTTTTGCCGTCATTCCCGCGAAAGCGGGAATCCAGGGGCCGAATATCGGACTTTCCGTCACTGGCCCCTGGGTCCCCGCCTGTGCGGGGACGACGGATAAATAATTGAAATTTCTTTCAATTTAGAGACATGTGCACACCCTGGGGCTTTCGCCGGGGTGACGAGAAAGTGCTGCAGGAAGGCAAGGACGGCGCTTCAGAACAGCGCCAATTCCAACTGATCGCCTTTTTGCGGGGGCGGGCGGAAGCGGGTCGTGTCGAGCGCGACGACCGCGCACGGCGCAAAGCCGAGCCGGTTGCAGGCGCGGGCAAAGCGCAATCGCAACATCTCGGCATAAGGGCCGGCGCCGACCATGCGCGTCGCCCAGCGCGCCTCGTAGAGTTTGCCGCCATGGGTTTCCGCGACCAGCGACAGCACATGCGCGGCCTTGGCCGGGGCATGGGTTTCGAGCCATTCGCGGAACAATGGCTTCAATTCGTGCGGCAGGCGCAGCAGGGTGTATCCGGCCGTGCCCGCGCCGGCCGCCCGCGCCTGTTCGAGGATCGCCTCCATCTCGTGATCGTTGAGCGCGGGGATCATCGGCGCGGCAAGGACGCCGACCGGGATCCCGGCGGCGGCGAGGGCGGCGATCGTTTCGAGGCGGCGCTCGGGCGTTGCGGCGCGCGGTTCCATCCGGCGGGCGAGGCCGCGATCGAGCGTCGTCACCGAGATTTTCGCCGAGACCAGCCCCTCCTTTGCCATCGTCCGGAGAATGTCGAGATCGCGCTGGATCAGCGCCGATTTGGTCACGATCGTCACCGGATGGCGAAAATCGCGCAAGGTTTCAAGGATCGCGCGGGTGATGCCGAGCCGCCGCTCGGCCGGCTGATAGGGGTCGGTGTTGCTGCCGAGCGCGACCGGCCGGCAGGAATAGCCTTTTTTGCGCAGTTCCGCGGCGAGCAAGACCGCCGCCTGCGGCTTGTAGAAAATGCGGCTCTCGAAATCGAGACCGGGCGAAAGGCCGAGATAGGCATGGCTCGGCCGGGCATAGCAATAGATGCAGCCGTGCTCGCAGCCGCGATACGGGTTGATCGAGCGGTCGAAATCGATGTCGGGCGAGGCGTTGCGGGCAATGATCGTCTTTGTCGCGTCGGCCGACAGCACCGTCTGCAGCGGCGCCGGTTCCGCGTCGGCAGGCTCCCAGCCGTCGTCATAGGGCTCCCGCCTCTCCGTCTCGAAGCGTCCGCTGCCGTTGCTGGTAGCGCCGCGGCCCTTGCGCGCCATCAGGCTGCCCGTCATATCCATGCGCCAAAGCTAGGCGAAAGGTGGGAACACTTCAAGAACAGATTCGTCTTTCGGCCATTATCCCGACGCTCGATGCGGCTGCGAGCCTGAAGCAGAGCCTGGCGGCGCTGTCCGCGCCGGCCATTCTCGACGAGATCATCATCGCCGACGGCGGCTCGCGCGACGACACGCCCGCTCTGGCGCGGGCGGCCGGCG
>DATFCQ010000011.1:0-15297 GCA_035252905.1 Allostellaceae bacterium | reverse complement strand
GATGTCGATGGCCTCTGATTTACCCTCGCGCTTGGTCATGGTGTGCTCCCTTCCGACAGGGTGGGTGATCGTCTCAATCACCCGCATACCATGACCCCTCGCCTCGCCGGCGAATTTGCTGAACCTTCAGAACATTACCGTCGAGATCTGGCCGTACGACAGGGTCGCGTGATCGATGGCAAGGTGCCGCATGCAGGTGTCGGCGGCGGCTTCGGGCGCACGCTCGCCTGTGCGGCGGGCCCCGCCAACATGGGCAGCGCGATCTCGTTCCCGCGAACGTCTGGCAACGCGCGATATTGAGGCGCACGGTCGGCGCAGGACAGCAGCCGATCGAGACCTGCGTATGCCGGCAGCTATGCTTCAGTCATTTCCATTTCTTGTTGCGCTTTATATGCGCTGACGAAGTCTGCATAGCTGAGCGCGAACATGAGATTCTGATTATCGTCGAGTATTTCGTATAACACACCATCGAGTCCACGAATATTGAAGAACACGACAACATCTTGATCGACACCGCCGCCTTCGCGATGCACGTCGCCTGGTGGACTGGATTTGTAACTGCCAACCGGACGAATCTCCTTGAGTTCGCCATTGGGCTCATAGAGACGATGCTCTCCCTGCACGACGAACGTGTTATTGCGCACCATGTGCCGATGCAGAACGATCTTTTCGTTTGCATCAAATTTGAATAGTACATCGATAATGTGATTTTGCTCATCAATGTTCAATATGGAATATAACAAGTGTTTCAGATCTCCGAGCCGGTTCCATTTAATATTACTGTCGTCAAACTGGTATGATGCCATCGCCCTGTCCTCCTGGCTGGATAGATTGGAAATGGTGCAATGAAGATGCCGCGCATGCGGTCCAGCCGGAGCAGTGTGCGATGTATCCGGGCAAAGCGTTCCAAAAAGTTCCGAAACGTTGCGAAGGCCGGATCTCGCGAATGGCGGCCGCGCGTGTTATGCTCAAGGCTTCATGCATGGGCGCGCTGGAGAGGCCCATGGATCGGCGCGATGCGGGCGGCGGCCTGATCTTTGGCGGGTTCCGGCTCGACCGACAGGGCCTGTTCCGGCTTGGCCGCGCGGAGGACGGGGAGCCGGTCGCGCTTGGCTCGCGCGCCCTTGACCTGTTCCGCTTGCTCGCGGAGCGCGACGGCGAGGTCGTCTCCAAGGACGCGATCATGGCGGCGGTCTGGCCGGGGATTGCGGTTGCGGAAAGCAATCTGACGGTGCAGGTCGCCAGCCTGCGCCGTGTTCTCGACCGCAACCGCACGCAGGGCAGTTGCATTCAGACGGTTCCAGGCCGCGGCTACCGCCTGGCTGCGGCGATCATCCGCCCGGACCACGCTGTGCCGGCACCCCCGGCGCCCGCGCCTGCCGACAGGCCGTCGATCGCGGTGCTGCCGTTCCGCAATTTGAACGGCGATCCGGAGCAGCAATTCGTCGCCGACGGCATCGCCGAGGAGATCGTCACCGCCCTCTCGCGCATCCGCTGGCTCTCCGTCCTCGCGCACGATGCGAGCTTCGCCTACGAGGGCAAACTTATCGACGTGAAGCAGGTTGGCCGCGATCTGGGCGTCCGCTATGTACTGGAAGGATCGCTCCGGAAAAGCGGCGGTCGGGTGCGCATCGCGGGCCGTTTGGTCGACACGGCAAGCGGCGCATATGTCTGGGCCGACGGCTTCGACGGCACCCTCGACAACATCTTCGATTTGCAGGACGAGGTGGCGTCGCGCGTTGCCGGCGGTGTCGAACCGGCACTGCAGGCGGCCGAGGCCGCCCGATCGGCCAGTCGCTCGACCGAAGATTTGACTGCCTATGACCTCTATCTGCGCGCCTCTGCGATGTATCTGTCGTCGGCGCGGCAAACCCCTGAGGCGCTGCGTCTGCTGGAAAAGGCGGTCGCACGCGATCCGTATTACGGGTCGGCGCTCGCCTGGGCGGCCGCGTGCTGCCACCGGCTGCTTCTGACAAATCGCAGCGGAGATCGGGCAGCGGATCACCGGAAGGCCGTCGAGTTCGCACGACGAGCCCTGGAAGTGGCCGGCGACGATCCGGGCATCCTCGCGAATGTGGCCGGAACTCTGGCTTCCTTGGACGAGGACATTAGCGCCATGGCGGCGTTGGCCGACCGCGCCTTGGTGCTCAACCCGAGCTACGCCCGCGGCTGGAAGATCAGCGGCACCATCAGGCTTTGGGGAGGCGAGCCCGACACTGCGATCGAGCACGTCGAAACCGCCCTCCGGCTCAGTCCGCGCGCCCGGGTCGGCCCGTCGCTCGGCGTCATAGGGACAGCGCTTGTCGCCAGCCGGCGTTTCGGCGAGGCGGTGCCGAAGCTGCTCCTCGCGATCCAAGAGGACCCCAGCCACCCGACAGCGTATCGCTGGCTCGCCGCCTGCTACGCGCATATGGGCCGGCTCGACGACGCACGAAAAATCATCGCGCGGCTGCTCGCCATCACCCCTGTCGTGGTTCCGGACGCCGGTCACTTCCGCGACCCCGAGCAGCGCGGGTTTTTCCTGTCGGGCCTGCGTATGGCGGCTGGCAAGGCGCTATAGGCCAGACCCGCCGATCCTTGCATCGGGCGACGTCCCCATTGCCACCCTTCCTGCGCCGGCGCATCATCACCATGCCCCGACCGCCCTGGAGGGACCATCCCATGCAAAGCCTCTCGCCGAACCTGCCGCCCGACACGCAGCGCGAGATATTGCGCCGGATGCTGACGATCCGCCGCTTCGAAGAGCGCGCCTCGGACGACTACCGCGCCGGCAAGATCTACGGCGTTGTGCATTGCTATATCGGCGAGGAGGCGGTCGCAGTCGGCGTGTGCAGTGCCCTTGACCGCGGCGACCGGATCATCTCGACGCATCGCGGCCACGGCCACTGTATCGCCAAAGGGGCCGACCTCAATCGCATGATGGCCGAGCTGTACGGGCGGCAGACCGGCTATTGCAAGGGCAAGGGCGGCTCGATGCACATCGCCGATTTCGGCATCGGCATGCTCGGCGCCAACGGCATCGTCGCCGGCGGGATTGCGATCGTTACCGGCGCGGGCCTTGCGGCGCAGATGGAAGGCAAGGGCGGGGTCGCGGTCTCGTTCTTTGGCGACGGCGCCTCGAATGCGGGGCCCTTCCATGAATGCCTCAATATCGCGGCGGCCTGGAAACTGCCGATGCTCTATGTGTGCGAGAACAACCTCTATGCCGCGCAGACCGCGGCCGCCGCAACCCACGCCTTGAGCGATGTGGCGGCGCGCGCGGCCGGCTACGGCATCCCGGGGGTGGTCGTCGACGGCAACGACGTCTTTGCGGTCTATCAGGCGGCAAACCGGGCCGTCGAGCGGGCGCGCTCGGGCGGCGGCCCGACCCTGATCGAGTGCAAGACCTATCGCTGGCGCGCCCACACCGAGCGCCGCGGCCAGCCCGATCCCCGCGACCCGGCGGAGGTCGAAACGTGGAGGGCCAGGGACCCGGTCGCGCGGCTCGAACGGCAGCTCCGGGAGCAGGGCCATCTTGACGATTCCGAACTGCACAGCATCGAACGCGAGATTACCGCCGCTCTCGAAGCCGCCGTCGCCTATGCCGAGGCCAGCCCCTTCCCCGTGCCCGAGCAGGCGACCGACGACGCCTTTTCGGTCTGATGCGGCTTTACATCAACATCGTCATTCCGGGGTGCCGCGCAGCGGCGAGCCCGGAATCCATTTTCAGAGGCTTGTGTTCATAGATTCCGGGCTCGCGGCTTCTCGGCCGCGCCCCGGAATGACGGCCCTTTTTGCTCACGCGAGGAGCGGATAATGCGAGAGCTGACCTATAATGAGGCCGCCGTCGAAGCCGTCGCCGAGGAGATGCGGCGCGATCCCAAAATCTTCTACATGTCGACCGACCCGATCGGGCCGCTTCTCAGGGAATTTGGCCCCCAGCGGATCAAGGCGACGCCGATCGCCGAAGCGGCCTTGACCGGCATGGCGATCGGCGCAGCGGGCTGCGGCTTCCGCCCGATCGTCGACTGGCGGCAGGTGACGTTCTGCTTTGTCGCAATGGATCAGATCGTCAATCAGGCCGCGAAGATCCATTACATGTTCGGCGGCCAGGTGAGCTTCCCGATCCTCTACCGGGCGTCCGTCGGGGGCGGCGGCCAGGTCGCGGCGCAGCACTCGCAGTCGCCCTATGCGATGTTCATGAATGTCGCCGGTCTGAAGATGTTCCTGCCGTCGACGCCCTACGACATGAAAGGGCTCCTGAAGACGGCAATCCGCGACAACAACCCGGTCATCTCGTTCGAATCAAGCCGACTGATGGCGCGCAAGGGCCCTGTGCCGGAGGAGGATTACACGATCCCATTCGGCAAGGCCGACATCAAACGGGAAGGCAACGACGTGACGGTCGTCGCCCTCGCCTGGCTCGTGCACGAGGCCTTGGCCGCGGCCGAAGAGCTGGCGCAAGAGGGGATCTCGGTCGAGATCGTCGACCCGCGCACCTTGGTGCCGCTCGACGTCGAGACGATCCGCAATTCGGTGCGCAAGACGGGCCGGCTCGTCATCGCCGACGAGGCGGGGCCGACGGCCGGCTTCTCGGCCGAGATCGCCGCCATTGCCACCGAGGATGCTGCGACCTTCGCCCAGCTCAAGGCCCCGGTGAAGCGGGTCTGCGCCCTGCAGGTGCCGATCCCCTACAGCCCCATCCTCGAAAACCACGTATTCCCGGACCGCCGGCGGATCATCGCCGGAATCCGCGAGGTGCTCCGAGACGGGCGGTCTGCTGCGGCGGCATGAGTGAGAGCGACAGGAAGAAGAGAAGCTCCAATCCTTGATAGCTCGACAGGAAAGCGGCGGAATGCGCTCCGCTTCGCTGCGCTTTTCCGTCCTACAACTACAACGTTCGTGACAAACGTAGGGCGGAATAGCGCAGCGTATTCCGCCAACCTCCCGGTACGGGGCCTCAAACAGAGGCTCCGAGAGGCCGACTCCGTGTCGAATACATGGGCGAATGGACGCACAGCTTCCGCTTCCAGGCCGCGCTCAAGCTGATCCCGGTGACTTCCTGCTTTTGCGGGACTGTGGCTGCCGGTGCGGACGGGCGGGACGGCGCCTGGGCGCCCCTGGAGCGTCTGGAACCGCGGCGAGGTTCTCAAGCAGGGTCGTCAGGAGCGCCAGGTCGGCGGGACCGGGCGCCGCGGCAGCCCGGAGCTGATCGCCATAGAGCGTTGCGGCCAGCGAATGCCGGAACGGCAGCGGCTGACCGCGAGCCTTGGCCTGCAGGCAGAAATCGATCGTCTCTTCGTCCGGCTCGACAATGATGCCAAAACCGGCATGGAAAGAGCCGGCATCGAACAGGCGCATTCCAAACGTCGTCTCTTTGGAGGCGGAGGCCTCCAGGGCTTCATCCATAAGCCAGAGCCGGCGATTGTCGGCGAGAAGATCCTCCAGCCAGAGCCCGGCAGCCTCATGCCGTCCGGCCAGGCGGAGCAGCGAAAACCAGGCCCCGGCCATGCATTCCGCAAGCGCCCGATCGATATCGTCAAGCTGCCCGCTTCTGTTCTCCAGGAAGCGGTCAAAGGCGCGCCGGCCGCGCTGATTCGGCTCGAACAGCGCGACATCCGCGAGCATGATGCCGGCCTCCGCGTCCTCCAGATCCTCCGGTTCAGCCCAGGGCGCAACCTGCTTGACCGCCCGGCTCAGGTCGGCCCTACGGCAGGCGGCTGTGGCCAGGCGCAGGACGCGCTGGATGCCAGCCCGGATGGGACGATACTGGGCCAGCACCTCGTCGCGGGTCATCGCATCGCCCTCTCTGGCTCGCGCCGCCGCGGCGGCTCGCGGTCGGCGAACCGCTCTCATGCGTGGCCGCGCGCTTTCTTCCATGCCTCGAAATCGCGCTTTGCCTCCTCGCCGGCGACCGGGAACAGGCCGATCAACGAGCGGCCGCGCGCGACTTCCTCCTCCGCGAATTCGTCATAGAGCGTCGTCGCCAGCGCCTCCTCAGCGACCGCATCGATGATGTCGGGCGGGATCACGACGACCCCATCGCCGTCGCCGACGATCACGTCGCCGGGATAGACCGCGACGCCGCCGCAGGCGATCGGCAGGTTGAGATCAATCGGCTGATGGACGATGCCGCTCGGCGGCGAGGACGGGCGGCGGTGATAGGCGACGAGGCCGGTCTTGGCGATCCCGTCGGTGTCGCGCAATCCGCCGTCGGTGACGATGCCGGCGCAGCCGCGCGCCTTCAGACGCCCGCAATAGATGTCGCCGGCCGTGGCGGCGCGCGGGTCGCCGCGGGCGTCAACGACCAATACATGACCGGGCGGGCAGCCCTCCATCGCCTGCTGCTGGATCGGTCCCGCCGCCGGCGCACGCGCGCGGTCCTGACGCGCCGGGATGAAGCGCATCGTATAGGCGAGGCCGAGGAGGCGCGGCTGGTCGGACCGGATCGGCCACACCTCCTGCAGGAACATGTTGCGCAACCCGCGCCGGTTGAGGATGCCGGTCACGGTCGAGGTGCCGACGCGCAGCAGGGCGTCGCGGGTGTTCGGGGACAATTCCGCCATCTGCGTCTCTCCCTTCGGTGTTCGGTGAATTCAGGCAGCGCCCGTCGGCGGCGGCTCGACGACGCGGCGCGGCGCGATCGGGGCGGCGCGGATCGCGCCGAGATCGATCTCCGGCATGGCGAGATCGAGGTTGCGCAACACCGCGTTGGCAAGTTCGTTGTAGCGGTCGAAGCTGCGCCTGATGCGCCCGCGCCAGGCCGGGATGCCGCCATTGGCGTGCAGTTCGAATGCCGACTCGCGGGCGTCGAGCGCCGAGGACACGTGGTCCGCGGCCAATTGCAACAACGCGGCGCGCTGCCGCGCCGTGTAGCCGCCGCCGGCAAACGATTCCTCAAGACCCGCCGCCACTTCGGGCGCGGCGAGGTCGCTGTCGCCCGGCGCAACGACCAGGGACGAGCCGGGCAGGATGCGCAGGATTTCGCTGATCCGCTGCCGCGCCCGCAGCATCGCGATGCTGCCGGCCGCGACATGGTTGTGATTGGGATAGCAATAGCCCTGCGGCGTGAATTGCGGGTCGCGCTCGGCTGCGGTCTGGCAGGTGCGCACGGTCTGCACCTCGATGATCAGGTCGACGAGATACTCGATCGTCGGCTCGTGCGCGGCGAGGCCCATTGCATGCGTGCAGGCCAGCGCCAGTCCGAGCGTGAACTCGGCCTTTGCCAGCCAGCAATAGAGCTGGTGCCAGAACAGCCAGCGCGCCACCGGCTCGGGCGACGGGTCGAGCAGGAAGATCCGCTCCCACGGGATGAAGACGCGCTGCAGCCACATCTGGCCGTCGAGTTCGTCAAAGCGGCTGCTGAGCGGCGCGACGAAGCGGCTCGGGTGGCGCACCGAGACCTTGCGGCAGATCGTCGTGACCCCGGGGGCGCCGACCGGCACGATGAAGCTGGCCCGGCGCCCGCCGTAATCGACCCCCGAGAGCGCGCCGACATAGACGTCCTCGGCATAGGCCGGGCTTGTGTGCATGCCGATCTTGCCGGAGAGGACAAGGCCGGCATCGGTCTCGCGCTCGATCTTCAGCGCCGCGCGCGCCCCCGGCTCCGTGCGCAGGCGCGTGCCGATCGTCGCGGCGCCGGCGGAAAAGGTCAGGAACCGCCCGGTGCGGGCGATCCCTTCGCGATAGGCCGCCGCGTTGGCGATCTGCGTCGGCGACGGGTTCTGTTCATAGGCGGCGCCGAGGACGCCGAGCGCGATCAGATGGCCGTAGGCCGGGGTGTGGGTGATATTGCCGGCGGTCGGGAAGGTCGTCGCGCAGATTGAGCGCGCCATCGCGGTCAGATCGTCGGCGCTTTTCGGCAATACATAGCCCCAGGGCAGCCGGTTGCCGGCGGCGTCGGGCGGGGTCAATACGACGTCCTGCCAGGCGGGATCGAAATGCCGGTCATACCAGGCGGCGTATTCCTCGACCATCGGCCGCGTCGCCGGATGCGTCGTCACATCCTCGACCGGTCCCTCGCCGAGCACCCAGACTTTGCGGCCGTCGCGCAAGGCCGCGCGATACTCCGCGCCGGTCCTCATCGGCCGCCCCGCGCCCCGCGGATCGCCTGCCAGATGCGGGCGCTCGTCGCCGGCATGTCGAGTTCGGTCACCCCGAGCGGCGCCAGCGCGTTCAGGATCGCGAGCATGACCGCCGGCAAGGCCCCGACCGTCCCTGCTTCGCCCGCGCCCTTGACGCCGAGCGGGTTGAGCCGGGTCGGCACCGGGTTGCTCTTGACCGTCATCGCGCACATCGTGTCGGCGCGCGGCATCGCGTAATCCATAAAGCTCGCGCTCAATAACTGCCCCGAGCCGGGCTCGTAGGCGACCTGCTCCATCAGGATCTGCCCGACCCCCTGCGCGACTCCGCCATGGATCTGCCCGTAGAGGGTCAGCGGGTTGATGACCGTGCCGACGTCGTCGACGACGACATAGGAGACGAGCTCGACCGCGCCCGTTTCGGGATCGATCTCGACCTCGCAGACGTGAACGCCGTTCGGATAGGTCGCCTGCTCCGGCGCATAGGTCGCGTGCTCGAACAGCCCCGGCTCCATCCCCGGCGGCAGCCGCGCCGGCTGGAATGACGCGCGCGCGACCTCCTTCAACGGCATCGCGCGGTCGGTGCCGGCGACCGTGAACTTGCCGTCGGCGAATTCGACGTCGGCGGCCGCGGTCTCCATCAGATGCGCGGCGAGGCGCCGGCCCTTGTCGATGACCTTGTCGGCCGCCAGCGTCACCGCCGAGCCGCCGGTCACCATCGAGCGCGAGCCGTTCGAACCCATGCCGAAGGCGACCCGGTCGGTGTCGCCGTCGATGAACTGCACCTCGTTCGGGTCGATCGCGAGCTTTTCAAACAGGATCTGCTTGAACGCGGTTTCGTGCCCCTGGCCGTGCGTCTTCGTGCCCATCAGCAGGATCGCGCTGCCGCTCGGCTGGAAGCGGATCTCGGCATATTCCGGCACCGGTCCCGCCGCCGCCTCGATCGCGTTGGCAAGCCCGATGCCGCGCAATTTGCCGTGCGCCTTCGCCGCCTCGCGCCGCGCCGCAAAGCCGGAATAGTCCGCGGCGGCGAGCGCGATGTCCATGTTCTCTTCAAAGGCGCCGCTGTCGTAGACGGGGCCGAGCGGCGATCGGAACGGCAGCCGCTCCGGTCTGATGATGTTGCGCCGGCGCAGTTCGACCGGGTCGATGCCGAGTTCTGCCGCCGCCGCGTCGAGCGCGCGCTCGATCAGATAGCTTGCCTCGGGGCGGCCGGCGCCGCGATAGGGCGCGGTCGGGCTGGTATTCGACAGCACCGCGTCGATCCGCACATAGGCGGCCCCTATGTCGTAGACGCCGACGACCGTGCCGATCATGCCGAACGGCGTCAGGAACTGCCGGTCCGAGCCGACATAGGCGCCGATATTGGCAAACATGTGGAGGCGCAGGCCGAGGATCCTGCCGCTGTCGTCAAAGGCGAGCGCGATCGTGCCGGTATTGTCGCGGCCGTGCTCGTCGGCGAGCAGGGTTTCGGAGCGCTCGCAGCGCCATTTGACCGGCCGCCCGAGCTTCTTCGCCGCCCACAAGACGAGACGGTGGTCGACATATTGCCAGCCTTTCAAACCGAAACCGCCGCCGACGTCGCGGACGATGACGCGGACCTGGCTCTCCGGCACGCGGAAAACCATATTCGCGAGCATATTGCGCACGCGGTGCGGGTAGTTGACGTCGGCATAGAGCGTGTATCGGTCTTCCGCCGCGTCGTAGACGCCGAGCGCACCGCGCGGCTCCATGTACTGCGCGTGCACGCGGCTGACGACATAATGGCGCTCGACAACATGGGCGGCGTGCGCGAACGCCGCCTCGGTCGCCTGACGATTGCCGCGCTCGTAGGTATGCGAGATGTTGTCGGAGTTGTCGTCCCACAGGCGCGGCGCCTCCGGCCGCGCCGCCTCCTCGACCGCGGTCACTGCCGGCAACGGCTCGTAATCGACGGCGACACGCTCGGCGGCGTCCTTGGCCTGTTCCAACGTCTCGGCGATCACCATCGCGACCGTGTCGCCGACATAGCGGACCCGATCGATGACGATCGCCGGCCGCTGCGGCGCAAAGGCCGGCGACCCGTCGGCCTTTTTGCGCGGCATGTTGGCCTTCGGCATCGCAAGGCCGTCCGCGGCGTAGTCGCGCCCGGTATAGACGGCGAGCACGCCCGGCGCCTGCGCGGCGGCCGCGGTCTCGACCGCGCGGATTTTTGCGTGGGCGTGCGGCGAGCGCACAAAGACCGCCCAGGCCTGGCGCGGCATTGTCACATCGTCCTGAAAGCGGCCCCTGCCGGTCAGCAACCGCTGATCCTCGAAGCGCCGCAGGGGCTGTCCGATCCCGAATTTCATCATCCCGTGGCGCCCTTTCTCAGCCTGTCCGAGCCCTCATCGCGCCGCGAAATCGGCGGAATACGCTGCGCTATTCCGCCCTACGATTCGGTACGGGTGTAGGGCGGAAAACGGAGAGGCTGGGCAAGAATTCGAATTTTCGCTGGATCAGCGCCCTATGTCCCCTGAGGAGCCGCCGCAAGGCGGCGTCACGAAGGGAGGACGCGTCTCGAAGCACGCACACAGCCGATGCAGCTTTTCCTCGCCAATTCTTGCCCAGCCTCGGAGTGCATTCCGCCGCTTTCCTCACGGCAACACAGCGACAAACGACGCCTGAACCAGCGCCCGGCTGTCCGGCGGCAAAGGCTGGGTGTGGCGCGCGGGCCGCGAGTTCGGGTCGGGAAACATCTTGACCCATTCGGCATTCAAGGCTTCGCGCTGCGTTGCCGGGTCCCTGACAAAAAAATCGATCTTGACGATGTGCTCGGTCCTGCCGCCGGCCGCCTCGACGGCGGCGCGGATATAGCCGAATACGTTGGCAACCTGCGCCTCCAATGTCGGCGGCAATTCGCGCGTGCCGGGATTGCTGCCGCCGATCACGCTCGACATCACGACATTGCCGACGCGGCTCGCATTCGGGATCGGGTTCTGATGGCTGAACCCCGGGAAATTGACGCTCCTGCGCTCTGTCATCGGCTCTCTCCTCACGCCGGCTCGGGCTCGGTGCGGCCGAACACCGGAAATCCCTGTTCGCGGTCTTCGAGCGCTTTGTGCCCCTCGGTCGGCAGCGGCAGAGCGTAGTTCAGGGCCGCGTCGATGTCGCCCTCCCAGACCTCGCGCGGCAGTTCGTACAACAGCTCGATGCCGTAGCCGTTGGGGTCGTGGATATAGAGGCTGTGGGTCATGCCGTGCTCGACCCGGCGGTCGAATGTGACGCCCTTCTCCTGCAGATAGGCGAGCTGCGCGAGCCAGGCGGCGCGGCTCGGCAGGGTGATCGCGATGTGATTGACCGCGACCGGCGCGCCGAACATGCGCCATTCCGCCGGCGGCGCCGGCAGATCCCGGTTCTCGACCAGCGCGACGTCGTGATGGTTCAGCCGGCCGTCGCCGTGATCGCCGCTGTAAAAGCGCATCTTCGGCGGGTTCGGCCGCTCCGCGGTGGCGTGCAATTCGCCGACCTGGGTGAAGCCGAGGATCTCGGTCCAGAAGCGATGCGACTCTTCGATGTCGCGGACATTGAGAACGAGGTGGTTGAGGCCGACCGGACGGATCGGCCCGCGCTTTGTCGTCATCGTCATCCTCCCTGCGAAGGGCCGTGCGAACCGCGGTGGCCCGCCCGCCCGCGTGTGCCTATCTTGCCATTCTAGGGCAGAGCGGCGGTCTCGCTAACCACCCGGGTGCTAATTCGACATATAAGAATTAATTATAATTCAGATGACCGAGAAGCCAACGGCAGCCGACCTCGCGCGGCGCCAGCCTTCGCCCGGCCCGGGCCGGGCCTCGCGCCTGCGGCAGACCAACCTCGACCTGCTGCCGGTCCTGCGCGAGCTGTTGCGCACCAGGAGCGTCAGCCGCACCGCGCGCACCCTCGGCATCACCCAACCCGCCGTCAGCCAGGCGCTGCGGCAATTGCGCACGATCTTCGGCGATGAGCTGCTGGTCTCGTTCGGCCGCGATCTCGCCCTGACCGAGCGCGCCGCCGCGCTGGCGCGCCCGCTTGACGGCATTCTCGACGCGATCGACTCGCTATTGCAGCCGGAAGCGGCGTTCGATCCGCGGACCGAGGAGCTTCGCGTCGTCATCCAGACCGCCGATTATGTCAGCCTTCTGCTGGCGCCGATCCTCGCCGGGATCTGCGCCACCGAAGCGCCCCAGACCGTCTTCGAGTTCACCTCGGGCGGGGTGCGCAATCGCGACGATCTTGCCCGGCTGGATTTCCTGATCGCGCCGCGCGCCTTCGGCCGCACGCTCGGCAAGCGGATCGGCGCGATGCCGCTGTGGCGCGACGAGGTCGTGTGCATCGCCGCCGTGCGCAATGCGGCGATGCCGCCGCGCATCGCGCCCGAAGAGTTTCGCGCCTTGCGGCAGGCGGCCTATCAGATGAGCCCGGCGGTCCCCGACCAGGTGCGCATCTTGTTGCAGCCCACCTCGGTGCTGGAAACCCGGCGCGTCTGCACCCTGCCGGATTTCCTCGTGCTCGGCGCGGTCGTGGATCAGGCCGATTGCGTCGCCCTCGTTCCCCGCAAGGTGGCAAGCGAGCTGATCCGCTGGCGCGACCTGAAGATCGTCGAACTTTCTTACCCCGACCGGCATCTCGAAATCGACGCCTATTGGAGCCTGGCCGCCGGCAATCGGCGCGGCCATGCGTGGTGCCGGGCGCTGCTGGCCCGCGCCGCCGACCGGGTCGCCGCGCAATAGACGGTCCCTTTCGGATCAGTGCCCTCCGTCCCGCCATTCCCTCACGGCGAGCACCGCCTCGGCGAAGGCTTGCGGCGCTTCCTGCGGGAGATTGTGCCCCGCCCCGGCGACGACCCTGTGCTCGTGGCGGCCGGTAAAGCGCGATTTATGGCCGGCGGCACCGCCGATCCGCGTCACGCCGTCGGCGTCGCCGTCCAGGGTGATCGTCGGCACTGCGATCGGCGTCAGGGCGGCAAGGCGGCGCTCGATCTCCTCGTAAGCCGGATCTCCTTCCGCGAGAGCGAAGCGGTGGCGATAGGACTGGATCACCACATCGACAAAATCGGGATTGTCGAAACTCGCGGCCGTGCGCTCGTAGGTGTCGTCGTCAAAGGCCCAGCGCGGCGACCAGAGCCGCCACAGCAATTTGCAGAACGCATGGCGGTTGCGGGCAAGCCCGGCGCGGCCCCGCTCGCCGTGAAAATAATACTGATACCAGAGGCGATGTTCGTTTTCGGGGCTGATCGGTTCGCCCGATCGGGCGATGTTCTGGATATTGTAGCCGTTCACCGACACGAGACCGCCGACCCGCTCGGGCCACAAAGCGGCCATGATGCAGGCGGCGCGGCCGCCCCAGTCATAGCCGGCGAGCCAAGCGCGCTCGATACCGAGAGCATCCAACAGCGCGAGGAGGTCGCTGCCGAGCGCCGCCTGCTGGCCCGAGCGCGGGGTCCCCGCGGAACGGAAGCGCGTCGGCCCGTAGCCGCGCAGATAGGGCGCGATCACCCGCGCGCCCTGCGCGGCCAAACGCGGCGCCACCTCGTCATAGGCGTGAATGTCGTAGGGAAATCCATGCAGCAGCACCACGGGCCATCCCGACGGGCTGCCGCTCTCGTGATAGGCGACGTTAAGAACGCCGGCGTCGACCGCATTCATCATCGTGCGATGATCTCCCGCTGACCTATGCCTAATATATTGCCTACATCGCCCGGAACAGGAGCCGCTCGACCCATGCCCAAGATGTTGAGCCGATCGCAGATCGATCAGTTCCGCGAGCACGGTTTTCTTGCCCCGATCCGGGTCATGCCGGAAGCGGAGGCGCTCGCATACCGCCGCCGCCTCGAGCGCTTCGAGGCGGACACCGGCGGCCCGCTGCGCGGCGACTTCCGCCACAAGTCGCACCTGCTGTTTCCCTGGCTCGCCGACCTGGTTCGCCATCCGCTGATCCTTGATGCGGTCGAGGATCTTTACGGTCCCGACCTGTTGTGCTGGACCAGCAATTTCTTCATCAAGGAGAAGGAGAGCCCGGCCTTTGTCTCCTGGCACCAGGATTCGACCTATTGGGGGCTGAGCCGGCCGGACGTCGTGACCGCCTGGGTGGCGTTCACCCCGGCGCATGCGGAGAACGGCGCGATGCAGGTAATCCCCGGCAGCCACCAGCTCGACCAGATCCCGCACCGGGACACCTTCGCCAAGCACAATCTGTTGACCCGCGGACAGGAAATCGCCGTCGCCGTGGACGAGACGAAGGCGGTGCGGCTCGACCTCGCACCCGGCGAGATGTCGTTGCATCACGTCCGCCTCGTCCACGGCTCGCCGCCCAACACCTCGGACGACCGGCGCGTCGGCTTTGCGATCCGCTACATTCCGACCTCGGTGTCGCAGATCGCCGGCGAGGACAGTGCGACGCTGGTGCGCGGCGAGGACCGCTTCGGGCATTTCGCATTGGAGCCCCGGCCCCGCTTCGATCTGCAACCGGAAATGGTTGCATTGCATAAAAAGATTGCCGAGCGCAACGCCCGGATCCTCTACCGCGGCACCGGCATCGCCAGCTACAACGATCCGCGCGGCGTCGGATTGCGATGAGGTCCGGGGCCGCCGTTCTGCATCGCCTGAAACGCTGATTGTCGAGACGGCCGGGCCGAGAGCGGTTCGACCGTCCACGGGGCCGACCCGGCGGCGAAACGGCGCACGAGGAAGTCCAGGAGAACGCCGATCCGGGACGCCCGCGGGCCGCCCGGCGGCGTCAGCAGGTTGAGCGCAAGCGGCGGCGCGTCCCAATCGTCGAGGACGGTGACGAGCCGCCCGTCGCGAACCGCCTCCCAGGCGAGAAAATCCGGCTGCAATGCGATGCCGATGCCGGCCATCAGCGCGCCGTCGAGCGCCTCCCCATTGGTGGCGCTGAGCGGTCCCCTGACGGCGACCGCTTCCTCGACGCCGGCGCCGTTCGTGAACCGCCACCTCTCGCCGGTGGCGAGATAGCTGTAACCGAGGCAGGCGTGGCCTGCGAGCTCGCGCGGCCGCTGCGGCGTGCCGCGGCGCGCGAAATAGGACGGCGCGCCGACCACCCAGCGGCGCACCGGGCAAAGCCGGCGGGCGACGAGGCTCGAATCCGGCAATGCGGCGATGCGCAAGGCGATGTCGATGCCGCCGGCGACGAGATCGACGATGCGATCGTCGAGCTGCAGATCGATCGCGACTTCGGGATAGGCCGACAGGAACTCCGGCAATGCCGGAGCGACATGGCGCAG
>DATFCQ010000010.1:0-7342 GCA_035252905.1 Allostellaceae bacterium | reverse complement strand
CAACGCGCATAAAGTGCGGGGCGATGTCGCCGCGCCGGGCATATTCGATGATCCATGAGGAGGCTAACGATTCGAACCGCTCTTTTGCCCGAATTCAGGCAAAAGAGTCGCCTTTCGTGCGCTTTGATTGAACAGTGGCGGTCATGGCCGAGCTGGAGGAGCTGCTGGATTATCTCGTCCGTTCAAGCCGGCTGACCCGTCCGGAGGCGGCCCGTCTGGTCGACGAGGTTCTCGCCTTTCTCGACGAGCGGCCCGAGGAGTTCGTCTGTCGGCGCCATCGCGCGTTGCAGAGAGAGGGATTGTCCAACGGCGCGATCTTCTCCCGGCTTGCCGTCGAATTGGCGCGCCTGCGCTTTCGCGCGCCGGCCTATACGGAGCGGCAGCTGCGGCGCATCATCTACGGATAGGGTCTGTGAAAATGTGCGGCATAGTCGGCTATATCGGCAAGCGCGACGCGGCGCCGATCCTGATCGAGGGACTGCACCGGCTCGAATACCGCGGCTACGATTCCGCCGGCATCGCCGTCATGCGCGGAGGCGAGTTGCGGCTCGTCAAATGCAAGGGCCGGGTGCGCGAGCTTGGCGAGAGATTGCCGGATCGGTTCAAGGGCTCGCCCGGGATCGCCCATACCCGCTGGGCGACGCACGGCGAGCCGAACGACCGCAACGCCCACCCGCATTGCGACGCCGCCAATCGGATCGCCGTCGTTCATAACGGCATCATCGAAAATGCCGCCGCGTTGCGGGCGCGGCTCGTCGCCGAGGGCGTGACGTTCCGCTCCGAGACCGATACCGAGGTGCTCGCGCATCTGATCGCGGCGATGCCGCAGGGACCGCTCGAAGAGGCGGTGCGTGCGGCATTGCGGCTCGTCACCGGAACCTGGGGGCTCGCCGTGCTCGATGCGGCGCGGCCGGAGGCGATTGTGGTTGCGCGCAACGGCAGCCCGGTCGTGCTCGGCCTCGGCGAGCGCGAGATGTTCATCGCCTCCGACACCGCGGCCCTGGTGCGGCACACCAAGAGCGCCGTTCATCTCGATGACGGCGAGATCGCCGTCGTGCGCGCCGACGGTTTTGCCACCTCGACCCTGGCCGGCGGACCGACCGCCAAAATTCCCTCGGAGATCGCCTGGACCGGCGAGGCCTACGACAAGGGCGATTTCGCGCATTACATGCGCAAGGAGATCGCCGAGCAGCCCGAGGCGGTGCGGCGCACCCTCTCCGGGCGTCTCGAAGAGCGCTTTCAGACGACGCATCTGGGCGGCATCGAACTGGCCGCCCGCGACCTGCTGGAGGTCCGCCGCGTCAAGATCCTCGGCTGCGGTTCGGCCCATATCGCCGGGACCCTGGGCGCCCATCTGATCGAAACCCTGGCGCGGCTGCCGGCCCATGCCGAACCCGCTTCCGAATTCCGCTATCGCAACCCGGTGATCGAAGAGGACACGCTTTACATCACGGTCAGCCAGTCGGGCGAGACCTTCGACACGCTCGCGGCGGTGCAGGAGATCAAGCGCAAGGGCGGGCGGGTGCTCGGCATCGTCAATGTCGTCGGCAGCACGATCGCGCGCGAATGCGGCCGCGGCCTTTATCTGCACGCCGGTCCCGAGATCTCCGTCGTGGCGACGAAGAGCTTCACCTCCATGACCGTCGCCTTCGCATTGCTGGCGATCCATATCGGCCGGATCCGCGACCTGTCGCCGGCGCAAGGCGGCCGGCTGCTCGCCGCCCTGTCGGCATTGCCGGCGCAGATCGAGGGCATCATCGCCCGCGAAGCGGAGATCGCCGCTCTTGCGGACCGGCTTCTTGACTGCGAGCACGCCTATTTCGTCGGCCGCTCGGCCGGCTATGCGGTGGCGATGGAGGGCGCGCTGAAGCTCAAGGAGGTCAGCTATCTCCATGCCGAGGCCTATCCCGCCTCCGAGCTGAAGCACGGCCCGCTGGCGCTGATCTCGCCGCAGGCGCCGACCATCGTCGTGATGCCCCGCGACGATCTGTTCGGCAAGAACGTCTCGACGGTCGAGGAGATCCGGGCGCGGCGCGGACCGGTCCTGGCCGTCACCCATCCCGGCGAATTGCCGGTCGCGGTTGACGGCGCGTTCGTGGTGCCCGTCTCGGAACCCGAACTCGATCCGATCCTGTTGACGATCCCGCTCCAGCTCCTCGCCTATCGCGTGGCTCTGGAAAAGGGCCGCGACATAGACCGGCCGCGAAACCTTGCGAAATCCGTGACGGTCGAATAGCCGTCGTCCAGGCGCAGCCGTTCAAAAAAGCCGTCTGGACCGATTCGATAGCCCCCCGGTCCGAGTTCACCCCGCAACGCGACGCAACCGGTAGAGCACGTGGCGCCGTAGCGGATGCCCTTCGGGACAGGCCGGGTGATCAAAATCCTCACCCGGGTCGCGGCGCATGCCGAGCCGTTCCATCAGGCGCCAGGAACGCCGATTGACAGGCACGGTATAGGCGACGATCTCGTCGAGGCCGAGCCGCCCGAAACCGTCGTCGATCGCGGCCCGAGCAGCTTCAAAGGCATAGCCCTGTCCCCAATAGGCGCGGGCGAGACGCCAGCCGATCTCGACCGCCGGGGTGAACGCCGTCCGGTGGGTCACCCAGTTCAGGCCGATCGCGCCGGCGAGGCTCGCCCCGCCGGGGATCTCGACCGCCCATTGGCAAAAGCCGTGCCGAGCGCAATGCGCCTGCATCCGCGCGATCCACGCATCGCTCGCGGCGCGGTCCGGAAACGGCAACAGCATCTCCATGACCGCGGGATCGATGGACATCGCGGCAAACGGCTCGCGATCGGAATCGCGCCATTCGCGCAAAACAAGGCGCGGCGTGCGCAGGGATATAGCCATCTTGGAACCCAATGGACCACATATTGTGCATCTCGTCCGGCAGTACGGAAGGCTATCGGACCGTAATCCCGAACGAAGAAGTGTCCAACGGCTACGGCCGAGGCCCGCTTGCGCCGCTTTCCCGCTGCCGAATGCCGCCCGGCGGACTATGCTCGACCATAGGATAAAGAAACCCGAACGGCGAGGGGATGTCCTTTCCGGTTTCGATCAAAGGCGTGCTGCTCGAAGCAGGCCGCGTCGTGCTGCTCGAAAACGAGCGCAGCGAGTGGGAACTGCCCGGCGGGCGTCTCGAAGCCGGCGAAGATCCGGCGGCCTGCCTCGCGCGCGAATTTGCCGAGGAGCTGGGCATAAAGATCCCCGTCAAGGCCATCCTCGACAGCTGGGTTTATGAAGTGCTGCCGGCGCGGCACGTGGTCATCGTGACTTACGGCGTCGCGCGCATCGACCAGGCGGCGCTGCGGCTCAGCCACGAGCATCGCCGGCTCGGTCTCTTCGTGCGCGACGATCTCGACCGATTGCCGATGCCGGAAGGCTATCGCCGCTCGATCCGCGCCTGGATGGCGCGAGGAGAAAACAATGTCGAAGCGGAGAACAAGCCGCGCCGGCCGTTTTACGACGGCGCGACCCTGCACGTCCGGACCTATGATTCAATCAATACCGGGAACCGCCTGGTCGTGCGGGACGACGCTTCCTTCTATCGCGATCTCGCGCGGCGCGCGGGCGGCGAGGTTCTCGAAATCGGCGTCGGAACCGGCCGCGTCGCGCTCGAACTGGCGCAGGCGGGCGTCCGGGTGACCGGCCTCGACGCCTCGGCTGCCATGCTCGCGATCGCAGCCGGGAAGGCGGCGGCGGCCGGCCTCAGCGAGCGGCTGCGGCTCGAACAGGGCGACATGCGCGGTTTCGACCTGTCCGGGCGCGCATTCGCATTGGCGATCGTGCCGTTTCGCGCCTTTCAATGCCTGCTGAGCGCCCAGGATCAGCGCGCCGCACTTGCCGCCTTCCGGCGGCATCTGCGGTCCGGCGGTATTCTCGCGCTGCACCTGTTCGATCCCGATCTCCGCTTTCTGCTGCCCGGGGCGTCGGGTCCGATCGATCGCCAGCACGGCACCGACCGCGATACCGGGCGGCCGGTCGAGGCGGTGCTGGAAGCCGCCCTGTTCGATCACGTCAACCAGGTTCGTCGCGACCTGTGGCGCTATCGCGCCTTCGCGGCCGATGGGACGATCGCCGAGGAAGAGGCGCTGGAGCTGTCGCTGCGCTGGACCTACCGCTGGGAGATGCGGCATCTGCTGGAGCTTTCCGGTTTCGCGGTCGAGGCCGAATTCAGCGACTTTGCAGGTTCCCCGCCCGCTTACGGCAAGGAGCAGATCTGGGTCGCGCACAAAAGCTGAAAGGGCATCCTGGCAGCGGATATCGCGCGAGCCGATCGGGCCTGGAGGTCGGAGCTGATACACTGCCGTCGCATTCTTCGCGGCTTATGCAGCGAGCAGGGAGGAATCGTAGCACACGAACTCGACCGCATTGTCACCCGGGTCGGATACGTAAATCGATCGCCAACCGACCCAAGGATGCGTCTGCGTATTTGGGTGCAAGCCCTGCTCTGTGAGGTAGCTGAGAACGCTCTCGTAGCGGCGCAGCGAAATCTCGATCGCAAAGTGATGCAACGGCGACAATCGCGGACTGCAACCGTCCCATGTTTTTCCCTGCCGATTGGACGGCCAATCGGAGCTGAAGAGGCCGATGATCTGCGTATGCCCTTCGACCCCGTCGGCCGCCCTCATGAATGCGATGGCTGCGAGTTGGGCGGACGTGCTGGGCGAGGGACGCCTGCCGCGGTTTGTCCTGATCTGCCTGTCCTCCTTCTCCCTTAAAAGGGTATGTGGATCCCCGCTTTCCAGGCCGTGTGAAAACTCCGCCACTTCTCCAATTCCGTCGCGGGAATGACGGAAAAAGGGTCGGAAGAGGATGGATGGGCAGTTTTCACACACCCTCTTTCGCGGGAATGACGAACTCACCCGTCTCGGAAATGCCGGAGGATTTCTGCCTCCCACAGGTCGAGCTGCTCCAGATCGTAGTCGAGCGGCGACAGCATCAAATACTCGAGCCCTGCCGCAGCAAGTTCGGCGAGGCGGTTGCGGATCTGTGCCGGCGTTCCCAGCAGGTAACAGGTGCGCAAATGCTCGAACGAACGGTGCGTCCCCATCACCCGCTCGATCAGCGGCCGCTGGATTTTGAGTGCGGCGGCCTCGTCGTCGGTCGGCACGACATGGGTCATGTTGACATGCGCAAAGGTGACGCTGCCGCGCGGCCGACCGATCTCGTCGAGCCGCCGCGTGATCTGCGCCCAGTCGGTGATGATGCTCTCGTTCGAGCCCGCTGCGCGCGCGATCCAGCCATCGGCGCGGCGGCAGATGCGCTCCAGCACGGTCGGCGCGATCGTCTCGGGGTCGGGCGACAGGTCGGTCTTGATCTTCGACCCGCCGGCGACCCACAGCTTTGGCCGCGTCGGCAGAGGCGGGTCGATCGTCACCCGCTCGAACTTGTAGTAGCGACCGTGATGGGTGACTTCCTCGCCGGTCCACAATTTCTCGAAGATATCGAGGATCTCGTCAGTCCGCCCGCCCCGCTCGCTGAGCTTCACGCCGGCGGCAGCGAATTCCCGCGCGTCCCAGCCGACCCCGACCCCCAGCTCGTAACGTCCGCCCGACAGCATGTGCAGGCTGGCGATCTCTTTGGCGAGAAACACCGGGTTGCGAAGCGGCGGGATCAGGATGCAGGTCCCGATCCTGATCCGCGACGTGCAACCGGCCGCGAACGCCAAGGTCTCGAGCGGCGATAGCCAGGCCGTGCCATAGAGCCCGCGCGCGGTCAGCAAATGCTCGGCGACCCACAGCCCTTCGAAGCCCATCGCCTCGGCGCGGGTCGCGAAATCGCGCAGCCGCGCGACCGTCGCGTAATCGCGTGCGAACGAAAAGCTCGGCAGCATCAGCCCGAAACGCATTGCGCCCTCCGTCGCGGCGACGAAAGGATTGAGCTTAACGCGAGACTGGCGACCGGTGATGACCGAATTTCCGCTGCGACCATGGATGTCCGCGCAGTCCCGACCCGACGCGACCCGCTTCATCGTGCGGCCGGGCGTTCGGCGCCGCCACAATACCTGCGCGCCCGCGCGGAACATGGGCCGGGCGCCGCGCTGGCGCCCCGCCAACTAAGCCAGGAACCGACGCGGTTCAACAATGGTCCGCAGCCAGTTGCCAATCTCGGTCGTCCGGCGCATGGGATCCATGATCTCGCTCGCAATCCCATACCGCCAAATCAGGTCGCGACGGGCAGGCTCTGCGCCGAGAGCGCGATAGTCGGCTGCGATCGCGACAATCTCGGACGGCTCGGTGCCAAAGCCCTCTTCGACAAGCTCCGCGGCTCTCATCTCGATGAGGGCGGCCGAGACCGCCAGAGTGTGCTCGGGGTGATACTGCGTGCCGACAAAGCTGCCCCGCCACGGGGTTTGCGTGGCTATCGCCTGAATAGCGGAGAGCTCGTTCGCGGCCAGAACCTGAGAGCTCGGCGGCAAGGTTTCGATCTCGTCGAGGTGCGAGCAAAGCGCGTCGAACACGGCAGGACGGGACGCGAGGAGCGGGTGGGCGCGGCCGGCTTCCGTCACGGTAATCGCCCGAGCGATCGGGAGCTCGCGTCCCCGCGGGTTGCGCCGGACCGCTCCCCCGAGCGCCACTGCAGCAAGCTGCAAACCCCAGCAGCTCCCCCAGACGGGCACGCCGGCGGCAAAGGCGGCCCGGGCAAAATCGATCTGCCGCGTGACGCAGGGGGTCGGGTCATAGATATGGAGCGGTGAGCCAGGGATCATCACCCCATCGAAGTCCGACAGCGCCGTGCCGAACGGCAAGGCCTCGCCATCGGCGATGTTGAGTTGCATGCAGCGGATGCCCGGGCGATGCATCTGAACAGCCGAGGCGAACAGCGAAAAATTGGAAGGGATGCCGAACCCAGCGCGCGCGGCCTGCCAGAGGGCCGGCGTTCCCTCGGCAATCAAGATGTTCGGCATCTGCCCCCCGTTGATCTCCGCTTAATGATCTTCACGAAAGTCCGTATACATCCAGGACGGCATGGCGGAAAAGTTGACGATCATGGCGCCGCTGCGGGCGAAGCGCGCCAGTTCATTGGCTGTTGTGCGCACAATGTGCTGCATGTCGCGCTTGTGCTCCTGCATCCCCGCAGCACGTTGTTACCGACATCGCCAAAGTCCAGGAGTGGCTCGGGTACGCCAACATCGCGACCACCCGCGTCTACGAGCACCGCAAGGCCCGGCCCGAGGACAGCCCGACATTCAAGGTCAATTGTTACTGCCCAGGTTCTGTGAGCGGTTACTCAAGCCGAAGGTCTGCGATCAGGTGCATGGGATCGCTGGTCAGGGTGTGGAGGAGATCCCAACCCTGTTTTCTGGCAGTCGAGAGCAGCGAGCGGATGACGGCAAACTCC
>DATFCQ010000009.1:0-22581 GCA_035252905.1 Allostellaceae bacterium | reverse complement strand
CGTTCGACAGCCGCAGGCGCTCGGCCAGCGCCGCCGCGCCCGCCGCATCGACCGCGACAAGGGCGGCGAGGCGGAGAAGCGCGTCGCCGTCGGGTGCGAGCGCCACGAGATGTTCGAGCCGGTCGAGCCGCCGCGCCTCCGGCAATACCGCCACAAGCACGCCGTCCTCGCGCATCATCCGCAACGCCGGCACCGGGTTCGCGGCCGCAAGCAGCCGCAAGACTTCCTGTGCGATCCGCTCGGCCGACAATGTCGGCAACAGCGGCGCGGCGGCGCGGCAGGCGGCGCGCGCCGCCGCGTCGCCGCCATCCTTTCCGAAACGTGCCTCGAATCGGTAATAGCGCAACAGGCGCAAGACGTCCTCGGCGATCCGGGCGGCCGGATCGCCGACAAAGCGGACGCGGCCGGCAGCGAGATCGGCGAGCCCGCCGACCGGGTCGTAGAGCGTGCCGTCGCGGGCGAGAAAAATCGCGTTGATCGTGAAATCGCGGCGCGCCGCATCGGCCGCCCAATCGGCGCCGAAGGCGACGCGGGCATGGCGGCCATCGGTTTCGACGTCGCGGCGCAGGCTGGTGATCTCAAAATGCCGCGGCGGCACCACCGCCGTCACCGTGCCGTGCGCAAGGCCGGTCGGCACGACCTTGAGGCCGCGCTCGCGCAACAGGGCGATGACCTGCTCGGGCGCCGCGGGGGTGGCGAGGTCGATGTCGACAATCGGGTGGCACAGCAGCGCGTCGCGCACCGCGCCGCCGACAAAGCGGGCCTCGACCCCGCCGGCAGCGAGCGCGTCGAGCACCGCCCGCGTCGCCGGCTCGGTCATCCAGGGCTGCGGCGCAATCCGCCCGGCCGGGGCGAGCGCATTCATCGGCCCGCCTCGGGCGCGATATGTCCCGGGACGATCTGCCCGCCGCGCCATTGCGGCGGGATATAGACGCCCCGCTGCGGGGTGCCGAACCCGACCGTGACGACGACCAGCACGATCGCCAAGACCGCGACGCCGGCGCCGAGGAGCCAGACCCAGGGCAGCGCCCGCCGCCGCACCCGGCCGAGCCGGCGCAGCACGGCAAGCCACATCAGATAGAGCGCCGTCGGCAGGACCAGCGGCAGAACGATCGTCATAAAGACCCGGAGCATCCGTCGTCATCACCCCGGCACGGGAGCGCGCCCTTCAATTGGCTCGCGCGGATTCGAATTGCCAGGGGCGCACCGGCGGCCCTCTCGTCGTCCGGGATGCGGGGTTTATTCTGCCGCTCCGATTACCGCCGCAACCCGTCCACAGCCGCGGGCACCACGAGGCCTCAGCGCCGAGGTGATCCCGCTATTGCAGAGGCGCGGGCTGTTCCGCACGGCCTATGAAGGCCGGACCTTACGCGAGCATTACGGCCTCGCCCGGCCGCACAGCGCCTTCGCCAAGGCCGCCTTGCTGGAGACGTAATCAAGTTCTGCTGATCAGAAAACGAGGCGCTGTATCACCCCCACCCCGGCCCTCCCCCATCAAGGGGGAGGGAGTGTGGTCGAGCCCTCCCCCTCGATGGGGGAGGGTTGGGAGGGGGTGAGCGCACCGACGGTGAACCAGCGGCGAGGCCGATCTCGTACAACCGCAGGCGCCTGCGACTGAAGATAGCCTGGAGGCGGGGGCATTCCGCCGCTTTCCTGTAGGGCGCGCCTTTATTCTGCCTTGGTCATTCCGTGCACCTCGGCAACGATCTCGAACGAGCGCTTGCGCTTCCCGTGGTCGAAGATGTTGGCGGTCACGATCAGTTCGTCGGCGCCGGTCATGCGGAGGAAAGTCTCCAGCCCGCGCCGGACCGTATCCGGCCCGCCGACGACCGCGGCGGACAACGCGTCGTCGAGGATTGCGCGCGCGTGAGGGCTGAGCCGCGCGCCGAACTCCGCGACCGGCGGCGGCAGCCGGCCCGGATGGCCGCTGCGGCTGTTGAGCACCGATTGCTGGATCGAGGAGAACAGAAAGGCCGCCTCCTCGTCCGTTTCCGCGGCGACGACCGTGACCCCGAGCATGACCCGGGGCGCCGCGAGCTGGGCCGACGGGTTGAACTTCCGGCGATAGGTCGCGATCGCCGGCATCATCAGGGCCGGCGCGAAATGCGAGGCGAAGGCGAAGGGCAGACCCAGGATCGCCGCCAACTGGGCGCCGTAGAGGCTGGAGCCGAGGATCCACAGCGGCACCCTGAGCCCGGCGCCGGGGACCGCCTGCACCCGCTGCCCCGGCTGGACCGGCTCGAAATAGCCCATCAGTTCGAGGACGTCCTGCGGAAACTGGTCGACGTCGGCGAGCAGGTTGCGGCGCATGGCGCGAAAGGTGGTCTGGTCCGACCCCGGCGCGCGGCCGAGACCCAGTTCGACCCGCCCGGGATGCAGGGCGGCAAGCGTGCCGAACTGCTCGGCGATCACCAGCGGCGCGTGGTTCGGCAGCATGATGCCGCCGGCGCCGATGCGGATGTGCTCGGTACCGGCCGCGACATGGGCGAGCGCCACCGCGGTCGCGGCGCTGGCGATGCCGGGCAAATTGTGGTGCTCGGCCATCCAGTAGCGCTGGTAGCCGAGCGCCTCGACATGGCGCGCCAGATCGAGCGAATGGCGCAGGGCCTCACCGGCGTCGCCGCCTTCGACGATCGGCGACAGGTCGAGAACCGAGAGCGGGACCATCGCAGACCGGCTCACCGCGGGTCCGGCCAGCGCGCGTCGCGGGCCAGATACTCCGCCGCCCGGATCGCCGTCGCCAGTTCCGCGGGGCTCGCCAAGGGCGGCTTTGCGCTCCCCTTCAATCCGGCGAGCGCGGCGCGCATCGCATGGACGCTCGCCGCCAGGATCTCCTGCGGGTGGACGACGATCCTGACCCCGATCCGCTCCAGTTCCGCATGATCGGGCATGAAATGCCGCCCGGCGGGCGAGGCCACGGCGAGCGACGGCTTGCCGTTGCCGGCCGTCACCGCCGCGCGCAATTCCGCCTCCGACTGAGGCGAGTCGAGAAACAGGATGTCGGCGCCTTCCGCCGCGAAGGCCTGGACCCGCGCCAACGCCTCGTCGAACCCGCGCGAGACACGGGCGTCGGTGCGCGCGAGCAACAGAATGCCCTCCTCGCGGCACGCCTCGATTGCGGCGCGGCAGCGCAGCAGCGCGGCGTCGCGCTCGACCACCAGTTTGGCGCCCTGATGGCCCAACGGGCGCGGCCACACCTTGTCCTCGATCAACACCGCGGCAGCGCCGCGGCGGGCATAGGCGCGGATGGTCTTCTGCACGGCGAGCGCGTTGCCGTAGCCGGTATCGCCGTCGGCCACCCACAATACGTCCGGTGCGGCGGCGATGATGCTCTCGACCGCGTCGGCCATCTCGGGAAAGGTCAACAGATCCATGTCGGGCATCGCCAGCCGCATCGCCGCGACGCTGGAGCCGGAGACAAAGCCGGAGCGAAACCCGGCTTCCGCGATCAATCGGGCGCCCATGCCGTCGCCGCAGCCGGGCATGATCTGCAGTCCGGGTTGGTCGAAAAGCGCCTTCATGGCGGCGGCCTGGGGACGCATCGGGGCTCCTTTCTGCCGGGACGGCGGGGGCGGCCGCTTCGCGGCGGGTATGCCCTGAGATTATCGGCGTTCCGCTCCGAGATCACCGCAATTTCGCGCCGGCGGGCGAGGAGAGCGCCGGCGGCCAGACTCGCCATCGAAAGGTCGGGCTTGCATGATCTGCGCCCCGCCCGCGGTCGTCGGGCCAGACTCGCGCCGTGCAGGGCGGGGCAGTGCTTCGGGTTTGCGCCGGTTGCCCGGACGATCACGTCGCTTCGAGATCAGCCTCGGTGCACCCGCGCTTCGACAGGCCTTCAACCGGAACACCTGATGGCGTTCGAGCCCCAGCAGCTGCGCCGCCGCTTCCGCCGTCAGCCGTCATTGATCCAAGTCCCGCAGCACTTCGAGCCGCGTCAGCTCTCCATCGCTCATCAGCCGAACCGTCACCCCAGATACCCCCCGAAAAACTCCCGGGGAGTGTCATTTCTAATTGGCAGAGGAGTGACATTTTAATCGGGCGCCTACACGGTTATGTCGCATAAGGGGCCTTCTAGAAAATCAGAGCTTCAGATATTGATCGGCTATGCCAGCAGAGCGGCAACGGCATCAATGAACCGCGTGGCGGTCGCCAGCGCTTCCTTGACCCGTTCCAGCGGCACAACCGAGCCGGGGCCAGCCTCATAATCGGCCACGGCCTTCAGGTCGTAGGTCTTCGACAGGAAGCGGCGCAGTTCGGTGCCGATGCGCGGATCGCCTCTGGTCAGGAGGTTGAACTGGCTGTTCACGCCCTCATGGGTCTTGGCAATCTGGCCGGTGCGCTCGGAAATCAGCGCTTGCGCCGCATGGAACCCGGCAAGGTAGGCCGCCCGTCCGGCATCGTCGTTGTAGTGCATCACGTCCAGCAGATTGTGCGCCTTAGCCAGATGTTCGCGGGCGCGGGCGAGATGCTCGGCAGTTTCCGGCGTCACAGATCGATGCCCTCGCGGCGGATTTCCCGCATCAACGAGGTGCGGTCATTGTAGGAACCGGCCCGGTAGGGCATAGCATGAATGACCGCGCCGCTATCATCGATGATGTCGGTGACCACGGGAATAATGCGGTCGATCTCCGGCCAACGGTCGTTCAGGCCTTTAATGAACACGGCGATATCGTAATCCGAATCCTGCCGCGCATCGCCGCGCGCGCGGGAACCGAACAATACGACACGCTCAAGCCGCTCGCCATACAACTCATCGAGCGCGGCGCGGAAGCGCTTCAGGATCGGATCATTTGGCGAGGTCGTGGACATACCGGCATTCTAGCACGCCAGCCCCTAACGAAACCAACCGGGATATTTACGAGAGCCTCGGAGAGGGGCCGCTGCCGGTCGAGTGTGGTTATCCCGGCGTTGACTTCGGGGGTTGCCTTGAACGGCGCAAGAAATTGCGCACCTGCTCGTCGGTCGCAAACTCGCCGCGCGCGGCGGCGGCTTTCGAGATGTCGATGGCGGCTTGCTCTTCGCGGGTGAGGTTAATCGGCGGTTCATCATCGGCACCGACCAGCCACAGGATAATATGAGCGATGGCGTCTTGCGCGTCCGGCGGCAGCCTCCGCGCGACCTCAATTGCTTGATCGAAAAGCTTGGTCATGGTTAATTCTCAAAAGAGATATATAAATTATCACAAGGACTACTCCTCGCAAGCCAAAATCCTTCTTGAAATCGAAGCGATGGATTAACCAAAAATTCCGCGTAGTGCAAATAATGGATGCCGTATATTCTCTCTTTCGTAGAGAGGGATTACATAGTACGCACGGAATTCAAAAAAGCGAGGGGCGAGATTGTTGAACATGCCCACCGGTTCTACGTCTATATTTTTTTTGATTGGATTGGCCAGCCGCGCTATGTCGGGAAAGGAACCGGCAACCGCTAGCTCAATCACGAGCGCCGCCCCAACCGACGCAATGTAATCATCAAAAAATAGCTTTATGCGGATCAATTCTTTCTCGAACTCGGCCAGCCCGCCTAGAACGGTCAGCATCAACCGCCCGTGCGGCGTCGTGGTGTCGGCCCATGTGTCGGCTAGCGAGCGGAAGCCGGCTTTCTTGCCGGTGATCTCGGCAAGGGTGCTCAACAGGGCGCGCGTGGATCGCGCGAGGCGGTCGAGCCGCGTCACCATCAGCACGTCGCTGCTGGCGAGCTGGCCGAGTAAGCAGCGCAGCTGCGCCCGGTCGGTCCTGTCGCCCTGCGCCACTTCGCGGAACACCTTGCGCGCCCCATGCCGGCGCAACGCCGCGACTTGCGCCGCCTCGCTCTGGCTCCCCGTCGATACCCGCGCATAGCCGAAAATCATGGGTTCTTTCTGCACCGGAAATCCGCACCATAAAAGCCCTTTGTTTTCAAGGCTCCGATTTTGGTGCGAAAATATTGACTTCCGCATCACGGCGGCGGCTGTCGCTCGCGCGTGCGTTACTGCGGCGGCTATCGAGTGCGTAGGGCGGAAAAGCGTAGCGCATTCCGCCATTTTCGATCCAGGCCCCTGCAGACGGAATGCTTGACGCATGGTGGCAAATTTGTCACCATGGGCCACAATGAGAAACGCGCTGCCCATTTCCTGGATGACAGCGGCGCGCCGGGATTTTGACGAGTTCCCGGACAAGGCCAAGGATCCTGCTCGACGCTCTCACCGTCATCGCCGAGGGCGGCATGCCGCTCATTGCCAAACCGCTGAAGGGCTTCGGCGTGCTCGAACTGGCGCTCGCCTTCCGAGGCGATGCGTTTCGCGTGGTGTACGCAGTGCAGCTCGGCGCCGGTGTATGGGTGATCCACGCCTTCCAGAAAAAATTGCAGAGGGGGATCAAGGCGCCGCAACGCGAAACCGACCTGATCACTGCGCGGCTTCGCCGCCTGAGGGAGCTCCTGCAATGACCGACGACACCAGCGAAATCCTGCGCGGCAGCGGCAACGTCTTCCGCGATTTCGACCGCCCCGATGCCGATGTGCGCCAGGCCAAGGCGCTGTTGGCGGCGCAGATCATCAAAATCCTCGCCGCCGAGGGGCTGTCGACACGGCAGGCCGAGGCCAGGACCGGGATCGCGCACAGCGAGTTCGTGCGCATCCGCAAGGTCGATCTCGGGCGGTTCACGATTGACCGGCTGGTGACGATCCTCGGCCGCCTCGGGCAGGAGGTCGAAGTGTCGATCACCGTTCGTCCGCGCGCGGCCCGCGAGAGCGAGAGCGAAACGGCGCATCCCTGAGCGGCTTGCGGCCGATCCCGCCGCTCCGAAATTGGACGCGCGGGCCGGCCGGTTTGCCGTATAGGATGCGGCTTTCGTCTCGGTCTCGGACATCCTCGGGAGGTGCGTGATGGGCAAGCTCGATGGCAAGGTCGCGCTGGTGACCGGCTCGGGCCGCAATATCGGCCGCGCGACGGTGTTGAAACTGGCCGGCGAAGGTGCGCACGTCGTCGTCAACGCGCGCAATAACGAGGCCGAGGCCGAGGCGGTCGCGCGCGAGGCGCGCGCGCTTGGGGTCAAGGCGCTCGTCGTCCTTGCCGACGTCGCCCGGAGGGACCAGGTCGAGGCGATGGCGGCAAAGGCGTTGTCCGAGTTCGGCCGCGTCGACATCCTGATCAACAACGCCGCGATCCGGCCGCACAAGCCTTTCACCGAACTGACGGTCGAGGATTGGGAGGCGGTCCGGGGAGTGGTTCTCGACGGGGCGCTCTATCTGACGCGTGCATTGATCGGGCCGATGGTCGCGAACACTTACGGGCGCATCCTGTTCTTTACCGGCGACGGCGCCTTTACCGGCGGCAAGGGGCGCGCCCACGTCTCGGCGGCCAAGATGGGCCTTGTCGGCATGGCGCGGGCCCTGGCAACCGAGTTCGCCCCGCACAACATCCGGGTCAACGTGGTCTCGCCGGGCAGCATCGACACAAGGCGGGACAATCCCGAGTGGTATCAGGGCCGGCCGCCGAGCGCCGCCGGCATCCCGCTCGGCCGCCAGGGACATGTCGACGAGATCGCCGCCGCCTGCCTGTTCCTGGTCAGCGACGACGGCGGCTTCATCACCGGCCAGACCCTCCACGTCAATGGCGGGGCGACGTATTACTGATCCCTTGCCCGTACCCGACCCTCAACCGGGAGAACCCCTGATGCCGCATCTTCAATTCGGCGCCTTCCTCGCCCCGCACCATCCGATCGGCGAGCATCCGATGCTGCAGTTCCGCCGCGATCTCGACCTCGTCGAGCATCTCGACCGCCTCGGCTACGACGAGTTCTGGTGCGGCGAGCACCATTCGAGCGGCTGGGAGATGATCGCCTCGCCCGAGATGTTCCTGGCTGCGGCGGGCGAGCGCTCAAAGCGCATCAAGCTCGCCACCGGGGTCATCTCGCTGCCCTATCACCACCCGTTCAACGTCGCGCAGCGCATGGTGCAGCTCGACCACATGACCGGCGGGCGGGCGATCTTCGGCTCGGGCCCGGGCGCGCTCGCCTCCGATGCCCACACGCTCGGGATCGACCCGATGGTGCAGCGCGACCGCCAGGACGAGGCGATCGGCGTGATCCGGCGATTGTTGAACGGCGAGCGGGTCACCGCGAAGAGCGACTGGTTCACCCTGCAGGACGCGGCATTGCAACTGCTGCCCCTGCAGGAAGAGATGCCCTTTGCCGTCGCCTCGCAGATCAGCCCCTCGGGCATGACCTTGGCCGGCAAACACGGGATCGGGGTCATCTCGATCGGCTCGATGTCGAACGAGGGCCTCAACGCCTTGGCAACGCAATGGGGCTTTGCCGAGGCCGCCGCCGCCAAACACGGCAAGACCGTCGACCGCAAGGACTGGCGCGTTTTGTTGAGCTGGCACATCGCCGAGACGCGGGACAAGGCGCGCGCCGAAGCGAAAGACGGCCTGTTCCGCCATCACAACGAATACATAACCGGGACCCTGCAGCGGCCGGGGGCGACGCCGTTCAAGACCCCCGACGAAGCGGTCGACAAGACCGCGTTCTCGGACGCGGCCGCGGCGACGATCGGCACCCCGGACGATCTCGTCGCGCGGATCAAATCCGTCCTCGAAATCAGCGGCGGCTTCGGCACTATCGTCGGCTTTGTCCATGACTGGGCCAACCCGGAAAACACGATGCGCAGCTGGGATCTGGTCGCGCGCTATGTCGTGCCCGAGATCAACGGCTATCTCGCCGGCCTGCGCCAGTCGCAGGATTTTGTGATCCGCAACCGCGGCGTCTTCGATCGCGCCAAGGAAGCGATCATGGCCAAGATCACCGAGAACGAGGCCGCGGTCGCCGCCCTCGCGGTGACGCGGGGATCGCGGCTGGGCGATGTCGCCTCGGCCAGCAACGTACCCGATCTCGAAAAGGCGCGCGCCCAGGCCGGAACACGCTGAAGGCGCGGCCGGGGACCGGGGGATGGAAGCCGGATATCTGGGCGTCGGCAAAATGGGCCAGCCGATGGCCGATAAATTGCTGGATGCGGGCCATAGCCTGACCCTTTACGACATCGACGAGGCGGCGATGCGGCCTCTCGTCGACCGCCAGGCGCGGCGGGCCGCCTCGCCCCAGGATCTCGCCGACCGCTGCGAGATCGTCTTCGTCTCATTGCCGACGCTCGCCGCGTTCCGCTCGGCGGTGTTCGGGGCGGAGGGTCTCGCCCTGGGCAAGGCCCTCAAAGTGCTGGTCAACACCTGCACCGTCGGGGTGCCGTTCGTCAAAGAGGTCGAGCAGGCGATGGCGGCGCGGGGCGTCGGCGTCGTCGACTGTCCGATCTCGGGCGGCCCGCCGGGGGCGCGGGCCGGCACCTTGTCGGTCATGGTCTCGGGCGATCCGGCCTTGATCGAGCGGGTCCGGCCGATGATCTCGTTGTGGGGCCGCACCGTGACTGTGGCCGGCGACAGGCCGGGCGCGGCCCAGCTCCTCAAATTGACCAACAACATCCTCTCCGCGGTCGCCCTGGCGGCGACCGCGGAGGCGTTCGTGATGGGCGCAAAAGGCGGGCTCGACCCCGAAATCATGCTCGCGGCGATCAACGCCGGAAGCGGGCGCAACAGCGCCACCGAAAGCAAATTCCCCGCCGCCGTCTTGACGCGCAATTTCGATTACGGCGCCGAGATGCACATCCTGATGAAGGACATCGATCTCGCTGTCGCGCAGGGCGAGGAATTGGGTGTGCCGATGTGGGTCTGCGAGGCCGCCCGGCTCGTGTTCAAGCACGCCATGTACAAGGGCGCGGCCAAGGAGGATCTGACCGCGATCGTCAAATACGTCGAACGCGACGCCGGGTTCGAGATTCCAAAGACGCGGTGAGGGGAGCGGCAGGATTGCGCCGTTTGCGGCCCGTTCGCGCGACTCCCCATCGAACCACGCGGTTCGACCTAGCTAAATCCAGCGTATCGCTGCCGGTGTGCCATCGGCAAAGCGCGGAGGCGGTCGAGGCGCTCCTCAGGCGAGTTGCATCGCGGGCTCGGCGGCGATCACCTCGATCTGACCGATCGTCTCCTTGCCCCACACGATCGGAACGAAGGCGCCGATCGCGGCAAAGAGCAGCATCGTTCCGAAGAAGATCGTCGGCGAGCCGGTATGCGGCGCCATGAAAAACGGCACCAAGCCGCCGGCGACAATCTTGCCGCACGATTCGCCGAAGATGTGGCCGCGACCGCGCAGCGCCGTCGGGAACTGCTCGGATAAGTACATGCGCGTCGCGGGGAATGCCGACACCACCGTAAAGCCGACGAGCAGGCCGCCCGCGATCATCAACACGTGGGCGTATGGCCCTGCCGTATGCGCGAGCAGCATCAGGCAGAACCCGGGCAACGCTCCCGCCATCACAAGGAAGATCGCCCAGCGCCGGCCGATGACCTCCATCAGCCATCCGGTGAATGCCTTGCCGAAAAAGCTCGTCAAGTAAATGACCGAGGTAATCCCCAGACTCACACTGACGGCATAACCCTGGTTGGTCAGCGCCTTCGGCAGCAGGGCCGCGGTCATATAAGCAGCGCTGCCGGCGCAGGTGCCGGCGACCACGCCGACCACGGTCCACCGCAGTTGACCCTTGGCGAACAACGCCCAATACGGCGGCAGCGTCTCGCGGGCGGCAGCTTCGCGAAGATCGCCGAGCGCCGCCACTGTGAGCGGCGGCACACGATTGCCGGAGCGCTTGATGATCCGGTTGACGATGTCTACCGCGATTTGCGCCTCGCCGCGGCGCAAATGCCAGCGCGGGCTCTCCGGCAACAGGAGATAAATGATCGCCGGCACGACCAGCAGCGCCAGCCCGCCCGGCAAAGCCAGAAGCCGGAAGGCCGATACCTTGGCCGCGAGCAGAGATGCGACGAACGGCAGGACGGTGAACGAGGAGGCTAGCGCCATCTCGTAGACGGCGCCATAGGTGCGGCGATGCTGTGCCGGCATCAATTCAGCGCCGACCGGGTACACCGCCGACCACACGCCGCCGGCGCCGAGGCCGGTTAACGATCGCAGGATAATCAGCTCCTCGGCATTCTGCACCAGCGGTATCAGGAGCGTGAGGAATGTCGTCGCAGTCACGCCGATCAGCAGCATGGCCTTGCGGCTCAGTCGGTCGCCGACCGCCGAAAAGCCGAAGCCGCCGATGGCCCCCATGAGTGCCGGGCCGAGGAGCAGCCACTGGATGTCGGTCCCGGTCAAATGCAGCGGCGTCTTGGCCAGCACCAGCAGAGAGCCGGTCATAAACAGATCGTAGCCCTCGATGAAGCCGACGAGGGCGAGGATGAAAATGATCAAGACCTGGTAGCCGCTGAACGGAACGCTGTCCATCTTGCGGCCGAGTATGAGGCTGGCCGAAGAGCCCGACATCTCCATCGAAGATTGGGCGGTCATGATACCTCCCCGGATTGCGACAACCCGACACCATGCGACGACCCGAACGAACGAGGCTGGGGCCGCCGCTTGCTGCCCGCGGGCTGACGCGTTCCGCCTGTTCACCTGCGGGGCCGGTTTATCCGACCCTCATCGGTCCGTGCCTAACACGGCGATATCGATGTGTCATCGGCGAAGTGCGGCATCGCCGGTCGAAAAAATGCCGGATCTTTCCTGCATAGCTTGGGCGAAATTTGAAAGCGCCGGAACGGGACGGGCGAAGCGGGTGGACGCAGAGCTTTTCATGTCATGGTCCGCTGCGATCGAGAACCCTGGCGGCGGCAAGCGGCAGGAACAGGATCTGCGAGGCGGTCGCCAAGGGGATGAACCCGTAATGGCATTATCGATACGGCCCACTATCCCGCCGCGCGGGACCGCGCGGGAGGCTCCTCCAGCCGGATTGGCGGCAGCCCTACGATGTCATAGGTCGCCGAGGCGATGCCGATCCCCGCCGCATCGAATTTCTCGATGATGTAGCGGCTCATCAGATCCTTGGCCCGGCGAGTCTGATGGGATTCAAGCACAAAGCGAACCGTCAGCTCCAGCCAATTGTCGGTCAGCCGGTAAAAGACCTTTTGATTGAACTCGATCGAGTCGAGCCCATAGCGCGCCCGCAGATGGCTCGCGACCTCCTCGCTCAGCGATCCCGGCCCTAGCGCGTAGGTGCGCGCCGCCTCCAGCAGGATCTGCTCGGCCCGTTTGCGGTCGGCCTTGTAGGCGATCGGGACGGTGATCTCCTCCCAGATGTACGGGAAGTCGCGCGTGTAGTTGAACACCGGCTCGTCAAAGATTTTGGCGTTGCTGACCGTGACGATGCGCCCGGTGAACTGGCGGCTGCGGACCCATACGGGAGGCTCGGCATTCTGCACCGCCGGCGGCTCGCCCATCTCCATGATCGTCGTTTGGATAAAGCCGAGCGCGATTACGTCGCCGCGCACGCCACCCATCGAGATGCGGTCGCCGACGGTAAAGGTGGCGCCGCGCAGAATCACGACATAGCCGGCGATGGCCGTGATGACCCGTTGCAGGGCGAAGGCAAGCCCGGCCGAGACCAGTCCAAACGCGGTCGCCAGCCGGGCCGGGTCGCTGAACCAGATCGACAAAAGACCGAAGATCAGCAGCACCGCCGTGAACAGGCTGATCCCCTGCCGAGTCCAGAACCGCAATTCGGCGGAGCGGCGATCGGAGCGCTGCACCACCAAGCCGACGATGGCGCGCAGCGCGAGGCGGAGCAGGATGACGAAGAGGACGAAGCCGATCGACAGACCAAACTTTCTGCCGGTATCGGCATCGACGCCGACCCATTCGATACCGAGGAACTGCACCAAATCTCTCCTGACCGGACGCCATCCTCGTTCGCCGAGGATAGCCGAATGGAATTTCCTTCTTATAATGTAATAGGGGTTAAACTGCGGACGATAGAGGTTTTCCTGGTGGTAGTCGGGAAAGATAGGCGCCTATTCGGTAAATTAATCGCGCAAAATTGCCGCATCGGTGGCGTCCCGATCAGCGCCGATCAAGCCCTGTTCCGGAGGTAAATCTGCAAAACAGCTGAATATTGCGAGTCTGTTTATGAGCAGGATTCCGGTTCGGGGCCGAAACACACGTTTATTATCATGCAGTAAACCTCCCCGCCCCGCCGACCTCACCCCACGGTCAGCCGGTCGATCGCGGGCACCGCGCGCGCCTCCTGGCCCGGGATCGCCGGGGCGTGGCCCGGGCGCAGCGCGCGGTAGTCCTCGGGCACGAAATGCCGGGTCAGTTTCCAGTAATCCAACAGCCGCCACGGCGAGGTGACGGTCACGCGGTTATGGCGGTTCTTGTACCAGCTGGTCACGCCGGGATGCGCCCACACCATGTTGCGGCATTTCTCGTCGACCAGTTTGTTGTAGCCGTCATGGACGTCGGCGCGGACTTCGAGCGCGGCGTAGCCCTCTTCGATCATCTCGCGCAAGGCCTGCAGGATATAGCGGACCTGGCATTCGTGATGAAAGATGATGCTGCCGCCATGCGCGAGATTGGTATTGGGGCCGTAGGTGATGAACAGATTGGGAAACAACGGCACGGTGATGCCGAGATAGGCGCGCGGATCGTGCGCCCGTTGCGCCCTCGGATCTCCATCGGCCACAACATCTTCGAGGCCTGGAACCCGGTCGCCAGGATGATCACGTCGACCGGGTGGCTGGTGCCGTCCTCCATGACGACCGCGTCCTCGGAAATGTGCGCGATCCGGCCGGTGACTAGATCGACGTTCGGGCGCTTCAGCATCCTGTACCAGTAATTGTCGCGCAGCATGCGCTTGCCGTAGGGCGGGTAGCTCGGGATCACCTTGGCGAGCAATTCCTTGTCGTCGGCGAGTTCCTGCCGCACATAGTCGATGATCAATTCCCGCATCTTGTGGTTGGCTTCGTTCAATGAGGCCTCCGGCATCGGCCAGTCCGGGTCGACCTGCAACGAGGCGTGAAATCCGTCGGAGCCGGCCCAGAACAACTGGAAGCGCATCCACTGCGCGTAATAGGGAATGTGCTCAAGCACCCAGATCGTGCCGGGATTGACCGATTTGTGGTAGTTCGGGTTGTTCATCGCCCAATGCGGGGTGCGCTGGAACACGAGGAGGCGCGCGACCTCGGGGGCGATCGACGGCGCCGCCTGCATCGCGCTCGCCCCGGTGCCGATCACGGCGACGCGCCTGCCTTTCAAATCGACAGTGTGGTCCCAGCGCGCCGTGTGAAAGACCGGTCCGCGGAACCGATCGAGGCCCGCGATCGGCGGGATCGCCGGGCGGTTGAGCTGCCCGACCGCGGTGATCACGGCATTGCCTTCGATCGTCTCGGTGCCGCCGTCGCGCCGGCGCATTGTCACCCGCCACAACGAGTCGTCCGCGTCGAACTCGGCCGTGACGACTTCGACGCCGAAGCGGATGTGTTTGCGGATATCGTATTCCCGCGCGGTGTCCCCGATATAGGCGAGGATCTCGTCGCGCTGCGAGAAATGGCGCGTCCATTTGTGGTTGGGGCGGAACGAGTACGAGAAGAAGTGGTTGGGCGTGTCGACCGCGCAGCCGGGATAGGCGTTCTCCAGCCAGGTGCCGCCGACGTCGTCGTTTTTCTCGAGGACGACGAAGGGGAGGCCCAATTCCTTCAGATGCACGGCGGCGCAGATTCCGGCGAGCCCGGCGCCGATCACGACGACCCGGAAATCCTCGATCGGTAGAACCCCGGGGTCGCGCCGCCAACGCACTCTCCTTCTGTCCTCCTCGCCAAAGCGCATTTCCTCCAGTAAGAGCGGGATGTATTCCTCCGGGACCGTCTGGCCGACGCCGGCGCTCATCATCCGCTGCAATATTTCGCCCGACGGGCGCGGCGGCGGCGCCCGGCCGGTCGCGGCGTAATCCTTCAGGACCGCAACCAGGCGGTCGCGCACCTTCTGCTTCAGCGCCTCCGGCACCGACTCGAGAAAGCTCCACGCCCCGTGAATATGAGGCGCCACCTCGTCGAGGATCGCGAGATCGCCGCTCAACTGGACCAGAACCATCAGGGTCGGGGCGATGTCGGCCTCGGCGAGCGCCGCGCGCAGGGCCGCTTCGTCGCGCACCGCTTTTTCGAACATTGTGCTCATTTCCTATCCCCTCAAAGAGGAAAGCGGCGGAATGCGCTCCGCTTCGCTGCGCTTTTCCGCCCTACGCCGAACCGTAGGGCGGAAAAGCGCAAGCGCATTCCGCCGATTTGGTCGCCTCAGCCGAAAGTCCGGCGCAGCCAGGCGCAGGTCTCGGTCATCGCCGCTCCGGCCTCGTCGACAATGCCGGCCCAGAACAGAAAGCCGTGGTTCATGCCGTTCCGGCGCGACAACACGGTCGGGACGCCGGCCGCGCGCAGCCGCTCGGCATAGCGCTCGCCCTCGTCGCGCAGCGGGTCGTATTCGGCGGTCATCACAAAGGCCGGCGGCAAGCTGGAGAGATCCTTGGCCCGCAATGGCGCGGCGTAGGGGTTCGCCGCCTCTCGGGGATCGTTCAGGTAATGGCCCCAGAACCATTCCATTGCCTTGCGGGTCAGGCCGTAGCCTTCGGCGTTCTCGGCATAGGACGGGGGTGCCGGCGTGTGGTAGTCGGTCACCGGATAGATCAGGAGCTGCCCCGCGAGCGGCGGGCCCTTGCCCTCGTCGCGCAAGCGCAGCGCCGCGGCGGCGGCGAGATTGCCGCCGGCGCTGTCGCCGGCGACGACGAGGCGCGCGGGATCGGCGCCGAATTCCGCGGCATGGGCCGCCGCCCAATGGATCGAAGCGACGCAGTCGTCGAGGGCGGCGGGAAATTTGTGCTCGGGGGCGAGGCGGTAATCGACCGAGACGACGGCGCAGCGGGCGCCGGCGCACAGATTGCGGCACATCCCGTCATGGGTGTCGAGGCTGCACAGGACAAAGCCGCTGCCATGAAAGAATACGAGCAGCGGATGGGGGCCCGGCGCGGCCGGCGTGTAGAGGCGCAGGGCCAGCGCGCCGCCCGGACCCGCGATATTGCGCAGGGCGACCCCGCCGACCGCCGCCGGCGGCGCCATCAAGGCGACGCGCCGCTCGGCCATTACCCGCGCCTCGGCGACCGGCAGGGTGTGGACCTCGGGCAGCCCCGCCGCCTTGTCGAGGAGCGCCTTGATCTGCGGATCGAGCGGCATGAGATCGGCCTTTCTTGTGTCGGTCTTGCAGCAAGTCGGCGAGGTATGCCACAGCCCGCCGTACCCCGCAAACCCGAGGCGCCCTCCGGAAATCAGTCGAGGGGACCGTCCTCCGGGGCATGGTCGCGCAATCCGTGGCGCCGCAATTCCGCCTTGCCGAGCCGCCGTTTTGCGACGGCATAGCGCCGGTCGGGGTGGCGGCGCCGGTACTCGCTCCAGGCGCGCGGATCGTCGACCTCCGGGGCGATCTCGACGGTTTTGCCGGTCGCCGCGTCGCGCAGGAAGGGGCCGGCTAGGCGGCGCACGGTCACTGCGACCTCGACGAGCGGGCTGCGGCGCCGAAAGGGTTTGAGCGGCACCTGGCGGCGCTCGACGACGGCCTGGTAGACCGGGTCGGGCATCGGGGCGAGGCGCAATTCGTACCAGAAGCCGTCGATGAGCCGCAATTCGCGGTCGGGCGCGAGCGCAATGCGGTCGAGCGGCCGGGGAGGGGGATTGCGGCGGGCGCGCAACCGCGCCTGCTCCTCGGGCAGACGGTCGGTGCGCTTCAGGATGCCGTCTCTCTCGTCGACATAGAGCGGCTGGCGCCACAATTCGGAAAAGCGCCTCCTGTCCCCGTCGGGGTAGGCGAAAAGGGGGCCGTTCCGGCGCCGCGGCTTGACCGCGACAAAGTCGCCGATGTGATCGCGGACATGCTGCTGGACGGCGCTGCCGGCGCGCAGATGCGCCGCGATCTCGGCATAGACCGTGTTCCAGGGACGGCCGACTTGGCGTTCGAGATAGCGCCGCAACGGCGCCAAATTCTCGTTCAAGACCTTGTACCCGCCGGAAATGCGATAGGGCCGCCCGATGCCCTCGCATTGCGGCAGGCTCTCGATGGGTTGGGCGCGTCCCTTGCGATGGACGCCGCCCCGACGCGGACGCTCGACGATCACGCGCGACATGTCGGCACGCACGGCTCGGCTCCCGAGGAGAGGGGACCGCACATACCGCGGCCCCCGCGCGGCGCGGCGGCCGGCGGAGACGGCATTTCCCGACAATGACTGTAGGCGCGGTCGTATTGGCGGCGCTGATGTGGATCGCGCGCCGCGATTTGTCAATGCCGGCATGCGGACGACGGCTCTGCAATCCGCCCGACACTACAACCTGGAAATGTAGAAACCCCGACCGAACTTTTCCCCGGTAAGCATGAACGGGTTTACCGGGGCACGGCCGTCGGCCCCGATTGCGGCGGGCACTCTGTCCCCGCTCAAGCAACGGCGAATGGGGGAGGTCATCGATGCACGACACAGGCCGGCAGGGTCGTGCGTGCGGCCCTGCGCGGGAACCGGATATGTTGCAGTTTTTTCCCTTGATGCCCGGGCGCGGCTGGTATTGCGCATACTGGTTCGCGGGCGGACCGGATCTGCCGGAACCGGCTCGCGGCGGGCGGCGTCGCCTCCGCGACATTCCGGGCCTCGTCCTCCGCCGCCTCTCGGCACGGCCTGCCGACGCGGAAACATCGTCGGCGCTCGGCTTTTTCGGCCGGGGCCTCCGGCGCGCCCGCCCGGCCGGGAAGAGCTGACATGCTCCACATTCTGCTGGCCACCTTGGCGCCGCTGAGCGCGGTGATCGGCCTCGGTTTTCTCTGGGTGCGGCTGGGCCGCCCCTTCGACGGCGCGACATTGGGTCAGCTGGCCGCGGATATCGGCATGCCCTGCCTTGCCTTATCGACATTGGCGCAGGCCGAGATATCGGTTGCGGCTTTCATGGCAAGCGCTGTTGCCGCTTTCGCCTGTCTTACCGCCCTTGCCGCCGCGGGAGCCGTCGCGCTCAGCCTCGCCCGTCTGCGGCTGCGCACCTATCTGCCTGCGGTGACCTGGGGCAATTCCGGCTTTCTCGGCATCCCGCTGTCACTCTATGCATTCGGACATCGGGCCCTCGGCTATGCGGTGGCCTTCTCGGCCGTGTCGCTGGTATTCAATTCCGCGTTCAGCCAGGCCATGGCGGTCGGAAGCGTCAGGATCGGCGTCCTCGCGCGCAGTCCCTTGCTCTATGGAGTCGCATTGGGGGTCGTCGCACAGATCCTGGGGGTGAGGCTGCCGGACTGGATCGGCAACGGCGTCGCATTGCTCGGCGGCATCGCGATCCCGCTGATGCTGATGATGATCGGCGCATCGATCGCCCGCATTCGCGCGGTGTCGCTGGGGCGGGCGTTTGTGTTCTCATGGCTGCGCATGGCCGGGGGCGGCGGCATCGGTCTCTCGGTCGCTGCATGTTTCGGCCTGTCTCCGATCGCGCGCCATGTTCTCGTTCTGCAATGCGCAATGCCGGTTGCGGTATTGAGCTACGTGTTTGCCCAGCGCTGGAACAACAATCCCGAAGAGGTCGCGAGCCTCGTCGCGGTCTCCACCTGGTCGGCCGCCGTATCGGTCCCGCTGATGCTCGGCCTGATGCTGGGCACGGCCGCGCATTGAAGCTGCCGTTTCGGATTGACCGCGATCGAGATCGCCGAGCCGGGCGCCGCCGGCAATTGCCGTTTGCCCGACGGAAGCTCGATTTTTCTGCAGAGATGCGCTCGACCGTTGCGGCAGTAGTCGAGCCGGCGTAGCCGCGCCCCCGGAGTTCCGGCGGGGTGTAGACGCCCGTGATTGCAGCCGAGGTCTTCAGGCGGCGCACGGGAGCATGCCAGAATGTGGGGCGGTAATTGTTGGCTGGCCCCTCGCCATCTTGGAGGAAATCGGGAGATGTCGTCATTCGGCATGGATGCCCCGTGTTTTGGCATGCTGCGCAAGACCCGATATTTGAGATGGGTCAGGTGGGCAGTCCGGCGGCGCACGTTTCGTCCAGCAGTTCACGGGTCCGCTCCCGGATCGCGTTCGCTGCGCAGGAACTGACGCATTTCGGTCGGCTTCACGGTCACACAGAGCGCAATTCAGCCGTTGCTCAACATCCCTGGAGAGCGATCCCAGCTTTGCAACCGCCCCGGAAGCTGCTAGGCTTTCGCAAACCGATGAAGGAGTGCCTGTGATGAGCAATGTGCCGGCAGTTTACGGCTATCACGCTCATGTGTACTACGACGCCACGACATTGCCGGTCGCGGAAAAGCTCAAAGCGGAGCTTGGCACGCGGTTTGATGTCGAGCTTGGCCCCAATAGCGGCGAGCGTGTCGGCCCGCATCCGGTGCCTCAGTTCCAAATGATCTTCAGGAACGAGCAGTTTCAGACTGTTGTGCCGTGGCTGATGCTGAACCGCGAGGGTCTCGACATCCTGATCCATCCGCTGACCGACGACATGGTCGATGACCACACGACCTACGCATTGTGGCTCGGTGCGCCGGTCAAGCTGGTGCTCGATACGATGCGGCGCCGCGGATATCCCGAGGCGCTATTGCCAAAGGCGGCCTGACCAAACCATCGCGGGAGTTCCGACGATGACCGGTGCGGTTATCGTCCAGCCGCCGGTCGAACGCAATGGCAGATGCCGAAACGGACCACGGCAAGGCTTCGGTCTTATGCCGCGCGCGGCATAAACGCGTATCCTGAACCTACCCCGAATAGGATGGTTTTCTTGACACAACGCAACACCGTGATCTTCGACCTTGGCGGGGTGCTGCTCGACTGGAACCCCCGCCATCTTTACCGCCGGTTGTTTGCCGCCGACGAGGCGGCGATGGAGCATTTCCTCGCGACCGTCTGCACTTCGGCCTGGAACCGCCAGCAGGATGCCGGACGACCCTGCGCCGAGGCCTGCGCGCTGCTGGCGGCGGAGCACCCGGACAAGGCGGCGCTGATCGACGCCTATTACACCCGCCATCTCGACATGATCGCCGGAGCGATCGAGGGCACTGTCGCGATCCTTTCCGAGCTGCGCGCGCGAGAGGTGCCGCTCTATTTTCTCAGCAATTATTCCGCCGAAACCTATCCGCTGGTGCGCGCCCGTTACGATTTCCTGTCATGGTTTGCCGGCGGGATCGTGTCGGGCGAGCACGGCGTCATTAAACCTGATCCCGCGATCTACCGGCTGCTCATCGAACGGCACGGCATCGATCCCGTCCGCACCGTTTTCATCGACGATGTCGCCGTTAATGCCGAGGCGGCGCGCGCGTTCGGCATTCACCCGATCCATTTCTCCGGAGCAGACGCGCTGCGTGCCGAGCTGGTGGAATTGGGGTTCCTAATAGGGTCGGTCGCGGCCTCCTCGTCGGGAGGAGCGGAAGCGCCCTTCAGGCAGACGGGCTGAACCAGTAGCGTGCAGCGAAGTCCGACATGCGCATGCCCTCGTGCCCGACTCCGGGCACGACGACGCGGCGCCAGTTGCACGGCAGGCCGAGCCTTGCCGCCGCCGCCTGCCCGTAATCCAGAAACGATTGCGAGCGGGCGAAGCGGTGCGGTCCCTGCGCCATCGCCGCAGCGTGGCGGGGCAGGTTCTCCGATCCCGTGTCGCTGTCCCGGTCCCCGGAAAAGATGACGAGCGGATAGGCGAGCAGCCGCGCGATATCATCCGGCGTCTGGCCGATCCCGCCCAGCCCTTCCGGGTATTCCCGATCCAGCGTCGGCAGGGTGTACCATCCGGAATTGGCGGCGCCGACCGCCTCGAAAATGTCGTGCGGTTGCGTCGCCAGCAGGCGATGGACAAATTGTCCCCCGGCGGAATGCCCCCAGAGGAAGGTCTTGGGTCGCGTCGTCAGCCCCGATGCGCGCAGCAATCCGAAGACGCGACCCGGAACCGCCAGCGACCAAGCCCCCCGTGGACGAACCGCGTCGTCTTCCGCGTGCACGTAGCCGTTGTTGTAGTGAAGCGCGTTCGGCCACGCCGATTTGGGAAAGGTTATGGCGAGGACCAAGAACCCGGCCAGATCCGCAACCGGGATCCAGGCGTCGCAATATTCACGGCCATTGCGGCTTTGGCCGTGCTGCACGATCACGACCGGCTTGTCGGGCGCATGGATTGCGGGCCTGTAGCATTCCAGCACCAGCGGCCGGTCCGGGTTGCAAGGGTCGGCATAAGGAATGCTCGCGCGACCGACGCCTGCGAGTGCTTTTGCCAGCTCTTCCGGCGCCATCGTTCGCTCCTCTCGGCTGCGAGCCTCGGTCCATCGACATCCCCGGCGTTGGGGGCGGTTGCGCGGCTGGGATCGTCGCTTTAAACCCAATGCTGTTCATTTAGAGATCTGGATTGCCTCGGCGAGGTTGATCGGGGGCAAGACACGGTGGGTTTTCCGCCGGATCGGGAAGTTGCTCATCTTGCGCTTGACCCCGCGCGGATTGCGGCGGTTTCAGCCGGAGACGACGCGCCCCTGCAGGATTTCGGCAAGCACCGCGTCATGAAAAGCTGCCCTCTGCCGAGGGGGGAAGGGCGCCAAAGGCGGCCAGTTTGCGGCGCACGACGCGCACGGCGTGCAGAAACGAGAGCCGGTCGGGATCCTCGTCAGCCTGCAAGGCGGCCTCGTGCATCAGGCCGCGGACGGCAAAATGCGCCAAGATCAGCCCGTAGAACTCCTGGCGAAGGTCCGGGGTCTTGCTGCGCAGCACGATGCGGGCGCCGCGCAGATGGGTCTTCAGTTCGTCAGGAGCGGTTTCGATTTCCCAGCGCTCATGATAGAGCGCGGCCAATTCGCGGGCGGGGGCCAAGTCGGGATCGAGGATCGTGGTGACCAGCCGATACAGCGGCTCGGCGCCGGCCACGCCATCCAGGCGGTATTCAATGACGCGCACCGGCACGCTATTGGTCTTGTGTCGCGATCCCGGCCGCAGGGGTAGAGATGGCTCAGATAGGAGCCGTCGGGCAGGCGTCTCTCGCAGGGCAGGCGGATGTTCTTCTTGATCCGCCACAGCAGTTCGGCGCCGGTAGCGCAGGCCTGCTGCCACAGCGCAAAGCCGAAGAACGGCCGGTCGGCCAAGCACAGCATGCCCCCTTGCAAGCCGGCCAGCACCGCCTGCGCCAGCGTGGTCTCGCCGGTCGCGCAGCCCGCCATATGGCTGCCAAACAAGACATGCGTACCGTTCTCGACCAGGGACACAAAGCGGATCTGCGGATAGGCGCTGCCGCCGCGGCGGCTGCCGGGCCGGCCAAAGGCCGCCGCTCCTGAGCTTGTCGAAGGGCGCCGCTTCGTCGGCGACGTCCAAGGTGCTGCCGTCGAGGCTGACCAGGCGCCACTGGCGATACCACGCGCCCCGGGAGGCGGGCACCGCGATCGGCCGCACCACCGCATCGTGAAGCTGACGCACGGCTTCCCAGCCAAGTCGCGTGCGCGCTTGGGAGATGCCGGATTTGCCCGCCACCTTGAGCGGCATCGCGGGATCGCGCAGCCACTGCAAGCCCTCCAGCAGGCAGCGCAGCACCTCGCGATAGAAAACCTGCATGAAAAGCGCCAGGGCGATCACGTAATACCAACCTGATTAGATTTTGACCTGTTCGAGCCAGGGATAGGAGCACAGGGATCGGATGCGGCCGGTGTTAGCGAGCAGCCGGTTCCAGGCGTCGCAACAGGCGTCGATGATCTGCTCGGTGGTGTGGAAGAGGCA
>DATFCQ010000008.1:0-10610 GCA_035252905.1 Allostellaceae bacterium | reverse complement strand
CTCTATCCATGCGATCCAGGAACCGACAAGTCAGACCCGTGTCAATCACAATTTACGCCGATCCCACCCCCGCCCCGCAAACTCGCGCTCCGCGCCCGCCGGATCGGCACGGAAGTCCGGTAGCCTACCTGGGCAGTTACGTTTCGTGGAGAAATCATCTGGGAAAAATCCCGTCCGTTGCCGGAGGGCCTGTGCCGACGCCCCCATCGGCGCCATGAGGGAATTTACCTATTTGCCAAGTCCGAACGGCACGATTTCAGAATAAGGCCGGCGGTCGGGTCGGTGTGGCGATTGGTGCAGACCCCCAATTGTCTGCCGCACTGCTCAACCTACCCTCTGGACCTTCCTGTCCAATGCATCAAGGCGGCGGCCATTGAAGGCCGGCGGGCAATCATATGCGATCCCTTTATGGGCAGCGGCACAACGGCGAGGGCCGCCCTTGCGCTCGGTCATCACTTTGTCGGCTTTGAAATGGACCCGGAGATCTGCGAATTGGCCAATCGGTCCCACGACGGACCTGCCCGGCCGGAGATCCCCGTCCGGTGAGCGGTCCGGCGCCGGATCGGCAGGAGGACAGGCAACCGCGCCTCAATCCCGTTCGCCAACAGGTGATCGCGGAATTGCGCCGAATGGTGCTCGCAGCGCTCGGCGCGCACGAGGCCGAGGTATGGCTGTTCGGGTCTTGCGCCCGCGGCGACGTGCGCCAGCACAGCGACATCGATATCGCGATCCTGCCGCGGGACGCCCTCCCCTCGGAGTTCTTTGCCATACTGGCGGCCGACATCGAGGAGAGCCCGATCCCCTATGATGTCGATCTCATCGACCTGCGCCGCGCCGACCCGGCGCTTGTCGACAAGGTGCGGCGCGAAGGTGTCAAGTGGCGGGAATAGCTCGTGACCTTGCAGCGGGTCGGGCTCGGCTGCATCAAGATCGGCCAGCCGGCGACGACGCTCTCGGGCGGCGAGGCGCAGCGCGTCAAACTGGCCGAGGAATTGTCACGGGCGCCACCGGCACCCCGGAAGAGGTCGCGCACGCCGAGGAGAGCTATACCGGGCAGTATCCGCGGCCGTATCTGATGCGTCCACAGGCGCCGGCGCGGCGGCGGGCGGGGTAGCGAGATTTGGAGGAAGCCAATCAGGCTACAGTCGCCATACGATTTTTTAATTTACAGAGGCTATTCCGTACGTAGATCTTTAATGTCGCATCGGGTCGATATTCGATGACGATCCGAATTCCTGCCGAATGGGAGCCGCACGCTTGTTGCTGGATGGCCTGGGCCGTCCATCCCGAATGGAAGGATTGGGTTGACAAGGTCAAGGCCGAACTCGAAGCGGTTGTCAAGGCAATAGCGCGGTTCGAGCCGGTGCGCTTGCTGACCGCTCCCGACCAGATTGCTGACGCGCGTGCTCGGTTTTCGGGCGGTAATGTAGAGATCATCGAGGCGCCGGTCGATGACATCTGGATGCGCGACATCGCGCCGATCTTCGCATTGCGCGGCGGCGAGGTTGTCGCTATCGACTGCAATTTCAACGGCTGGGGGAATACCAGGGAGCGACGCGCGCGCCCGGGCGACCGGCTCGCCGCAACCGCCGGTGCGATTTTCGGCGTTCCGCGCATCTGCGCCCCGTTCATTGCCGAAGGCGGCGCGCTGATCACCGATGGCGAGGGCACTCTGGTCACCACCGAGAGCTGCCTGTTGGATCCCGACCGCAATCCCTTTGGCTCGGTGGAGGTTCGAAAACGGAGCATCGAACGGACATTGGAAGAGTTCGGTGTCCGTCGCCTCATTTGGCTCAGGGGCGATCCGTGTGAGCCGGTTACCAGCGGTCACATCGACGGCTATGCCCTGTTCACGAAACCGGGCGCGATGCTGGTGGAGGCTATCGACGACAGCGACGTAACGCCGCCGCAATGGCGCGCTTGCGACATCGAGATACTGGAAAATTCGCGCGACGCCCACGGCCGCAGACTGCGGGTCGAGCGCGTTCTCGCGCCGCGCAAGCAATACTGGAAATTCAAGGGAAACATGTTTGCCCCCTGCTACCTCAATGCCTATCTCGCCAACGGCGAGGTTATTGGGGCCTGCTTTGGCGACGGCAAGCGCGACGGAGCAGCAAAGGACGCGCTGGCCCGCGCTTTTCCGGGGCGCCGCATCGAAATGCTGCGGATCGATCATATCGCCGCCGGCGGCGGGGGAGTTCATTGCCTGACGCAGCCGATGCCGAAGCCGGACGGAACCGAATGGAAATGATTATGAGGTAAGGCAAAACAAGAAAATTCTGCGCGAAGCGCGGGTTTCCAATGGGCCGTTTCGAAATGGGCTCTTAAGGAGAGAGGACGGGCAAATGCCAGAATATTGGCGCATCCGGGTAATCGTGGGAAACACCGAGGATCGAACGCGGGATGCATGGAACCGCGACGAGGTTGGGGTTTGGTATGGTGCGAGCACGGCGCAGGATTGTATAGATGCACTTGTACAGAACAATGTCACCCCCGCCAACTATCTCTGGAACCTGCCGGCTAACCGGGCTCTGAACTGGGACATCACGGACGGGTTTTTCAGGCCTCTCGTTCGCTTCACACAAATTCCAGTCGGCGATTGGGCTGTCGTATTCTTCAGAGAGACCCAACAGATAGGGATTGCACAAATCTGCAGCATCATACAATCAGATGAGAACCATCTTTTAAATCTAAATGGAGAAATATTCAAATTCCGAAAACTCTGTAATAAGAGAATATTTCGTCTTTCCCATTTGCCGGGCGCGTATCATCTGCTTCCCGGCTGGGGCTTTGGGAACGTGAACCGGATCAATGGTCTGCAGAAGCATGTCAGCCTGCTGATCCAGAGCCAGACTGAGGCGGACGTGAGCCGTGCTCTCCGTGCAATGCCACACAACGACCTTCTTGATTTCCTCGGTGCCGCGGAATGGGAGTCATTCTGCACCGCCTATCTAATCATCGAGGAGGGATTTGTGCCTACCGGACTGTCGACGGGGAGGGCGCTTCCCGTTGTGGATATCGTCGGGCGCCGGCGGGGAGACGGATCGCGAATTTACGCTCAATGCAAGAAGGACCCAAATTCCCAAGAAGTCAGTAATGAGTTCCGGGCTCTTTGCAGCACCCTCGCTGCGCGCGATACCGCCTATTTCTTTGCCTATGGCGGCTGCCACGGCAACCGTGAGAATATTACAGTGTTCGATAGAGACTGCGCGCAGCGATGGGTTGCGACTGAAAATGGCAGGCGGTATATCGAGCTCTTCACCGCGGCGTGATCGGAGCATGATCGAGGTCGTCTCATGAATCCGGTGCGGGAGCGGGCCGTTCACGAGCTGCGCCGTATCGTGCTCAATGCGCTCGGCGAGCATGATGCCTCCGTGTATCTGTTCGGCTCGCATGCGCGCGGCGAGGTTCGCCATGCGAGCGACATCGATATCGCCATCCTGCCGCACGGGGAATTGCCGCGCGGCTTTTTTACCGATCTTGCCGACAGGATCGAGGAGAGCACGATTCCTTATGATGTTGATCTCGTGGATCTGCGCGAGGTCGCTCCCTCCTTCCGTGAAGAAGTCCTCCGCACCGGAATCAAATGGCACGATTAGACGAAAGGCTGGCCGACGCACAAGCCGCCCTCCGCATCCTCGAAGAGTTGGCGAACCGCGGTAGCCTGTCGATTGTCGAGCGTGACGGAGCGATTTTGCGCCTCGTCTATACGTTCGAGGCGATCTGGAAAGCGGCTGCGTTGCTCCTCGAACAACAGGAAGGGATCGCGGTCGGCTCTCCGAAAGGCGCTATCCGAGCATCCCGCCGCGCCGGGTTGCTCGGCGATCAAGATGCCGAGGATGCTCTGCGGACAGCGGATGACCGCAATGCGGCCGTTCACATGTACAAGCAGGACATCGGCAAGGAGATCGCCGAGCGCCTTGCCACGCACACCGCCGTGCTGCGCCGTTGGCTCGACGCCCTGCACGAGCGCGCGGCGGACGAGGGTTGATCCAACCCGGCCCCGCCTCAGCGCACCCGAGTGGGCGGGCGCGCCTCCTCTGCGGTGAAGGTGCGCGCGGGCAGGCGCGCGGTGACGAGGTCGATCTCGATCTCGACCGCGCCCGACCGGCGGCGGCGCGAGGCGACTGCGACCCGCACGCCCGCGTGGGTGCGGAACTGGTGATGGTGGATGTCGCGTCCGCCGGCGACGCGGCCGAGTTCGAGATAGGCTTCCTGCGCGACGCGCTCAATGGCGCGGCCCAGGGCGGCGCGGGCGCGCTCGGTGCCATAGTAGTAGAGGGGAACGCTGGTTCGGTTCACGGCTGATCTCCAGTGACGCTGCGGCCAGGACGACGCGAGGCGCAAAAAGCGCCCCATTCGCCAAAGCCGGTATCAGCGGTTTCGTCTGGAGATCGTCGGTGCGGCCGTTCCTTCGGAAAGACGAACAATATATATCACGGAGAGGGCGCCCGGGCAAGGATACAATTGCCGGGCGAGCCTTGTGGCGGTCAGGGCGTAGCGCGTAGGGCGGACAAGCGAAGCGCAGTCCGCCGGCCCGGCTGACGTGAGCCGGTCGGCGGAAGGAACGCGCTGCGGACGGCGCCCTATGGCGCCGCGCCCAGCCCACGGTAGAGTCGCAATGCGCAGTCCGGCGTGGCTTTTGGCAACCCGGCCGGTGCGCGCGAAGGTGAAGGCCTGCGCTGCGTGAAAGCCGGCAAGGTAAGCGGCTCTCGCCGCCTCGTCGGGCCAGTCATCCGCGAGCATGTCGTGCGCCTTCGCCAGAAACTCGCGGGCCTTGTCGAGGTAATCGGCCGTTTCGGGCGTCACAGATCGAGGCCGTCGCGCCGCAGCTCGTGCATGAAGCCGGTACGCTCTTCGTAGGCGCCGGCCGGAAAGGGCAGCGCATTGATGACGGCCCCGGTGTCGTAGAGGATGTCGGTCCCGACCTCGACGAGCGGGTCAAGCTCGGCAGAAAACGCGCCAAAGCCCCTGATGAATACGGCGAGGTCATAATCTGAATCGGCGCGCGCGTCGCCGCGCGCACGCGACCCGAACAGCACGACGCGCTCGATCCGCTCGCCATACAGCGCATCGAGCGCGGCGCGAAAGCGTTTCAGGACCGGATCCTCGGTCACCGGGACGGACATGGTCCGATCTCCCATTGCGCCGCCAGGATAGCACACTCCCGAGCGCCGCGCCGGCCCGCACTCATCGCGCCGCGGGCGGCCACGCCCGCCGCATGCGGCGGGCCAGACAGCGTTCAGCAAGGACACCGAAGACAAGGCCGAGCGTCGCCCATAAGACGACCTGCACCCCGAGCGCGGCGAGGCGGAATTTCCACAGCACGGCGACCGGAAAACCCGGCGGCACCTGGGCGGCCGGCGGCAGCAGCCACAGCGCGACCGCCATTGCCGCGACATACCCGGCGCCGCAGATCAGGGCAGCCGTGCCGCTGCCGAACCGCGCTGCGAGGCGCTGCCGGCTGCCGAGCGCGGCGATGGCGGCGAGCAGCGAGAGCGCGAGTATCACAAAATACAGAGCGGTGCGCAGCCCGATCGTCTGCGGATCGCCGATCGCCGGCGGATTGGCCGGATATTTGAGCTGGGGAACCAGGACGAGCACGACAAAACCGCCGGAAGCAACGAGCGCGGCGACGGCCCGCGGCCCGAGGCGTCCGATCCGGCCGAAGGCGGAGGCGCAGGCCAGCGCAAACAGACCGCCGAGCGCGCCGCCATAGACGGCGACCCCGGTCAGGAGGCCGATCGTGCTCTGGACCCGGCGGCTGACCAGAGCGGGTTCGGGCGGCGCCTGCCGGCTGTGGTCCTCGAACGCGATCGCGCGGTCGAGCGGCGGCTCGCCGAAGACCTTGGCGAAGCCGAAGGCCAGGAGCCCGGCGAGGAGGCCGACCAATATCCCCCGGATCAGCAGGCTTCCGACCACCGCTCAGTGGCAGGGAAAGCCGAGGAGATGGCGGCCGTCATGCACGAATTCGTGGATGTACATGCCCTTGAACAGCGCGGTTGCGCCCTGTTCGACGCCGATGAAATAGAAGGCCAACAGAGCCATCAAACCACCAAAGATCGCCCAGGGGACGATTTCCCGGACGGGGATCGAGATCGGCTTAAAAGCCCGTTCAAAGGCTGGGGTCATGGCGTCTCCGGAGTAGCGCACGGGGGCTGCACCGCCGCATCATAGCGATCCGGCGGTTGCCGGCCAACCGCAACGGGGATTGCGCGAGAATGCGATTCGGCGGAGCATCCGCCCGGTGCCGGAAGGTTCCCGAAACCGGTTCCGCACGGGGAGGTACGATGCCGAGATATGTGTTGATCGAATCGCGCGACCCGTTCGACTCGAACGACACGCGCTTTTGCCGAGATCTCGCGCAGCAACTGGCCGCTGCGCAGAACGAGGTCACCGTGTTCCTCGTCCAGAACGGGGTGCTCCCGGCGCGGCCGGGCGCCCATTCGGGCGAATTGGAGCGGCTGGCCGGCGCCGGGGTGCGCGTGCTTGCCGACAGTTTCTCATTGCAGGAGCGCGGCATCGATCCGCAGCGCCTCGCCCCCGGCGTCGCGGCGGCGCCGCTCGAAACCGTCATCGACGCCCTCGCCGCGGGCGCCCGCGTCATCTGGCATTGACGGAGGCGAGAATGGCCGACAAAAAGACCCTGACGATCGCCATCATGGACGCGCCCTACGAGAACGCGCGCTCGACGACGGCCCTGCGCCTGATCGCGATCGCCGCCCAGCGCGGCTACGCCATCAACGTCTTCGCCTATGAAGGCGCGGTGTTGCAGCCCTTTGCCGCGCAGACCCCGCATCCCAATGCCGTGCACGGCCGCAACGTCGCCGAGGAGAACCATTTCATCCCGAAGGACGCGATCGCCGCCCTGATGCACGAAGCGGAGCGCAACGGCGGCAAGATCGACTGGGTGAATTGCGGATTGTGCGTCGACGAGCGCGGCGCGGGCGCGGCCATTCCCGGAGTACGGCGCGGCTCGCCGGCCGATTTCTGGCAGATGGCCGAAGCCTCCGACAACACGCTCGTCATCGCCACACGGTGAGGAGGCGGTCATGAAGACATTGAGCATCGTCGAGAGCGCCTACCGCGCCACGATCGAGGAGCAGGACGATACGATCGTGTGGCTGCACGGCGCGATGAAGGGTGCGGGCGCGGATCTCGCCTTGCTGCTGCGCGGCAACGCGGTCAATTACCTGGTCGAGAGCCAGGAGGCCGGCGGCCTCGCTTTTGGCGAGTGGCGGCAGACGCAGCCGCCGCACCTCGCCGCAGACCTCGCCGCGCTCGCCGCCAAGGGCGTCGAGATCTGCTATGTCGCCGAGGACGTCGCCGAGCGCGGCATCGCCCACAACGAACTGATCGCCGGCGCCCGCCCGGTCGCGCGCACGGCGCTGGCCGAACTGCTCGGTCAGTACGACCGGGTCTGGTACTGGTAGCCGGCGCCGCATCACCCCCCCCCACCCTGGCCCTCCCCCATCAAGGGGGAGGGTCTGGGAGGGGGTGAGCCGCAATGCGCTCTCAGCCCGCCGTCAAGGCCTGCAATGCGGCTGCGCCCGCCGTGAGGGCGCGGCGGCCGATGTCCAGTTCCGGGTGGAACAGCGGCCAGACATGGATCATCTCGGGCCAGATCTGCAGGTCGACGCGCAGATCGGCGGCGCCGGCGACCTTGGCGAGGCGGATCGCGTCGTCGAGCAGGGTCTCGGCGGCGCCGACCTGGATCAACAGCGGCGCGAGGCCCGAAAGATCGGCATAGATCGGCGCGGCGAGCGGCGAACGCGGGTCGGCGCCGTTCAGATAGAGCTGCGCCATGTCGCGGATGCCGGCGCGCTGCACCATCGGATCGATCGCGGCTTTTGTTTCCATCGTCTCGCCGATCGCCTCCATGTCGACCCAGGGCGAGATGCACCAGCCGGCGCGCGGCTGCGCCAATCCGGCCTCGCGGATCGCCAGCATCGCCGCGACGACGAGCCCGCCGCCGGCGCTGTCGCCGGCGATCACGATACGGCCGGGCGCGAGGCCGCGGGCCAGCAGGTAGCGATAGCCGGCAAGCGCATCCTCGACCGCGGCCGGGAACGGGTGCTCGGGCGCAAGCCGGTAATCGAGCGCCAGGGCCGCAACGCCGAGCGCGCGGCCGGCCTCGGCGACGAGATGGCGATGGCTGTCGAGCGAGCCGATGACATAACCGCCGCCGTGCAGATAGAGGAGCGCAGCGTCGCGATCGGCGCCGGGGGTCAGCGTCCATTCGGCGCGCACGCCGTTGGCATTCACCGGCTCGACCGCGACATCGGCGGGAAGCCCATAGGCAAGGCCGCGCGCATCGGTGTCCTTGCGGCGCTGCCGATAATCGTCAGAGCGCGGCCGGGCCGCCATTTTGGCGCGCAATTGGACGAGTTGCGGATCGCTCATCGCTCTCTCCTCTCCTGTCGGCGCGAGCCTATCACGCCCGGCCGTGGCGCGGATATCCTTACTCGCCGGCACCCGCTTCGCCATGCGAGGCGGGTGAGGATCGCGCAGCTCCGTCAAGCCATCTTGCCGGCGCCCCTTGGCGGCGGCACCTATAACGCATGATCGGTCCGGTTCACGTCATCGGCGGCGGGCTCGCCGGCAGCGAGGCGGCTTGGCAATTGGCGCGCGCCGGAGTGCCGGCCGTGTTGCACGAGATGCGCCCCTTGCGCGGCACCGAGGCGCATCTGACCGAGGGCCTCGCCGAACTCGTCTGCTCGAACTCGTTCCGCTCGGATGATGCCGAGAGAAACGCGGTCGGCCTGTTGCACGAAGAGATGCGGCGCACGGGTTCGCTCGTCCTCGCCGCCGCCGACCGTCATCGCGTGCCGGCCGGCAGCGCCCTCGCGGTCGACCGCATCGGCTTTTCCGCCGCGGTCGAGGAGGCGCTCGCCGCCGAGCCGCTGGTCGAGATCCGCCGCGAGGAGATCGCTGGGCTGCCGCCCGCCGAATGGGACGAGGTTGTCATCGCCACCGGGCCCCTGACCGCCCCCGCCCTCGCCGCCGCGATCGGCCGACTGACCGGTGCCGATTCGCTCGCCTTTTTCGACGCGATCGCGCCGATCGTTCACCGCGATACGATCGATTTCGAGGTGGCATGGTTCCAGTCGCGCTACGACCGCGCAGGCTCGGCCGATTATGTCAATTGCCCGCTCGACCGCGCCCAGTATGAGGCCTTTGTCGCCGCGCTGCTCGCCGGCGACAAGACCGAGTTCCATGGTTGGGAGAAGACCACGCCCTATTTCGAGGGCTGCCTGCCGATCGAGATCATGGCGGCGCGCGGCCCCGAGACATTGCGCTGGGGGCCGATGAAGCCGGTCGGATTGCGCGATCCCCGAACCGGAAAGCGGCCCTACGCCGTCGTGCAATTGCGCCAGGACAACGCGCTCGGCACTTTGTTCAACCTCGTCGGCTTCCAGACGAAGCTCAAATACGGCGAGCAGAAGCGCATCTTCCGCGCGATCCCGGGCCTCGCGCGCGCCGAGTTTGCGCGCTTCGGAGGATTGCACCGCAACACCTTTCTGAACAGCCCGCTATTGCTCGATCCCCAGCTTCGTCTGAAGGCGCAGCCGCGGCTGCGCTTTGCCGGCCAGATCACCGGCGTCGAAGGCTATGTCGAGAGCGCCGCGATCGGCCTCCTCGCCGGCCGCTTCGCGGCCGCTGCGCGGCTAGCGCGAGAGGCCGTCCCGCCGCCGCCGACAACCGCGCTCGGGGCGCTCTTCCGTCATGTCACCGGCGGCGCCGACGCCGGAAGCTTTCAGCCGATGAACGTCAATTTCGGCCTGTTCCCGCCTCTCTCCCCCGATCCGGGCCGGCACGCCGACCGAAAGCCGCTCTATGCGCGCCGCGCGTCGGCCGATCTCGCCGCATGGCAGCGTGCCGCCCCGGCAATTGCGCCGCAAGCTGCCGCCGACTAGCATCGAGCCGCATGGAAGACATCTACTGCTTTGCCGGCAATCCCCTCGACCGCGCCAGCGAGCGGCGCCGCGACACGGCCTACATCCAAGCCCTGCTCGACGACCCGCGGGCGGTGATCCTGCCGCTCTTTGAATTGCGGCCGCTGACCCGCGGCTCCAATGCGCCGGTTCTCGACTGGCGGCCGGCCGCTTCCTGGCGGGCGCAGCTGGAAAACGGCGCAACGCTGGTGTTCCTCGGGCTCGACGACGAGCAGCAGCGCCCGCATTTTGCGATCGATGCCAGCGGCCACGCCGACGCCTATCCGGCCGATGGCGAGCCGTTCGACGCGCGCACCCTGGCGCCGCTGTTGCCGGCCGGCGAGGCGGCGATCCTCGCCGAGGCGCGCTCGCTGATCGACTGGCATGCGCGGCATCGCTTCTGCGCGCAATGCGGCGCCCCGACCCGCATCACCGCCGCCGGCTGGGTCAGGCGCTGCCCGGAATGCAGGGCCTCGCACTACCCGCGCTCCGACCCGGTGACGATCATGCTCGCGGTCAGAGGCGAGCGCGCGCTGTTGGGGCGCAACCGCCGCCGCCCCGGACGCCGCTTCTCCTGCCTTGCGGGTTATATGGAGCCTGGCGAGACGCTCGAAGAATGCGTCCGCCGCGAGGTGCATGAGGAATCGGGGGTGCGGGTCGGCCGCGTCAAATACC
>DATFCQ010000007.1:0-14225 GCA_035252905.1 Allostellaceae bacterium | reverse complement strand
AGGTCGAGCGCGGCGAGCGCCGGGCGGCGACCGGCCGCGACCAGCAAATGCGACCCGGCGATGACTCCGCCGCCGGCGAGACGGACGGCAACCCCCTCGTCCGTGCGCGCAACCGCCTCGACCGCGACCTGCGGGCGCAAGGCAATGCCCTCGGCGGCGAGACGCGCGCAGAGTAATGCCGCCAGTTCGGGGTCTTCGCGCGGAAGCAGCGGCCCGAGGTCGAGCACCGTCACTTGGGCGCCGAGCCGGCGATGCGCCTGGGCCAGTTCGATCCCGACCGGCCCGCCGCCGAGGACGATCAGATGCCGCGGCAACACGCGGTTCTCAAACACCGTCTCGTTGGTCAGATAGGGCAGATCGGAAAGCCCCGGGATCGGCGGGACCACCGGCTCCGAGCCGGTGGCGACGACAAAGCGGCGCGCTCGGATCGCGACCCCGCCGGCCTCGGCCGTGCGGCGGTCGACAAAGCGCGCCTCGGCCCGCACGACATCGACTCCGAGCGCGGTAAAGCGCTCTTCCGAATCATTCGGCGCGAGGTCGGTAATGACCTCGGCGACACTGTCGGCAACCTTGGGGAAATCGATGCGCGGCGGGTCATAGGCGATCCCGAGCGCCTTGCCGTGACGCCAGAGGGCCGCGATCCGCGCCGTCCACAGCAGCGCTTTCGACGGCACGCAGCCGAAATTGAGGCAATCGCCGCCCATCCGGCCGCGCTCGATGAGAACGACGCGCGCGCCCATCTGCACCGCCCCGGCGGCAACCGCGAGGCCGCCGGCGCCGGCGCCGATCACGCACAGATCGGGTTTGAGCTGCCGGTCCGTCAAATGCGCCGGCCCTGCCAACGGCGATAGCCGACCGGAAGCAGCGCGAGCAGAGCAAGTCCGAGCAGCGGCACGAGCAGACCCGGGCGGAACAGGATCGCCAGATCGGGGGTCTGGCCGCGGGCGAGGACATGCCCAAGACCGCTGCCGAGGCCGGCATAGACGAGGGCGCCGGGGATGATGCCGAGAAAGGTCGCAGCGAGATAGGGAAGGAGCCGCATCCCCGCCATCCCCGCCACCAGATTGACGAGCCAGAACGGAAAGAGCGGAACGAGGCGCAAGACCAGGAGGTAATTGAAGGCATCGGCGCGGAAGCCGGCCTCGATCCGGGCGGCGCGCGGACCGGCGCGGGCGGCGAGACCGGCGAGACCGGCGCGGGCGGCGAGAAACACCGCGCCGGCGCCGAGCGTGGCGCCGACGACCGCGCTGAACCCGCCGAGCCAGGGGCCGAACAGCAGCCCTCCGGCGATCGTCAGAACGGCGGCGCCGGGAACCGAAAGCGCGGTCAAGAGGGCATAGGCCGCGATATAGACGAGGACAGCGGCTGTTCCCCAGCGCATGACGAGGCCCTGGAGCCAGGCGCGATGGGCGGCGAGCGCGGCAAAGCCGATCATGCGCTCGCCGCCGAGGGCGAGGAATGCCGCCGCCGTCGCGGCGATCGCAAAGAGCGGCGCGAGCCGACGGACGGCAAAGCGGGGCGGCGGAATAGGGTCAGACATGGCCCGGACTATGATAGGGCGCCGCAGCCCCGTGGCGCGGCGGTTCGCCCGGAGGGACGATCTGCTCCTGTCGCAAACCGATCCTCCCGGTCTTTCAACTATTTGCGGGAAACAAGAGGAAATTCAGAGCAATTCACGCAGCCGGTTCGTCGGCGGCCCGGTTCTACACCTTTCGGCACGGCGATGCCAGCCGGCGCAAGGACCGCCCGAACCCGCATGGCGGCAGCCGAAAAAACCGGGAAGGCGGCGATCATGCGCCGCGTATGATGGAGGAGAGCAGCCCACGCCGCGGGAGCGAGGCCGGCCGCCGGCCGCCCCTCGCGGAGACGGAGACATCGCATGAAATTGGCCGACACCGCTCGCCGATTCCGCCATACCGTCACCCTGATCCTGCTCGCCGCACTGTTTGGCGCGGCCGGATGGCCGCAAGCCGGGTACGCCGAGGGGCCAGCGCCGCCGCCCGGCTACGCCAGGATCTGGATCTATCGCTATTACGAGCCCTATCGAAGCCTGGCGACGCCCTATGTCCGCTTCAACGGTCGGATTGTCGGCGTCTCACGGCAAGGCACTGCGTTCTACCGCGATGTTCCGCCCGGCGACTATGAGGTCACGGTCGATTCGGAGGGGCGCGACGTTCATCAGTTCGCCCGCATTGCCGTTGCTCCCGGCCAGCAGGTCTATATCGAGACCGAGGTCTCGAAATACTGGGATTGCGGCGCCGGCGCCCGCTCCGATTGGTGCCGCGACACCTTCTATACCCTGCTTCAGCTCCCCCGGATCGGCGCCGCCGCGGTCGCTAGGCTGTCGCCCGGCGGGGCAATCTGATACCCGGGTGCTTTAGGGATAGGGAGACATCGCATGAACGGGTTTGATGCCCTTCGCCGGTTCTGCCGCACCGGCGTCCTGATCCTCGTCGTCGCATTGTTCGGAGCGACGGAATGGCCGCAAGCCGGGCATGCCCAAGGCCCGGCGCCGCCGCCCGGCTATGCCCGGATCTGGATCTACCGCACCTATGATCCCTACACCACCCAGGCCACCCCGTATGTCCGCATCAACGGTCGGATCACCGGCATCTCCGAACTCGGCCGGGCCTTCTATCGCGACGTGCCGCCCGGGGTTTACACGATTACCGTCGACAGCCGCGGACGCGACGTCAACCAGTTCGCGACCGTGGCACTGGTCGCCGGCCAGACCGTCTATATCAAGGTCGACGGGAACGATTGGTGGGCGACGATGTGCCGCCGCTGCGCGGTCGACACCTTTTATACTTTTGTCGTCAGCCCGCGGCTCGCTCAATTGGAGATGTCCGCCCTGCCGATGTATGGCGGCTGATACTCAATCTCTCTGATCAAAACTCATGCGTCTCATCCCCTCGGGTGAGGCAACGCTTCATTTCCTGCGAGGTTTGGCACAACGGCGCTGCGGTTCAGAAGTTCTCCAGGTTCAGAACCTCGCTGTCGTAGTCATAGGCAAAGATCTCGGCATGGCGGCCCCAGTTGATGACGGTGTCGAGCACGCGTTCAGCCTCCTCTTCCGACAAATAGTCTTCGAGTTCGCGCTGAAAGCGGGCAGCGGGGGCGCGATGGCCCGGGCGCTCATCGAGCACCCGGCGGATATGGGCGGCGAGCGGGATCTGCTTCAGGAGCGCCTCGGCAAACAATTGTTTGCGCGCCAGCATGTCGGCTTCGGCATAGGCGCGCCCGCGCTGCGTCAACTCGATGTCGCCGCCGCTGACATGGGCGAAGCCGAGCAGTTGCAGGGCTTCGAGCAGCGGGAACAATTCGTCCATCGCGAGCTTTTCCTCGTCGGCGAGCTGCGGCAGGTCGGCATGGCCGCGATAGGGCGCCTCGGCCAAGGTGTCGGCGAGGCCGGAGAACTGCTGAACCGAGGCGTCCGGCAGGCGGTAGCCGAGGCCGATCGGTTCGGGCCTCGCTCCGCGCCGCCCGTCGCGCCCGGGCTCGGTCGTCAGCAGCGTGTAGACCTGGTCGACGAGCTGGCGGAACGCGGCGCTCGTCCCGGTGCGCGGGCGCGGCAACGGCACCGACACCTCGGCGCGGATACGGCCCGGATCGCTCTCGAAGATCAGGATGCGGTCGGCCATTTCGGCCGCCTCTTCGATGTTGTGCGAAACCAGGACGATCCCCTTGGTCGGGATGCGGCTCTCTTCCCACAGATCGAGCAGATCGCCGCGCAAGGTCTCGGCGGTCAATACGTCGAGCGCGGAGAACGGCTCGTCGAGCAGCAGGATGTCGGGATTGACGACGAGCGCGCGGGCGAAGCCGACGCGCTGCCGCATCCCGCCCGACAATTCCTTCGGATAGGCGTTCTCGAACCCGTCGAGGCCGATCAGGTCGATCGCGGCGACCGCCCGGCGCCGCCGTTCGGGTCCGGCCACGCCCTGGGCTTCGAGCCCCAATTCGACATTGCCGAGCACGGTCAGCCACGGAAATAACGCGAAGCTCTGGAACACCATGGCGATGCCATGCACCGGAGCGGTGACGCGCTCGCCGCGGTATTCGACAAGGCCGCCGCTCGGCGGCACCAGCCCGGCCAGGATGCGCAGAAAGGTCGATTTGCCCGAGCCGGACTTGCCGAGGATCGCGACGATCTCGCCCTCGCGCAACGAGAAATCGAGGCGGTCAAGCACCAGCCGGCCGCTGTGATCCGGCGTCTGGTAGGTCTTCGAGACGGCTTCGGCGCGCAACAACAATTCAGCCATGGTCAGAAACGGTTAAGCTTTAACACAAAGGTCGCCAAGGATGCGCGAAGGACGCCAAGGGTTCCGACCAGACCTTGTGTCCTTTGCGCATCCTTTGCGTCCTCCTGAGCTTGTCGAAGGGGTGATGAAGTGTTGTTTTCAATCAAGGCGCAGCCGTTCGGCGGCGAGGTCGTAGAGCCGCCGCCATAAGAGGCGGTTGAAGGCGAGCACGTAGAGACATAACACGCCGATCCCGAGCCAGATCCGCGGCGCGTCGCCGGCGGCGGTGGTCTCGGCGATGTAGGCGCCAAGACCGGTCGCGCGCAAGGTCGTGTGCCCCCATTGGACGATCTCGGCAACGATGCTGGCGTTCCACGATCCGCCGGCGGCGGTCACGGCGCCAGTGATGTAGGCCGGAAAGATCGCCGGCAGGATCAGGCGCCGCCACCACAGCAGCCGCCGCACCCCGAGGTTCTGCGCTGCCCGCCGCAATTCGGCCGGGATCGCGCCTGCGCCGGCGACGACATTGAACAGGATGTACCATTGCGTGCCGAGGATCATCAGCGGCGACAGCCAGATCTCCGGATCGAGGCGAAAGCGCAGGATCAACACGACCACCGCCGGGAAGAACAGATTGGCCGGGAATGCGGCAAGAAACTGGACGATCGGCTGAACCCGGTCGGCGAGGCGCGGGTGCAGGCCGATCGCCACGCCGACCGGGACCCAGATCAGTGAGGCGAGGCCGATCAGAACCAACACCCGGACCGCGGTAAAGAGCCCCAATACAAAGACCCAGCCGATCTCGGAGAGCGGCACGCTGTTGTGGACAAACGCGACGATCCAGGCGACGCCGGAGAGGGCGAGCCCGGCGACGACGAGGTCGAAGGCGAATTCGGGAAGAGGCCGGCGCTCGCGCCGCGCAGTTCGCCGCGGCACCGTGCCGATTGCCTCCTCGCCGAGACGGTTGAGGCCCAGAACCGCGCGCTGCGCGAGGTCGAACAGCCGCGCGCGCTGCAACACGACGAGGAACCAGGGCCGGGTATTCTCCTCCTCCTCGATCGGGTCGGCGCGGAACCGGCGCGACCAGGCGATCAATGGCCGGAACAGCAACTGGTCGTAGAGGAAGATGACGACCAGCATGACCAGTACGGCATAGAAGATCGCTCGCAGGCTCTGTCGCGCGATCGCCGTCGCGATATAGGAGCCGATGCCGGGCAATAGGATCGTGTGCCCGGAGACCGTGATCGCCTCTGAAGCGACGACAAAGAACCAGCCGCCGGACACCGACATCATCATGTTCCAGACGAGCTGGGGGGTCGCGTGCGGCACTTCGAGGCGCCAGAAGCGCTGCCACGGCGACAGGTGGAACATGCGCGCCGCCTCGATCAATTCTCCCGGCACCGTGCGCAACGACTGGTAGACGCTGAACGCCATATTCCAGGCTTGCGACGTGAAGATCGCGAAGATCGCGGCGCATTCGACCCCCAGAAGCCGCCCCGGAAACAGCGCGATAAAGCCGGTCACGGTGATCGACAGAAAGCCGAGGATCGGCACCGACTGCAGGACGTCGAGGACCGGGATCAGGATCTTCTCGGCCCGGCGACTCTTGGCGGCGAGCGCCCCGTAAGCGAGGCTGAAGGCGAGCGAGAACAACAGCGCCCAGGCCATGCGCAGGACGGTCCTGAGCGCGTATTCCGGCAATGCCGCCGGGTCGAGGCTGATCGGCAGCTCGACGCCGACCGAATAGCGCGCGCTCATCGCCAGGCTGCCCCAGGCGACGAGCGCGGCCAGCCCGAGCACGAGGGGCAGCGCCACCAGATCCCACAGGTTCGGGCGCAGGCGCGCGGGCCAGGCGACCAGGGGTACGCCCCAGCGCTGTCTCATCGTTCCTCGTGCTTTTCTCCCCCTCCCCCCGGGCGAACCGCCACTCCATGCGGCGGGAGGCTCATCGGGACTGTTCTACCACTCCACAGCCCGGGGGCTACCCCCTCCCCCGGTCGGCGGGGGAGAGAGTGAAACAAGGGGCGAGGCCAATTTGCCGCAGGGGTACTCCCCACGGCGCCGGAAAGCGGGCACAATGGCGCCATGGGCGAGATCAAGATCCGGCCGGCGCGGCCGGGAGACGCGCGCGGCATCGCGAGGCTCGACGTCGAGACCTGGCGCAGCACCTATGCCGGCCTCCTGTCCTCCGCCTATCTCGTCGGCCTGTCCGAGCGCCGTCGCGAGATCGGCTGGCGCAACGTGATCCTGCGCGAGCCGCGCGACGTGCGCGTTGCGGTCGATGCCGAGGGCACCCTCTACGGCTTTGGCAGTTGCGGGCCGAGCCGCGGCGACCCGCGCTTTCTCGGCGAGGTGTTCACGCTCTATGTCGCCTCGGACTGGCAGAACCGCGGCATCGGCCGCGCGATCCTGATCGCATTGTTCCGCCGGCTGGTCGCGGCCGAGCGTCCCTCGGCGCTGATCTGGGTCCTGCGCAGCAATCCCGGGCGGTTCTTCTACGAGCGGCTCGGCGGCCGACAGGTCGGCTGCAAATTCTTCAACGTGGCCGGCGAAAGGGTCGAGGCGGCGGCCTATGGCTGGTCCGATCTGTGCAGTTTTCTCGCCGCCGCGAAAGACGGCCGCGCGCCCGAGCCGTAAGCCGCCCCAACCATTTCTCCCTCTCCGCCCCTGGGGGCGGAGAGGGTCGGGGTGAGGTGGGGGGAAGGCAGCGCCGCCGGCGCCCACCTCACCCTCCCCATCGCTGATGCGATGGGTCCCCTCCCTCTCCCCCCGCAGGCGGGCGGAGAGGGCAATACAGCTCGCGTTTTGGTAGGTGTGTGCCGACGCTAGAATGGGGGAAGAGGGAAAATAATAAGAGAGAGGGTCAGGGTGCCGACGGGTGCGGCAGCGGGCGGGCGGCGGTCATGTCCGGGATGTCGGCACCCTCCTGCCAGTGGCCGCTCTTTTTCAGCTCGGCGACGACTTCGCGCGGCATGTAGCGCTCGTCGTGCTTGGCGAGGACGGTCGAGGCGGCAAACAGCCCGCCCGGCTGCAGGCGGCCTTCGACGACGACGCCCTGGCCCTCGCGGAACAGGTCGGGGAGCGCGCCCCGATAGGCGACCTTGATGTCGCTCTTGCCGTCGGTGACGCGGAAGGCGACGCGGCTCCCGTCGCGCACGACGCTCTTGAGTTCGACGAGGCCGCCGATCCGCACCTCGCGGCCCGGCGCGACCGCCATGTGCCTCAGTTCGGTGGGGCTGTAGAAGAAGACCAGATTGTTGCTGAAGGCGGTCAACACCAGCGCCGTCGCCGCGGCGAGCAAGGCCATCCCGGCGGTCAACGCGATCAGTCTGTGCTGCTTGCGGCTCATTGCCCGGCGCTATTGCTCGATCGCGGTGAGGGCGCGCCGGCTCGCGCGGTAGCGCCGCCAGGAATGGGCGGTGAGGCCGCCGAGCACGGCGGCGGCCACGCCGTAGGCCGGCCACACAAAGGCGGCATAACCGCCCATCGCCAGAAACGCCGTCAGCGTGCTCACCGGCCGGCCGCCGGAACGCTTGTGTCCCGCCCGCCGGTTGAGGTGCGGGCGGGACGCAGGGCGGCGCCGTTGAGGCGCAGGGCCATTGCCTTCTTCTCGTTCACGGCGGTGCGCATGCGCAAGAATAACAGCGTCGCGAACAGGCCGTAAAAACCGGCTGCCATGACCAGGAGCGGCACCAGCATCGAGGTCGCGATCGTCGGGCCGCCGAGGCGCAGGACGCTTGCCGGCTGGTGCAGGGTGTTCCACCAGTCGACGGAAAACTTGATGATCGGCAGGTTGACGACGCCGACGAGCGCCAGGACCGAGCCCGCCCGGCCGCCGCGATCGGGATTGTCGAAGGCGTTCACCAGGGCGATGTAGCCGAGATAGAGGAAGAACAAGACCAGGACCGAAGTCAGCCGCGCGTCCCACACCCACCAGGTGCCCCACATCGGCCTTCCCCACAGCGAGCCGCTGGTGAGGCAGACAAAGGTGAAGGCGGCGCCGATCGGAGCGGCGGCGCGGGCCGCGATCTCGGCGAGCGGATGGCGCCACACCAGCGCCACCGCGCTCGCCGCGGCGACAAACAGATAGACCGAGAGCGCCAGCCATGCCGCGGGCACGTGGACATACATGATGCGCACGGCCTCGCCCTGCTGGTAATCCGCCGGCGCGACAAACAATGCGAGGACAACGCCGACGGCGATCGCCGCTGCGGAAAACCCCGCGCACCACGGCAACGCCGCCGCGCTCGCGCGCATGAAGCGTGCCGGATTGGCAAACCGGCTCAACATCGCCTTGAGAAACCCGCCGCCGCCCAATGTCCCCTTATAACGCAAATGCGCCCCCGCGTCAGCGGCGGCGCGGTCGCACCCGGCGCTATTCGAGCGCCTGGCGCAGGGCTGCGGCGCAGGCCCAGGGGGCGAGCGCCAATGCCGCCAGGGTCAGGGCGCCGAGCAGCAGCAGATTGGCGCGCGCCGTGCTGGCATCGGCGCCGATCGCGACCGCGCCGGCGCCGAAGATCAGCGGCGGCACGTAAAGCGGCAGAACCAGCAGCGACAACAATACGCCCTGCCGCCGGGCGCCGAGGGTCAGGGCGGCGGCGACACTGCCGATCAGGCTCAGCGCCGGCGTGCCGATCAACAGGCCCAGCACAAGCAGCGGCAGGGTCGCGGGATCGAGATCGACGGCGAGGGCGAGCAGCGGGCTGATCGCGGTCAACGGCAACCCGGTCGCCGCCCAATGCGCCGCGGTTTTGGCGAGCACGCCGAATTCGAGCGGCAGGCCGGAGAGCGCCATCAGATCGAGCCCGCCATCCTCGTAATCGGGCTGGAACAGCCGGTCGAGCGACAACAGCGCCGCGAGCAGGGCCGCGACCCAGATGATCCCGGCGCCGATCCGCCGCAATGTTTCGGCCTCGGGGCCGACGCCAAAGGCAAACAGAACGACGACGAGAACAAAGAAGCCGAGCACCAGGCCGGTGTCGCCGCCCTGGCGCAGGGCGAGACCGAAATCGCGCCGGAACAGGCCGAGAAAGGCGGCCATCACCAGAACCTCGCCTCGTGCTCGGCCAAGGCGCGCTCCCTTTCGGGATCGCCGGCGCCGGGCGCGAAATCGTCGAGCACGAGACTGTCCGCCGCGGCCAGCGCGAGCGGCAGATGGGTGGCCAACAGGACGCGACCGCCGCCGTCGCGGTGGGCCGCGACCGCCGCTTCGAGCCGGGTCTGATTGTCATGGTCGAGGCCGCTGGTCGGCTCGTCCAACAGCCAGATCGGGGCAGGGGCGGCGATCAGCCGGGCGAGCGCCAAGCGCCGCCGCTGCCCGGCCGACAGCCAGCGGCACGGCCAGTCGGCGACCGCTTCGAGGGCAAAACCGGCGAGCGCCGCCTCGATCAGCGGCGCCGAGCGCCGCGGCGGCAGACCGCGCAGGGCCGCCCAGAAACGCAGGGTTTCGCGCGGGCTGAGGGCCGGCTTGACCGCATCCTGATGGCCGACATAAGCGAGCTGCGCGCGGTAGGCGGCGCGGTCGGCCGCGACCGGCCTGCCGTCCCAGACGAGGCGGCCGGCGGCCGGTTCGATCAGCGTGGCGACGAGGCGCAGGAGGCTCGTCTTGCCGCTGCCGTTGCTGCCGACGAGCACCAGGGCGCCGCCCGCCATAAGCCGGAACGACAGGCCGGCAAAGACGAGGCGCTCGCCGCGCCGGCAGGCGATCCCTTCGGCGGCGAGGTCACAGGCGGCGGCCTTCACCGGGACGGCAAAAAGGGCGGCTCCGGAATTTTTCCGGAGCCGCGCGATCCCCGGCCGTTCGTCGCGGCCGGGTGCGAGGTTTGGGGGACAAATCCGTAAGGACGAACCTTACGCCGGCGATGGAGCGAGGCGATTGGGACCGGGATTTGAAACAATTGCGGCAATTCGGTGTCTTTCACCCAAAACTGCGGCGGTCGTCGATGACTTTCCCGTCTTCGGGGAGGCTGCCGGGCGCCACCGGACGCACCTCGCCGCGCAGTTTTGTCAGCGCCTGCAAGGTCATGGCGATGCTTACCGGGTCGTCCGCCCCGGGGGCCAGCTCGACATGGAGCGTCATCTCGTCGCTGGCGGCGGGTCGCTCGACGACGAGCCGGCCGCGGCCGCAGGCCGGGTGCCGGCGCAGGGTCTCGGCGATCTGCACGGGGTGGACAAAGAGCCCGCGCACCTTGACCGACTGGTCGGCGCGGCCGAGCCAGCCTCTGAGGCGTCGATTGGTGCGCCCGCAGCGGCTCGGTCCCGGCAACAACGCCGACAGGTCGCCGGTAGCGAAGCGGATCAGCGGGTATTCCGGGGTCAGGGTCGTCACCACGACCTCGCCGATCTCGCCCTCGGCGACCGGGTCGCCGGTGCCGGGCGCGACCAGTTCGAGGATGACGCCCTCGTCGAGCACCATGCCTTCGCCCAGTGCGCCCGCACCGTCCATCGTCTCATAGGCGATCAGCCCGATATCGGCGCTGCCGTAGCATTGCAGCACCGTGAGCCCGTGCCCGGCCAGTTCGGCGCGCAAGGACTGCGGCAGCGGCTCGGCCGAGACCAGCGCCTTTTTGAGCGAGGACATGTCGCTTTCGAGCGCCGCGGCGCGATCGAACAGGATTTTCAGAAAGGACGGCGTCCCGACATAGCCGGCGGGCCTCAGATCGGCGATCGTGCGCACCTGCAATTCGCTCTGTCCGGTGCCGGCGGGAACGACCGGGCAGCCGAGCGCCTCGGCGGCGCTCTCGACCATCGCCCCGGCCGGGGTCAGGTGATAGGAAAAGGCGTTGTGGACGAGATCGCCGGCGCGGAACCCGGCGGCAAAGAGGGCGCGGGCGAGGCGCCAGAAATCCGGCCGCGGCGCCTCCGGTTCATAGATCGGCCCGGGCGAGGCAAAGATCCGGCGCAACTGCCGAACCGGCAGGGCGGCGAACCCGCCAAAGGGCGGCTCGCGGCGCTGCTCCTCGATCAGCGCCGATTTCCTCGTCAGCGGCAGTTGCGCGAGCGCGGCGCGATCGCGGATCTCGCGCGGGTCGAGGGCGGCAAAGCGGCGGCGATAGGCCGGCGAGCGCTCCCTGGCGGCGGCGAGCAGGCGCGGCAGCGCCGCCATCAATGCGGCCTCGCGCGCGGCCGGATCGCGGGTCTCATCCGCGTCGAAAAAAGATGATGGCATCGGCGGGCCCTCCTGCACTCCCCCTCCTGCATTTTACATGACATTTCCGCTCCCGCTGCGGGGATTGGTGTTTCACCGGTGAGACGGTATTTTTCGCGTCAAAGGCGCTATTCTATCGATCCTCACAGTCTCACGGACTTGCCGGTGATCCATTGAGCATTCTCGATCTCGACCGCCTCGCCGCGGCGCCGCTCGCCCGCGAGCCGTTCGAATTCATCGTGGTCGAGGAGTTTGTGCGGCATGACGCGGCCGCCGCGGCGGCGGCCGACTTTCCCGCCGTGGCGCGGCCCGGCAGCTTTCCGGTCGATAGTCTCGCCTTGCGGCCCGCTTTCGCCCACCTTATCGCCGAACTCGAAGGGCCGGCGCTGCGCCGGGCGATCGCCGAGAAGTTCGCGGTCGCCCTCGACGACCGCCCGACCCTCGTGACCCTGCGCGCCTGCAGCGACGGCAAGGACGGCCGCATCCACACCGATTCGGCGAATAAGATCATCACCCTCCTGCTCTATATGAACCCCGTCTGGGAGCCGGCAGAGGGGCGGCTGCGATTGCTCAATGGCCCCGCCGACCTCGACGACTATGCGGTCGAGGTGGCGCCGCTTCTCGGCACGATGCTGGCGTTCCGCCGCAGCGAGCGGTCCTTTCACGGGCATCGCGCGCATCGCGGCGAGCGGCGGGTTCTGCAGTTGAACTGGGTGACCGACGCGCGCGTCAGACAGCGCGAACTCGGCCGCCACCGCTGGTCGGCCCGGTTCAAGGCGCTGAACCCGTTCGGCCGGCGCGGCTGAGCCGAAGCCCCTCACCCTCCCGCGCCTTCAGCGCGGGTCCCTCCCTCTCCCCGCCTGCGGGGAGAGGGCCGCGGTGAGGGGCGGCCCCGCCGCTCTTGGCAAGCGCGGCGAAGCCGGCTAACCTCAAGCTGAACAGCAGCTCCGGCATAAGCGGATTTGGAGCAGTGACACCGTGACGATCGCGCTGCGCCCGGTCCTCGCCGCGGCCTTTCTTTCTGTCGCCCTCGCCGGCCCGGCAGCGGCGCAGCAGGCCAAGATCGTCGACGAGCTGAAGCTCGGCGTGTTGTCCCACGATGTCGGGTTTCTCGGTCATCACATCGAATCGGGGGCCGACGTCAATGTCGAGATGCTGTTCACGCCGCCGCCGCTCTTGAGCGTGATCGGCTCGCCGCGGCCGATGATCGGCGCCGACGTCAACACCAACGGCAAGACCAGCGACGGCTATTTCGGACTGACCTGGGGCATCAAACTGATCCAGAGCCTGTTCGGCTGGGGCCGCGGGGTATTTCTGAACGGCGGGCTCGGCGGCGCCGTGCACAACGGCTTTATCGACACCGCCCCGCCCGACCGCAAAAAGCTCGGTTCGCCAGTGCTGTTTCACCTGAGCGCCGAATTGGGCTTGGACCTGACGCCGCGGACCAGCATCTCGGTCTTCGTCGACCACATGTCGAACGCCAATCTCGGTTCGCACAACGCCGGCATTACCAATGCCGGCGCCCGGCTCGGCTTCAAGTTCTGACATTTCCGCCTTCCTCTCTCAACTCCCGCTAGAATAGGACTTCGGACCGCGGCGGCGCCGGCTCGCGCCGCGCGGGAGAGAAAAACCCGACCGCGCATTCGCCCGAAAGCTTCTGCGGAAAATTCCGGCGGCTCCGACGGGGCCGGATACAGAATGGCTTAGCGCTTGTGTTGCAGACTCGCCACGATGAGACGAAAACACCACGAAAGGGGGCGAGTGCGCTTGATCGGTCGGGGTCTCTCTCTATTATGACGCGAGACGGACGGGCGTTTTCGGTCCGGATGGCCACAACCACTTGATTGGGCAGGGGAGCAATGACCAGGAAGCGGAAGATCGGAGCGCTCGGCGGGCTCGCCGCCATCGCATTATTGGCGGGGCTGCCGCAGGCGCAAGCCGACGAACTGGCGGATCTGCGCGCCAACCAACAGCTTCTGCAGCAGCGGCTCGATCAATTGGCGCAGGCCGCGGCCGCGCCGCCACCCTCGGCCGATGTGCTCAAGGGCAGCTTCCCGCGCTCGATCCTGATCCCGGGCACCGACACCTCATTGTCGATCGGCGGGTTCATCGACGAGACCCTCGACTACTGGTTCTCGGGCGGCCCGCCCAACGGCAACCAGACGACGACGATCGGCGAAAACGGCGTCCTGTTGTCGGTGCCGCTCGACGTCCACGGCCAGAGGGTGCCGGGCTTCCCAACGCCGGGCAATGTCGTGCCGGTGCAGACGGCGCATTCGCGCGGCCATGTCTTTTCGCAGAGCCCGCGTGAATCCCGCCTGCGCATCGAGACGCGCACGCCTTCCGCGTGGGGTCCGGTCGGCACGGTCATGGAGTTCGACTGGGCCGGGACCAACGGCGCCAGCGGGCAGAACCTGCTGCACGTCTCGGACAATCTGATCCCGCGTCTGCGCCTCGCCTATGCGACGATCGGCGGCCTCCTCGTCGGCCAAGCTTACGGCAACACGGTCGACCTCGCCGCCAACCCCGAGACCCTCGATTTCGGCGGCGACGTCGGGCAGTGGGGCGTCGTGCGCATCCCGCAGGTCCGCTATACCTTCGAGACCCCGCTCGGCACCTCGATCTCGGTCTCGGCCGAAGCTCCCGATACCGACATCTGGACCCCGGTCGGCATGTTCGAGCAGGACAGCAACATCAATTGCGCGAACTATTCGTGCAGCGGCACGACGACCCTGCCCTTGGGCGTCAACCCGGCCAAGAACACGGCGCCCGACGTGACCGCGGTGTTGCAGGTCACCCGGCCGTGGGGCCATCTGCAATTGAAGGGCGTCGTCCGCGAT
>DATFCQ010000006.1:0-9427 GCA_035252905.1 Allostellaceae bacterium | reverse complement strand
TATCCATGCGATCCAGGAACCGACAAGTCAGACCCGTGTCAATCACAATTTACGCCGATCCCACCCCCGCCCCGCAAACTCGCGCTCCGCGCCCGCCGGATCGGCACGGAAGTCCGGTAGCCTACCTGGGCAGTTACGATTTATGAGAGATCAGGGTTTCGGAGTTCGGGCGCGTCGAGGTCGTGGCCCCCGCCGTCCGCGTGGGCGGGGGCTTTCATCGGGAGCGGGGTTCTGGCTCCGGCGCGGGCGGCGGCTGGCTGAGTAGTTGTTGGATTTGCTGTTTGAGCTTCGGTAAATCCTCCTGCACGGTGCGCCAGACAGTTGTCAAATTGACGTTGAAATAGGCGTGAATGACGGCATTGCGCATGTCGTCCCACGGAAGCTCGGGGTGCTGTGCAATAAACTCCGGAGCCATACGGTTGATGTGGTTCGCGGCCTCGCCGATGATCTCGATGTTGCGGACAACCCCATCCTGAACGAGGAGGTTCTGCCGGAAGGCATCAATGTCCGACAACGGCTCAACGTAGCTGGCCGCGCGCTCGATGGCCTCGACGATATGCCCGAGATAGTCCTCGACGCGCTCCGGATGCTTCATAGCGGCTCGGCCTGCTGCAAGACCTGGCTGCGGAACTTCGGCGGCAACCCCTCGGGGGTGAGAACCGATACCGGCACGCCGAGCAGCTTTTCGGCCTCGCGCTTGAAGCGAGCAAGCGTGAAAAGGCTGGTCGTCTCCGAAGGGTCAACCAGCAAATCGATGTCGCTTTCCTCGTCGTCTCTGCCAGTGAGAACCGATCCAAAAACGCGGGGGTGCAGCAGGCCGTGACGGGTCACAAGTTCCCGCAATTCGCCGCGATGGGCCGCAAGTGCTTCGGATGGTTTCATAATCACTGAAATATAGCACAATCCCTGCGCGCGTCTCAAATGGACGCCGCTGGCCACAATTGTTGAGTTTTGAAACTCCGGTCAGTGCGGTTTCATCAGGAGCGGTCTGGCTCCGGTGTGGATGTCGGAGTCTGGAGTAGATCAGCGACGCATTCGACAAGCCGCCGCGCGGTCTGGGTCGCCTCCCGCGCACTCTCTTCCGACACATGCGAACCGGGGCCGGTCAGATAATCGGCAATGGCTTTGAGTTGGTAAGTGCGGGAAAGGAACGTCCGCAAGCTGCTGTCAACGCGCGGATCGTCTTTCACCAATCGCGAAAATTCCCTCTGGACGCCTGAATGCCTTTTAAACACGCGGCCCGTAGTCTCAAAAATAAAGGCTTGAGCCGCGTGGAGTCCGGCAAGATAGGCCGTCCTTCCCGCGTCGTCGGTCAACCCGGTTTCCATCATTGTGTCGGCGCGTCCGAGAAGGTCACGCGACTTTTCGAGGAAGAGGGCCGTTTCCGGCTTCACAAGTCGATGCCCTCAGCGCGGATTTCATGCATTAAGGGTGTGCGTTCATTGTAGGAGCCGGCGCGGTAGGGCATGGCATGAATGAACTGGCCGGTATCGTCGAGAATGGCGCTGCTGAGGTCGGCCAGCCGGTACAACTCGGTCGTGGTGCCAGGCGCATAATCACGCAGAAACACTGCAACGTCATAGTCGGAATCCTCGCGCGCATCGCCGCGCGCCCGCGAACCAAAGAGCACAACGCGTTCAACACGGTCGCCGTAGATTTCGGTCACGGCGGCGCGGAAGCGCGTCAGGATCGGATCGTCTTTGGGGTTCGGGGGCATCTTTTTTTGCCGAGCATTGTACTTCAAAAATCCTTTGATAGGAGCGCCGGGCGGAATAGTGAAGGCTGAGCAAGAATCCAGACCAAGTCGGAGGATTGGCAAATTCCTCCCGACGTCGTCCCGTGGGCCCTCCCCGCGGGCTTGACCCGCGGGGAGGGCAGGAACCCATTCTTCCGTCCCCTGATGTTTCAAGCATTGGCAACAGCCGCACCGCCCATCAGAGCTCGAATTGCGGAGGAATGGACCCCGGCCTTCCAGGGCGTGTGAAAACTGCCTATCCATCCTCTTCCGATCCTTTTCCTGCCATTCCTGCGAAAGCGGGAATCCAGGGATTTCAGTCTATTGCCCCTGGGTCCCTGCTTGCGCGGGGACGACGGAATTGGAGGAGTGGCGGAGTTTTCACACGGCCTGCTTCGCCGGGGTGACGAAAAAGAACGGTTAACGGAATTCTTGCTCAGCCTTGCAGCGCATTCCGCCGACTTCGCGACATGACGACGACTCGACAGGCTTCTCATATTATCCCGATCCGCCCGACGGCTTCGATGACCGTGTCCCAGTCGTCCACTTCGCGGTCCTGCGGGTGGACCATGACGTGCTGCACGCCGGCTTCGGCATAGGCGGCGATGCGCTCGCGCATCATGCCGAGATCCTGGCCGTCCCAATGCGAGCGGATCGAGATCGTAAATGCGGGCTCGGGCCGGTCGCGGCGCAGGCGGGCAATGACCGGCTTGGCCTGCTCGGGGGTGAGCTGGCTGCCGTGCCAGCCGTCGCCGAGGCGCACGGTGCGGCGGTGCGCCGCCTCGGAGCGGCTGCCGTGCCACATCGGGATCGGGCTCTGCGGCTGCGGCAGCATCGTCATCTCGCGGATCTCGGCGGGGATGTGTTTGGCCTCGAAGGTGACCGGGTCCTGCGACCACACCGCGCGCATCATCGCGATGCCCTCGTCCATGCGCCGGCCGCGTTCGTGGAACGGCGCGCCGAGCGCGGCGAACTCGGCTTCGAGCCAGCCGACCCCGACCCCGAGGATCAATCTTCCGCCCGACAGGTTGTGCAGGGTCGACAATTCCTTGGCGAGCGGCAAGGGATGGCGCATCGGCAAGACCAGGACGCTGGTGCCGAGCCGCACCCGCTCGGTCACCGCGGCGACCCAGGTCAAGGTCAGGACCGGGTCGTAGAACAACGGCGAGCGCGGGAAGCTCGCGCGCGGCACGATGATGTGCTCGCTGACCCAGACGTCGCTCAGACCCAGCGCCTCGGCGCGGATCGCATGGCGGCGGATCCGTTCCGGCGTCGCCTGACTGCCGGCCTGCGGCAGATGAACCCCGATTTGCATCGCCTTTCCCTCCCGTCTGTCCGGCCGCATCCTGCCGGCGCGCGCGGACATGCGAAAGGGGGAATGCGCCTCAATACCCGGCGTCGTCGTAGGGCCCGAGACCGCGCTTGTAGACGAGGAGCGTGCGCTGGAACCGGCACACGGGAGCATCGTCGGCGCCCAAGGCGATCGTGTCGACCGATAGGATCCCCTCGCGCGGCCGGCTTGCCGATTCGCGCTTTGCAAGGATCGTCGAGACCGCGCGGATCGTCTCGTCCGGCTCGACCGGCCGCGGCAATACGACGTCCTTCCAGCCGAGATTGGCGGCGACGCGGCCGAAGGTGCGCGTCGTCAACGCCGTCACCGCACCGAGCACAAAGGGCTCGAACAGATCGGGCGGGCGGCCGAGCACGGCGCGGGCATAGAGGGGATCGGCATAGCGCGGGTTGAGTTCGAGCGAGCGCAAGGCGTGACGCCGGCTCTCCGCCGCCGAGATTGCCTTGCCCGGCCAGTGCTCGAAAGTCTCGCCCTCGACGAATTCCTCGAAAGCGAGCCCGCTCTGTTCGACGAGCGCGCCGTCCTCGCCCTCGTGGTAGAGACGAAACCGCTCCTCCTCGGCGACGGCGCCCTGACCCGCATCCTCGGGGTGGCGCCCGCTGCGGTAGATCTCGGCGCGGTAGCGCAGGCGGGCGAGGATCTCGCCGCGCTGGTTCAGGCCTTCGGTGGCGAGCGAGACGCGGCCGGTCTCGGCGTCGCCCTCCTCGACGGCGGCGACGCGGGTGCGCGCGTAGAGCGTATCGCCGCCATAGACCGGGCGGGTCATCGCGATCTCGTCAAAGCCGAGAAAGCGGCGGCGCCGGTAGAAGGTGCGCGACGTCATGCCGAGGAGGCGCTGCAGGGTCAGGGTGCTGACGCCGAGCGGCCGCCGCCATTCGCTCGCCGCGGCGTAGCGCGAATCGTAATGGAGCTGCGCGTTGTTCAGCGTGTCGAGCGCCTCCTCGGCATTGTCCTGCTGGGCGAAATCGACGCCGGGCCGGTGCGCAAAGACCTGCCCTGGCGCGAACTCCTCGAAGGCGAGCCCGAAGCGCTCGCGATAGCGCCCGGGCCGCAGTTGGACGTAGCCGAAAAAACCGGACATCGAACCTCCCGTTTGTCCGCGACTGAAGCGTTGCCCCTCACCCCGCCCCTCTCCCCGCAGTGCGGGGAGAGGGGGACCAGCCCGCAGGCTGGCTACGGCACCAGCACCGCGGCGCCTTGCAGGGCGCCCCGGCGCAGATCGGCAAGCGCCCGGTTCGCTGCGGCGAGCGGGTAGGTCACGGTTGTCGTGCTGATCCCGGCCGCTGGGGCGAGGGCGAGAAATTCTTCGGCATCCCGCCGGGTCAGATTGGCGACTGAGCGCAGGACCCGCTCTTCCCACAACAGCCGGTAGGGAAAGGCGGGTATGTCGCTCATATGGATGCCGCCGCACACGACGACTCCGCCTTTCCGCGTCGCCGCCAGAGCCAGCGGCACGAGCGCGCCGACCGGCGCGAAGATCAAGGCGGCGTCGAGCGGCTCGGGCGGCGGCGCGGTCGAATCTCCGGCCCATTCGGCGCCGAGCGCGCGGGCGAATTGTTGTGCTGCAGCATCGCCCGGCCGGGTGAAGGCGAAGAACCGCCTTCCCTGATGCCGCATCACCTGCGCGACGATATGCGCGGCCGCGCCAAAGCCGTAGAGGCCGAGCCGCTCCGCTTCCCCGGCGAGGCGCAGGGCGCGGTAGCCGATCAATCCGGCGCACAGCAGCGGCGCCGCCGCGACGTCGTCGTAGTGCGCGGGGAGGGCAAAGCAATAGCGCTCGTCGGCGACGGTCGCTTCGGCATAGCCGCCGTCGATCTGGTAGCCGGTGAAGCGGGCGCGGTCGCACAGATTCTCGCGTCCGGAACGGCAATAGTCGCAGACCCCGCAGGTCCAGCCGAGCCAGGGTACGCCGACCCGGTCGCCCGGCGCGAAGCGCGCGACCTCCTCCCCCTTGTCGATAACGGTCCCGACGATTTCGTGGCCCGGCACGAGCGGCAGTTTCGGATCGGGCAATTCGCCGTCGACGACGTGCAGATCGGTGCGGCACACCGCGCAGGCGCCGACCCGGATCAGGACCTGATGCGGACCGGGGCGGGGCGCCGGCAATTCGGCCGCGGCGAGCGGTTCGCCGATCCGGGTCAAGAGCTGGGCACGCATCCGCCGCCTCTCCTTGAAATCGCGCCCGCTGCTGCTACACCTGATGAACAGCGACCACGGCCGATGATACCGCCTTTGTCCTCCTCCCTCCGGTCTTTTCCGGCAGCCCGGCTGCGGCCGGGCGGTCCGCTCCCGCCGGCGGCGAGCGCCGGCCGATGATCACCGAATTCGGCGAGGAGCGGCTGCGCCGGCTGGTCCTCGATTATTTCGGCGGGGAGGCGCACATCCGCCTGCTGCGCCGCGCCGAGGCCTTCGGCGCCCCGGTCTTTGTCGTCGATTTCGACCGCGGCACGCGGCATTACCGCACCCTCGGCTCGTTCGGCGCCGGCGCTCAGGTGACCGAGCAATCGAGCATGGACCTCCTCTACCCCGCCCGCCTCGTCTTTCATTACGAACGGCTGATGTCGCTCGCTCTGGCTTTGAGCGCGGAGCAGCGCAACGCGCTGCTCCTCGGGGTCGGGGGTGCGGCGATGTGGCGCTTTCTGCGCGCCTATCTGCCGGATTGCGCGCCGATCCTGGTCGAAGCCGACGAGACGGTGGCGGCGATCGCGCGCCGCTGGTTCCATCTGCGCCAGCCGGTTGTCCTCGACACTGCCCAGCATTACCTCGCCGCGACCGCGGAGCGGTTCGACGCCGTCCTCGTCGATCTTTACGACGCCTCGGGTCCGGCCGAGTTCGACGAGGAGTTCTGGGGGCGCGGTCTCGACGCGCTCGCGCCCGGCGGGTGCCTCGCCGCCAACTGGGCCGATTTCACGGTCAACCCAAAGGTGCGGCCATTTGCCGAGGCGCTCGCCGAGGCGGCGGCGAGCCGCGGCTTCACGTCGTTCTTTGTGACCCGGCGCGGGTTTCACGACAATCTCGTGCAATATGTGGCGACCGCGCCGGGCACCTATCCCGACGCCGTCATCGACGCGCATGAACGCTTCGCCCGCGAGCGCCGATTGCCCGACCGCGGCCGCTTCATTCTCGAAAACTGCCTGTTCGCGACCCGTTTTCCGGTCGGCTGAAGCCGATCCGAGAACGTGCAACACTCCCTCTTTGCCCCGGGAGATCGCAGGAGCATCAGCCGACAGGATGTTTGGAGCGAACGAGGTTTCCGACATTGCCGTAAGGGCATGATATGGAATCACGTCCGGATCGCTTCGAGCTTCGCGATACACTTCAGGGCTTGCAGCCTTCAAAACTATGGGAGCCGGTGATGGCCAAGGAGCATAGGCGATCAAGTCGGGAAGTCAAAAAGCCGAAACGGCCGAAAGCTGAGAAGAAACCGGCGGTAGCGCCATTGCCTCTCTCGCCCGAACGCAGTTTGAATAAGGGCTCGCGGCGGCCGTGAGGTTCGCGGCGCCATGCTCGCCACAACTGGGCCAAAACGCGGCACACAGCGCTACCCGGGGCTCGCGGATCGGGCGGTCGTCGTCATCGCCTGCTCGTTTTCGGCGCAGGCAGGGCATCTGACCTTCCCGCGGCGCGGCGCCACCCCTGACAGCCTGTTTGAGTTCTCGTCATAACCGTAATATTGGCGGAATACGCTGCGCTTTTCCGCCAGCTTCTGCGATCTCGCAGCATTCCGCCAAGATAACTCGAACAGGCTCTGAGCCTTCACCCTTTCTTCTGCTTGGTGCAGGCCGATGAACTCCGCCATGTTGGTAAAATAGTCGTAACAGACGGTCATATACTCTTGCTTGCCCTATAAATACGCATGTCGACTTCCGCATTGTCATCGGCATGTGTGGGGTGTAGACCCAAAAAACTTCTAAATAAAATGCACCATCAGATGGACAACTTTGGGCGTCAAGCGCCTGGAAAATCTTAGACGTGAAGGATAATTCCGGTTGTATTCAGCGGTTATCACCCCATGTCAGGAGTGTGCGTTGGCACTCTCCATCCAACAGCGCCAAACATCCTACAAATTCCGGTCCGGGGAGATCTCCCATGGAACTGCGTCCGTTGCAGGACCGCGTCCTGATCCGCCGTGTCGCGCTGGAGATGAAAACCTCTGGCGGAAGCTTCATTCCGCGCAGGCGATCGTGCGCGAGGGCATCAAGGCGGTCGCCGCGGGTATGAACCCGATGGATCTGAGGCGCGGTGTCGACATGGCGGTCGGGGCCGTCGTCAGCGACCTGAAGAGCCGCTCGAAGAGGGTCTCGACCACTGCCGAGATCGCCCAGGTCGGCGCGATATCGGCGAATGGCGATCGTGAGATCGGCGAGATGATCGCCGAGGCGATGGACAAGGTCGGCAAAGAAGGGGTGATCACGGTCGAGGAGGCGAGGTCGCTTGAGACCGTGCTCGAAGTCGTCGAGGGCATGCAGTTCGACCGCGGCTATGTCTCGCCCTATTTCGCGACCAATGCCGAGAAGATGCTGGTGGAGCTTGATGAACCGTACATCCTGCTGCACGAGCAGAAGCTGCCCGGCATCCAGGCGCTGCTGCCGCTGCTCGAAGCGGTAGTGCAGAGCGATAAGCCGCTCTTGATCATCGCTGAGGATATCGAGGGCGAGGCGCTGGCGACGCTCGTCGTCAATAAATTGCGCGGCGGGTTGAAGGTGGCCGCGGTCAAGGCGCCGGGCTTCGGCGACCGCCGCAAGGCGATGCTCGAAGACATCGCAATCCTGACCGGCGGTCAGGTCATCAGCGAGGATCTCGGCATCACATTCGAGGGCGTCACCCTCGACATGCTTGGCATGGCCAAGAAGGTGCGGATCGACAAGGAGAGCACGACGCTTATAGGCGGCGTCGGCAGCAAGGAGGACATCCGGGGACGCGTCGCGCAGCTGCGCGCTCAGATCGAGGAGACGACCTCGGACTACAACAGCGAAAAACTGGAGGAGCGCGTGGCCAAGCTCGCCGGCGGCGTCGCGATCATTCGCGTCGGCGGCGCGACCAAGGTCGAAGTGAAGGAGCGCAAGGACCGGGTCGAGGATGCGGTACATGCGACCCGCGCTGCGGTCGAGGAGGGCATCGTTGCCGGCGGCGGCGTAGCGCTGCTCTACGCCATCCCGGCGCTCGACAAATTAAACCCGCAAAACGACGACTGGAAGGCCGGTATCGACATCGTGCGCCGCGCACTGCAGGCGCCGGCACGGCAGATCATCGCCAATGCCGGCGCGGAGGGTTCGGTCGTTGCCGGCAAGCTCCTGGAAAGGGGTGATGTCGATTACGGCTTCGACGCGCAAACCAGCCAATATGGGGACATGTTGCAGGCCGGCATCACCGACCCGACCAAGGTCGTGCGCCCAGCATTGCAGGGCGCTGCATCGGTGGCAGCGCTGCTGATCACTACCGAGGTGATCGTTGCCGAGAAATCCGACAGCGCCGCGGCGACGATGCCGAATACAGGCATGGGCGGCATGGGTTTCTGAGATCGACCGGCCCGCGCCGCAGGCCACGATGACGCCGCGTAAAAAATCTGCCCTGTCCTCACTTGCGAGGATTGGTCTCGGACGATGTTATGAAAACGACGATATCGAGTCAGAGGGGTCTACATGCCGGGAGTGCAATCGACCGGAGCTTGTGCCGCAAGACTCGCGATCAGAACAATGGTGAGCCATGCCCAACAGTACCACCTCCGATAACACCGCCGTGGATCTCGACGAACATCGCGGCATGGCCGCGCAGAAATTGACTGAAATCCGCCGGCACCTCCAGGCGGTTCAGGCCGATCAAGCGGCCTTGCGGCACCGCCAACAGGAATTCGAACGCTACGCTCTCGCCGCGCCATCCACGACTTGGCCGGAGGCGGCAGAGAAGGCGCGATATCTCATCGAGCTCTTCGCGGCCACGCCGGAGGCGCGGGAACCGCGTCGCCAGGAATTGATCGCGAAGGTGCTTGCCGAGCTGACCCGATTATCCGGTTGATCGGCGGCAGATTTGCGCAGGCTGGGCTCTCCGCAGTGTCCATGCGGAAGCTTCGCGAGAGCGATGCCCTCGTCTGTAAACTCGACCGCCTGTTGCACTCGCTCGAGCATCTCTGCGCTGACGCAAGCGATCGAACAGGACCACTCCCCCCCCTCTCCAGCCCTGGCCGCCCCCAAGCCAAACTTTGCGAAGCGGCCGGTAGAGGTCTGCCCGATACCGCGATCTCAACGAGCGGCCGAACGCGGCGACAAGAACGCAGCGCCGGCGTTAGCGATGACAAGTCTTCGCTGATCGGGCATCCAAACCATGGCCGAACGATCATTCAC
>DATFCQ010000005.1:0-7821 GCA_035252905.1 Allostellaceae bacterium | reverse complement strand
TGCCTCTTCCACACCACCGAGCAGATCATCGACGCCTGTTGCGACGCCTGGAACCGGCTGCTCGCTAACACCGGCCGCATCCGATCCCTGTGCTCCTATCCCTGGCTCGAACAGGTCAAAATCTAATCAGGTTGGTATTAGGATGGTGGCTCCCGCCCTCTCGCCGGCGTGACCTGCCGGGCGAGCTGCAGCCGGTTGCGGCCGCCTCGCCGGCGATAGCGGGCCTCGTCGACAAGGGAGCGCACGACAAGGATGCCGAGGCCGCCGATCGGGGGGTCTTTGCCGGCAGTGGGCAATTCCGGCGCGGCGTGTGCGAGAGGATCGAACGGGCGGCCGTCGTCGGCGAAGTCGATCGTCAGCCGCCCGTCCCGCAACTGAAGCGCGACCGTTACGCTGCCGCTCGGCGATCCCGGGCCGTAACCGTAAGCGACGACGTTGGTGAACAATTCTTCGAGAATGAGCAGCAGTCGCGCCCGCTCGCCTTCAGGCAGACCCCGCTCGCGCGCGAACGCTGCGGCAAAGGCTTCCAATCGGGCGAGCTCGGCCGCTTCGCTCGTCAGCGTGATCGACGCTTTGATGGCCACCGCGACCCCCTTCATCGCTGCACTATAGCGAATCCGGACAGGGCGGCGTGCAGCGGCCTCTCGCAGAGAACGGATAGGTAGGATAAGATTCGCGAATTGAGATCGTCCGAGAGAGAAAATGCAGCCCCTGCGATGGTTGATCCCGTTCCTGGCGATCGGCCTCTTGGCGGCGCCGGCCGCGGCGCAGAATCCGGAGATTGCGCTGGTCGAGAAGGCGAGCGGCAAAGTGACCGTGCTGCGCGACGGCCACCCGCTGCGGCTCCGAGCCGGCGACCCGCTCTATCAGAAGGACGTTGTCGAGACCGGCCCCGACGGCTCGGTCGGCATAACCTTCAACGACAACACGGTGTTCTCGACCGGACCGAACAGCCAGTTGGCGCTCGACCAGTTCCAATTCGATCCGGGCACCGCGCATGGGGCGATGCTGGCGGAACTGCGCAAGGGGACGCTGAGCGTCGTTTCGGGCGAGATCCCGCACGGTTCGCCCGGAGCGATGAAGATCAAGACGCCGAACGCGGTGCTCGGCGTCCGCGGTACGACCTTCGCGGTCCGGGTCTACTAGGATGGCGGCGATACGCCCGCAATTCCTCGCGCTCCTCTGCGCGCTCTTCCTGACCGGCTGCCCTCGGCAGGCTCTGTTCGTCGTGCTGCCCAACGCCGAAGGCAGCGGCGTCGGGGCGATCACCGTCGACGACGGCAAAAAGGCGGTGACGCTCGACCACCCGTACAAATCGGCGGAGCTGCGCGACGACCGGAGCGCACCGGCCGACGTCTCCAAAAGCGACATCTTCTCGATGTTTCGGCGCGCCTTCGAGGCGCGGCCGGTCCTGCCGCACCGGTTCCGCCTGGCGTTCAAGCTCGACAGCACCCGGCTGACGGCCGCTTCGGCGCCCGTCTACCGCGCGCTCCTTGCCGACATCAAACAGCACGCAGCCTACCGCGTCGACGTGGTCGGGTATGCCGACACGCTCGGCAGCTCCGATTATAACGCGAACCTGTCGCTGCTGCGCGCGGTGGCAATCCGCAATGCGCTGGTGCGCGACGGGGTCGATCCGCGGGCGGTCCGGGTCACCTTCCGCGGCAAGCGTGATCTGCTCGTCGCAACCCCCGACCAGTCTCCGGAGCCGCGCAACCGCCGGGTCGACGTTTCCGTCAGATAGCCCGGCGCACAGCCAGCAAAGTGATGTCGTCGGATTGTTCGGCGCCGCCGACAAAGCGCTGCAGATCCGTAATGACCGCTGCGATCACGCGCTCGGCATTGGCGAGGGGGGCCGCCGTCAACAGCGCCGCCAGCCGCTCGGCGGAATAGAGCGCGCCTTCGGCGTTCTGCGCCTCGGTGACCCCGTCGGTGAACAGCAACAGGGTTTCCCCCGGCGCGATGCGCCCGCGCTCGATCGGAAACGGGAACGGATCGATGATGCCGAGCGGCGGGCCGCCCTCGGTCGCCAGCCGCCGCAGGCCCGAGCCGTCGCCGAGGACGAACGGGGAGTCGTGCCCGGCGCTGGCATAGGCGATCTCGCCGCTGTCGAGATCGAGGATGCCGGCAAAGGCGGTCACGAACATCATGTCGCCGCCTTGGCTCGGCAGTTCGGCGCTCGCCGCTGCGGTTTTGCGGTTGACCTCGGCGAGGATGCGGTCGAGCGCCGAACCGAACCGCAGCACGGCGTCGTGCACGATCTCCTTCGTCATCGCCATGAACAGCGCAGCCGGTATGCCCTTGTCGGAAACGTCGGCAATCATGAAAAACAGGCGGCGATCGATCAGCAAATAATCATAGAAATCGCCGCCGACCATCCGCGCGGGTTCGATGCAGGCGTAGAGATCGATCTCGGGACGGTCGGGGAAAGCCGGAAAGCGCCGCGGCAACAGGCCCATCTGGATGGCCTGCGCCGCCGCGAGCTCGCCCGCCAAGCGCTGTTTCAGATCGCGCTCCCGTCTCAGCGCTCTTTGCGCCGCGCGCAGACTGCCGATCAGCATGGCGGCGAACGCGACCGATCCGGTCAATGCCGGATAGATGCCGTCAAACAGGACTGCGCCCCAGCGGAACAGCGCCGCTTCGGCGGCGAGAGGGACGGCGATCAAGGCCAGGCTCATGCCGACGGCCTCGGCTGGCCGCGCATAACGCGGCAGCCCGATCACCGCCAGGCCGACGAGGAGCGCGGCGGCGAGCTCGATCCAGAATAGCGTAGCCGGACGGTGCAGCAGCCGGCCGAGCACTATCGACCGGATCAACTGGGCGTGAATGTCGATCCCCTGGACGAGCCCGAGCGGGGTCTCCTTGAGATCGACGAGCCCAAGACCGGTGACGCCGAGCAGCACCGCTTTCCCCCGCAGCTCGGCGGGGTTGAAATGCCGATCGAGGAGGTCGGCGGCCGAAATGTGCTGAGCCGGCGGCGGCGCGAAATGCAGGATGGCGTTACCGTGCGGATCGGTCGGCACGGTGAGGCCCGCAACTCTGACGTCGTCGATGCCGTGGGCGCCGGTATCGATCACCATCGGGCGACGCCCGGCGGCGACGCGCAGGACTTCGAGCGCGAAGGCGGGAAGAATGACCCCATTGTATACGACGGCGAGAGGGATATGCCGCACAACCCCGTCGGCATCCGGCATGACGGCAATCGAGCCCAATCCCTGCGCCGCGGCGGCAATCTCCGGAACGAGGCGCAGTTGTGAAGGGGAGTTCGGCAGGAACCGCGTCGCATCGCCGCCCGATTGCAGGATTGGCGAGCGCCGCAATAGCCCTGTCGGCGCCGGCGTCACGGGTCCGGGCGCAAGCGCGAGCACCGTCGGAACCCTCTGGATCGCATCGGCGAGTTGATGATCGCTCGACGGCATCGCTCTGAGCGCCTGCGCCGCGGCGGGCGGCAGATCGGGCAGCGCGCGGGCGATTGCGGCCGGCGACAGGCGGTCGGTCTCGGCGAAAATGACGTCGATGCCGAGAACCAGCGGCTTGCCGTCGGCAATGCGCCGCACCAGCTCGGCGAGACGGGCATGCGGCCAGGGCCATTGCCCGTAGCGGGCAATACTTTTGTCGTCGATCGCGACGACCGCAACGCCCGGGGCATCGCAGGGACAAGGCCACAGAACCTGCAACAGATCGAACCTGCGCAGCCGCAGCTCGGCGACGATGCCGGGATCCAGGGCGCGCACCACGAGGGCGACAGCGACAACGGCGAGCGCGACCGCACGGCCGTAGCCGTGCAAGGGGAGCAGGCTTCGCCACACCGCAGCCGACCGCAAGTCAGATCGTCAGTTCGAGCCCGTCATAGGCCGAGATCACCTCAACCTTATGGCCTCGCCGACTGAGTTCTTCGAAGCGGATGGTATCGCTGAGCACGCTCTCGATCCGGGCGTCGTCATAAGCCGGCTCATGATGGAACAACACGAGCCGCTTGACCTTGGCCGCCTGCGCCAGCTCGACCGCCACAATGTTGCTCGAGTGGCCCCAATCTTCCTTGACCGAGATCATGTCTGCCAGCGAATACATGGCATCGAAAATCAGCAAATCGGCGTTTCGATAAAATTCAACAAATGGATAGGAATCGTCGAGAGCCAGATATTTGTGCTCACAATCGGTCGAATATACGATCGTCTTCGCTCCGCGCGAAAACCGGTAGCCGTAGGAGTCGCCGGCATGAAACTGGTTGAGCGGAGTCACCGAGAAACCGGCGACCTCGACGGTTTGGCCGGGATCGAGCCGGACGAATTCGATCGCTGCCGACAACGCATGAAAATCGACGGGAAAGCACGGATCGGACTGCTGCTTTTCCAATGCTTCTCGCAATACGTCGTGGCAACCGAAGATGCGGATACGATTGCCGGGGATGTAGGCCGGGGCAAAAAACGGAAACCCCATGATGTGATCCCAGTGCGGGTGCGACTGGAAGATATTGAAGCAATGCTTGCGCCCGGCGGCCGGCTCGGCAATCACGCGATTGCCGAATTCGCGCAGCCCGGTACCGAGATCGCACAGCAGGTACTCGTCGCCGCCGGTGACGATCTCGACGCAACTCGTGTTCCCGCCGAAGGTCCCGCGCACCGAGAAGGGCAGAGCGCGATCGATAAAGGCATCGACGGCCTCCGGCGTCTCGAGAGTGTGGCCGCGCGCCGCCAGCAGCGCACGGCGCAGCTTGGCCCGCACCGCACGCTCGCCGAGCGGCGCCGGCAGCGAGCCGCGCGTCCCCCAGAAGCGCACAACCACCGACTCCGGCGAGCCGGCAGTCTCGTGCGGCTCCGAGGCCCCGGATTGCGCCGCTCGCCCCGCGACCGCATCCTCGACGGTCGCAAAGATCGGAAAGACCAGCGAGAATCGGGCGATCCGGAAGATCTCGCGCACGACCTCATTGGGGCAGGCGACGGCGAGCCGCTGCTCTTTGCCTTTCGTTCTCGCGGCCTGGAACAATGCCCGCAATCCCGCGGTCGAGATGAATTCAACCTCCGAGACGTCGACGACGCAGACCGCCGCGCCGGAAGAGACGGCAGCAAGCAGCCGCGCCTGAAATTCCGCGCTGGTCAGACTGTCGATGCGACCGATCGGTCGCAGGATCAGGCTGTCAGCCTGTCGACTTTCGACAATGTCCACGGGAGCCCTCCAGGACTGCGCACCCGCATCTTCCCGGGTTTCATCAAACGGCGCAAGCCGCCCGGCGCTCGCCTATTGCCGCAACGGCAAACGGCCGGCAGCGGATCAACACTCGAGGCATTCGGGGTGCGCCCTGCCGCTGACGGGCTTTCCGATCCGCTGATGCGGCACCGGATTTGCGCCGCCACCATCCCTGCCGCGCTATTGCTTTGGCAATCTCCCTGACCACTCCCTGCGCCCGCGTTCCGATCGTGTCGGGCTTTCGCCATCGCCGGGGCTGCCAGGAAGGCGCCTTGGCCTCCGGGGGTCTTCTCCCGAAGGCGGCGCCGGATTGCGCTCCCGACGGAGTTCCTCCATTCGGGCACGGATCGCGGCAAAGTCGTCGGCAGCGCGTGGACGGGTCACGTTTCCCCCTGCGGCTATGGATGGGCTCGGTCTATCTTGAGCGCCGAGCGGAGCGCAGCGGCCAGCCCGGCGGGATGGTAAGGCTTCTCGATCAGATCGAAGCCCTCGCTCACGACCTGCGATGCGTATCCACTATAACCGGTCCCCAACAGGATCGGGAGATCCGGGCATCGTTCCCGTACCGTCCGCGCCAGATCCAGGCCGCTCACCCCGCCGGGCATCACGATGTCCGACAGGACGAGGTCGGTCGACAAGCCGCCTTCGATGAGCCCGAGCGCCGCCTTGCCGTCCTGAGCCCATCGCGTCTCAAAGCCCATCTCGCGCAGCAACTCCTGCGTCGCTTCGGCGACCTCTCGATCATCCTCGACGAGCAGAATGCGGGCCGGCACGGGCGCCGGCGCCCCATTCGCCGCAGCCGCGGAGGGAACCGCCGGGGCGGCCGTGGCGCGGGGCAGAAAGAGCGTAATCGCGGTCCCTTGACCCGGCTCGCTGGCGATCAGCGCGGTGCCGCCGCTCTGGCTGGCAAAGCCATAGACTTGCGAGAGGCCGAGCCCCGATCCGAGCCCGGTCTCCTTGGTCGTGAAATAGGGGTCGAAGGCGCGCTCCCTCACATCGGCCGGCATGCCTGTCCCGGTGTCCGACAAAGTGATCGCGACGAACTCGCCGGAGAGGTTGCTGCTCGCCGCACCGCCGCAGCGCATGTTGCGCGCCTCGACCCGGAAGACGCCCCCGTTCGGCATCGCATCGCGCGCATTGACCCCGATATTGAGCAAGGCCAGATCGAATTCGCCGGGATCGACAAACACCGGCCACAGCTCTTCCGGCAGGTCGATCGCCACCGCGATGTCTTCGCGCAGCGAGCGGGCGAGCAAGTCGGCGATCTCTGCGGCGCGTTGTTGCAGCATGACGGGTTCAGGTCGCAGCGTCCGGCGCCGCGAGAAGGCGAGCAATTGCCGGGTCAGACGCTCGCCGCGCTCGACAATGTTCAGGATGGCTGAGGCTCGCCGGCGCGTCGGCTCGTCGGCCGCGCGGTCGTGCAACAGCGTGGCGTCGATGGCGGCGACGCTCAGCAGATTGTTGAAATCATGGGCGATGCCGCCGGTCAACTGGCCGATCGCTTCGAGCTTTTGCGCCTGATGCAGAGCTGCCTCGGTCGCGCGATGTTCGGCCATTTCGGCTTGCAAACGAAGATTGGCCTCGGCCAGGCGAAGATTGGCCTCGTTCAGCTCGAAGCGCAGCCGCAGCGCCTCCGCGAAGATTTGGCTGAAATGCCTTCCCGCCAGCGACAACGCCGCCGCAAACACAACAATCATTGCGGCAAGCGCGCTGTCCGTGGCCGAGCCTTGCATGAAAAAGCGCAGAGCCATCGGCAGGCTTGTCGACAACAGGAAGGCGAGAAGCGTCGGCAGATGCGAGGCACTGATGGCCACGGCGCCGGCGCACATACCGCCCATCACGACAATGAGGAAAAGCTGGCCGAGCGCCGGGAGGACCGGAAACAGGATAATTCCGCCGATCCCCCAGCATAGGCCGCTGAGCAGCGAGCCGCAGGTTGCGAGCTGCGACCAACGGCGCGTGGTTTCGGGCTGAACGGCGGCGCGGCGATAGTGCAGCCACATCGTCCCGCGGCCTATCGTCACCAGCACCACCGATCCGAACCAGGGCAGCGGGAACGGTCGGGTCGCAAACGGCGTCAGCACGGCGGCGGTCAAGGCCGAATTGACGATGTTGACGGCGAGCGCAATCGGCATCTGTCGAAAGAGGGCGTCCACCCGCTCGGCATAGACCGTACCCGCCACGCCGCTCGCCGTTTTCATCGGACGTGACCCAGCCGCGATGGGCGCCGCTCTCCATCGCGCCCGTCGAGATTGATCCCGATGTGGAATGCGGTCTGCTCGACCTTGCGAGCGCCCAACGCGCAGCGGATCGTCGGGAGGGATGCGAGCGCCCCCTCTTCATCCGCTCCCCTCGGGCGGCCGCAGCCTGCAACATCAGCCGCGAGAATGACCGTGAGCCCGCACGGCACCTGCCGTCCCGCCACAGAACCCCCTCCTCCGGAGCGGATCGGAGAAGGTTAACATGAGTACACATTCCGGCGAAGCTTCGCGATGCGAAGCGGCCGGTAGAGGTCTGCCCGATACCGCGATCTCAACGAGCGGCCGAACGCGGCGACAAGAACGCAGCGCCGGCGTTAGCGATGACAAGTCTTCGCTGATCGGGCATCCAAACCATGGCCGAACGATCATTCAC
>DATFCQ010000004.1:0-9751 GCA_035252905.1 Allostellaceae bacterium | reverse complement strand
CAATGCCTTGCCGAACGCGGCAAGGGCCGAGCGCAGCCAGCGCAGCGCCACCCGCATCCGGCGCACGCCCTCGGCGCAGCCGGCGAGCGCGGCAGGCTCGTTGCGCAGGCAGCGGAGCAAAGCGGCCCGCACGACCCATCGCAGCGCCTCGCCGCAGCCGAGCCCGGCCAGTGGCGGCAAAGGGCGGCCGGAGACGGCAGCGGCTCCCGCCGCCGTCCCTGCGATCAGCCGATATCCGCGCTCCGTCCGACTGCGCGTCTCGATCATCAGCGGCGCCGTCGCGAGCAGGCGCAGGGCCAGATCGTAGAGCGCGGCAGCGGTGCCGCGCTCGAGCGTCAGCGCGATCTCGCCGACCGGTTCGGCCGCCTCGGCGGTGCCGATCTCGCCTTCCTCGATCACCGCCGCGATCCGCACCGCCGGCGGCGACGCGATCACGATCCGCGTCCGCGTCACCTCGGCCGCAAAAACCGGGCGGAGGCGATCGCCAATCCCCGGCGGCAAGCGCGGCCCGCTGTGCGGCGCCGCGGGATCGGGCCGATTCTCGGCGATCTCGTCTTCCCATGCGCCGTCCGCCGGGGCCGTGACCCTCTGGACGAAGCGGCCGCCCTCTTCACCGATCGAGAGGACGAGCCCCTGCCGTCGCAAGGCGAAATCGGGAGTATCGTAGCAGGTGGCGATCCGCGCCGCCGGCAGACCGTCCGCGACCGCCCCCATGGCGAGAAGGGCGCGCTTCAGCCGAGGCAGATCGGCCGGCTGTGCGGCCAGTCTGAGTTCGGTCTCGCTGGCGATTGCAGCCTCCTTCGCGGAACGGGGGCAAGGCGCCGCCGGCCGTGCTACAGGAGCGCGGCCGTCCCGGCTGCAATCGACTCGCGGGCGGGAGGCCCGCGCTCCCTCACGGGTGCGCAACGATCCTACCGCATGACAGGGTTGCAGGGAGGCCCACACGCTCCGGCCTCGACCGGCGGAGTATGGAAACAGGGTGCGGAGCGGAGGGGAAATGGACAGGGCAATGGCGCTGCGGCCGGCGCCGCGCGCGGGGCTTTTCGCGGTGCCCGATTTTCGCCGGCTGTGGCTCGTCGGCCTCGTCGTGTTCGCGGTCCGCTGGCTCGAAATGCTGGCGATGGCGATTTTTGCCTATCAGCAGACCCACTCGCCGCTTGCCGTCGCCCTGTTGACGATGCTGCGCACCCTGCCGATGGCCCTGTTCGGCGCGCCGCTCGGCGCCGCGGCGGAGCGGATCGAGCGCCACACCGCCCTCGTCCTCGTCGTTCTGTCGATGGCATTGAGCTCGTTCACCTTGGCCCTCCTGGCCTATGCCGGCCGCCTCGCAGTCTGGCATCTGTTCGCGGCGAGCTTCTGGAGCGGCATCGGCTGGGCCGCCGACAACCCGGTACGCCGCACCCTGATCGGCGAGGTGGTCGGAACCGAGCGGATGAGCGCCGCGATGGCGATCGACGTCGGCGCCAACAACGCGAGCCGCATGCTGGGGCCGACCGTCGGCGGGGTATTGTTGGCGACCGTCGGCATCGGCGGCGCGTTCACCGTCAGTCTTGCCTGCTATGCCGTCGCGATCGTCGCCGCCCTGCGCGTGCGCCACCGCGACGGCGTCCGCCCCCGATCGGGCTCGGTGCTCGCCGGCATGATCGAGGGCCTGCTCGCCGTGCGGCGCAACCGCCGGCTCGTCGCGATCCTGGTCATCACCGTCATCTACAATCTGTTCGGCTGGCCGTTCACCAGCATGGTTCCGGTGATCGGGCAGGACAGCCTGCATCTCGGTCCCGGGGGCATCGGGATTCTCGCCAGCATGGACGGCGTCGGCGCCTTTTGCGGCGCGGTCCTGATCGCCGCCTTTGCCAGGCCGGCTTATTTCACGCGGCTCTACGTCGGTGGCGTATTGCTCTACCTAGTCATGCTGATGGTCTTCGCGGTGATGCCGCTGCCGCTGTTCGCCGGCGCCGCCCTGTTGACTACCGGCCTGTCCAATGCCGGCTTCAGCACGATGCAGGCGACGCTCGTCTATCTCGCGGCTCCGCCCGAGATGCGCAGCCGCATCTACGGCGTCTTGTCGGTGTGCATCGGGGTCGGGCCGCTCGGGTTTCTCCATCTCGGCCTGCTTGCCGGCGTGATCGGCGCCCCGTGGGCGACGGTGGCGACCGGGATCGAGGGCCTCCTCGCCCTCGTCCTGACCTGGCCGCTGTGGCGCCCCTTGATCAGGAGCGCGTGACCGGGTTGCAGCGAAAGCGTCCCGTTAACCCGTCGGGGCGATGTATGGTGAGGCCGTAACGACAATGCCGCCGCCCCTGAGCGTGTCGAAGGGGCGACCGGCGCCGGAGGAGCCGAAGATGTCGTCGATGCCGCGCGACCGCCGCCGTGCCGATCCCGAACCCGTCGACTACCTTGCCCGCGCGCGTGCGCTCGCGCCGACGCTCGCCGCCGCCTCCGCCGAGATCGAGCGTCGCCGTGAATTGCCGCCGCAGATCGTCGAGGCGCTGACCGCCGGCGGCTTTTTCCGCCTGCTGCTGCCGCGCTCATTGGGCGGCGCCGAACTGCGTCCGCTCGAATATGTCCAGGTGCTCGAAGAGATCGCCAAGGCGGACCCGAGCACCGCCTGGTCGCTCGGGCAAAATTCCGGCTGCTCGATGATCTCGGCCTATCTCGAGCCGGCGATCGCGCGCGAGGTGTTCGGCGGCTCACGCGGCATCCTCGCCTGGGGGCCGGACCTGCCCGGCGCCGGACGCGGCGTCGTCGTCGAGGGCGGCATCCGCGTCACCGGCCGCTGGGGCTTCGCCACCGGCAGCCGCCACGCAACCTGGCTCGGCGCGCATGTGCCGCTCTACGAGCCCGACGGCGCGCCGCGCATGAACCCGAACGGGCGGCCGGCGGTGCGTACCGTGTTGTTCCCGAAGACGAGCGCCGAGATCATCGACAATTGGCAGGTGATCGGATTGCGCGGCACCGGCAGCGACAGCTATGCGGTCGAGGATCTGTTCGTGCCCCAGCCCTACACCGCAGGGCGCGACAACCCGGCCGAGCGGCGCGAAGAGGGGCTGCTCTACCGCTTCACGTCAGGCATGATCTATGCGATAGGCTTCTCGAACGTGTCGCTCGGCATCGCCCGCGGCACGCTCGACGCCTTTATCGAACTGGCGCGCGACAAGGTTCCGCGCGGCGCCCGCCGTACCCTGCGTGAGAACAATGTGATCCAGTCGCAGGTCGCGCAAAGCGAGGCGCGGCTCGCTTCGGCGCGCGCCTGGCTTCATGCGCTACTCTCCGAGATGTGGGAAGAGGCTGAACAGACAGGCGATTTCGCCGCCGACAAGCATGCCCAGTTGCGGCTCGCCGCGACCTGGGCGATCGATCAGGCGCGCGAGGTCGTTGCGACCCTGTACCACGCCGCCGGGGCGACCGCGATCTTCGAGGAGAACCCGTTCGAGCGGCGGCTGCGCGACATGCATGCCGGCTCGCAGCAGGGCCAGGGCCGGCCGATTCATTTCGAGACCGTCGGCCAGATCCTGTTGGGTCTGCCCCCCGAGGGGCGGATGTTCCGCTAGAGCAGATTCGGGGCCGGTTTGTTGCCCGCCATGCCCTTGGCCCATTTCTTCGTCATTCCCGTGCAGGCGGGAATCCAGGGGACAAATCGGGCCATTCGCCGCGTGGCCCCTGGGTCCCCGCTTTCGCGGGGACGACGACCGCCCCGCCAATGACCGTGAAAAGCTGCGCCGCGGCGGTTCTCGCCGCGCTGTTCCTATTGCCGTGCCGGATCGCCGCGGCGGCGCCCGACTGGTCGCGGGCGCAGACCGTGACCGTCAAGATGATCGACGACCAGTTTGTCCCCGATCATCTCCAATTCCGCGCCGGCATCCCCTACCGGCTGCATTTCGTCAATCGGGGCAAGGATTGGCACGAATTCACCGCGCCCCAGTTTGTGCATGCGGTCACGATCGGCGACCCGCAGGTGCTGACCCCGGATGTCGCGGTCCCGCCGGGCGAGACCAAGGATCTCTATTTCCTCGCCTCGCATCCCGGGCATTTCCGGTTCTGGTGCGCCGACCACGACTGGGACGGCATGGTCGGCACGATCGCGATCAAGTGAAGGACGGCGGATCCGGAGAAGGTGTTGCCGCCCTCTTTGCGATGACATAGCCTCAAGGTTGCGGCAAAAGGGCACGGGAGGAAGCGCCATGGCGTACGATCTTTTGATCAGGAACGGGCGCGTCGTCGACGGGTCGGGGGCACCGGCATTTCAGGCCGATGTGGCGGTCGCAGACGGAAAGATCGTCGGCATCGGCAGGCTGAGCGGCACGGCCGAACAGGTCATCGATGCCGACGGGCGCGTCGTCGCGCCGGGTTTTATCGATCACCACACCCATTTCGACCCGCAGGCGCTGTGGGACCCCAATTGCGGCTCCTCGGCCCTGAACGGCCACACCAGCGTCATCGTCGGCCAATGCGGCCAGGTCATCGCCCCGGCGCGTCCGGGCGACAAGCAATGGTATCTCGAATTTTTCTCGGATGCCGAACAGATCCCGCTCAGCGTGTTGCAGCGGGGGGTGGATTTCACCTGGGAATCGGTTGCCGAATACATGGAGGCGCTGGGCCGGCGGCGCGGGGTCAATGTCGGAACCCTGATCGGCCATTCGGGGATCCGCCGCTATGTGATGGGCGAGGAAGCCGGCGAGCGCACGCAGGCAAGCGCCGAAGAACTGGCGGCGATGCAGCGGCTGATCCGCGAGGCGATGCAGGCCGGCGCGCTCGGCTTCAGCACCGCGCCGCTCAACCGCGGCGACCCGGCCGGCGCCGCCAATGACGAGGAGCGCTGGGCTCTGGCCGGCGTGCTCGGCGAATTGGGGACCGGGATCTTCCAGGTCAGCGGCGGCGCTCCCGGAGGGATCATGTCCTCGCGCCAGCTCGCCCACGAATTGGCGACGCGGACCGGCCGGCCGTCGATCTACAACCTCGTCTCCCAGCCGATCGAACGGCCCGAGGAATGGCGCGAGCATCTGCGCTGGCTTGAAAGCAGCTTCAAGACCGGGGCGCGCGCCTACGGCTCCTGCACCTCGGTCGTCGCCGGGGCGATCTTCAGCCTGCGCTTGGGGCTCGATGTCCCGCAGGACGAGGATATCATGAACCCGAACGGGATCTTTGGCGGGATGCCGACCTGGGACGCGGTCATGGCCCGGCCCTATCGCGAGCGCATGCAGGCTTTCCGCGATCCCGAGACGCGCCGGGCGCTGAGCGCCGAAGCGGTCGAGGGCACGGTCGCGCAGGAGCGTCCCGGCACCGACCGGCGCGGCCGCGCGCGCGCCTATTTCAACCGGCGCTGGGATCTCGTTCAGGTCTTTATGACCCGCGACGCGCGCAACCGGGCGCTCGAAGGCAAGAGCGTCGAGCAGATCGCCCGCGAACAGGGCAAGAGCACGATCGACGCCTTCCTTGATCTGTCGCTCGACGAGGATCTGGAGACCCAGTTCATCTGCATCGACCGCAACGACGATCCCAAGGCGCAGCGCGAGATCCTCGGCTCCCGCTACACCGTGATCGGCACCAGCGACGGCGGCGCCCGGCCGCATTCGGCCGACCGGCAGGACTACAGCACGCAGCTCCTCGGCCACTGGGTACGCGAGCGGCAGATCATGCCGCTCGAAGAGGCGGTGTATCGGCTGACCGGCAAGACCGCACTGATGCACGACCTCGCCGACCGCGGCTTTGTCGCCGTGGGCAAGGCCGCCGACATCACGATCTTTGATCCCGACCGGATCGCCGTGAAGCCGCGCGAGCCGGTCAACGACCTTCCGGGCGGTGGGGTTCAGGTCCAGCGCGGCGCCGTTGGGATCGATTATGTGATTGTCAACGGCAGCGTGCTGGCCAAGGACGGGCAACTGACCGGAGCCCTGCCGGGCCAGATTCTGCGCGGACCGCTCTACCGGGCCGGCCGGACGTAGCGCGACAGCAGAGGAGGACGCAGCCCTCACCCGCCTCGCTCCGCTCGGCACCCTCTCCCGCAATGCGGGAGAGGGGGACCGGCCCGCAGAGCCTGCCCCCGCGAAGGCGGGGGGCCGGTGGGTGAGGGCCGCCGCACGGCAGCGCGGACCCATTCGCGGCGCGCTCTCGTTGGACAGCACGGGCGTCGCCGCGGCGGCGCCCACCCCTCGAAATGCCGGCGAGAGCCTTGTGCCTGGTTGGGTGGATGTTCTGCTGCTGTTGGGCCGAAGGGCGTGGGACCGTCTCTTCGCCCCTGACCCCGGACGGATCCGGCTGCGGCTCGCACTGCGCACGACGACCGCGCTGGCCCTCACCTTTGCGGTTTTGCACTCGCTCTCATTGGCCGCCCGTCTGCCGGGTTCGATCATCGTGTTGGGGGTGGTCGAGAGCCTGTTCGGCTCGGTCAGCGTGCGCGATCCCGAAGCCAGGCAGCAGCGCGCGACATTATTGCTGACGCCGCTTCCCGCCGCCGCCGCCTTCGCCCTCGGCACCGCGCTCGCCCCCTTCAAATTGTGGAGCGATCTTGTCTTTCTCGTCATCATCTTTGCCGCCGTCTATGCCCGCCGCTTCGGCGCGAGGGCGACGGCGCTCGGCTTTCTCGCCTTTATTCCCTATTACATCGGCAATTATCTGCACCTCCCGGTGACCCAGCTCCCCTATCAGATGATATCGCTCGCCATCGGTACCGGTTGCGCCTATCTCGTCCGCTTTCATATCGTGCCCGACCGCCCCGAGCAGGTCCTGGTGCACGCCCTGCAGGACTTCGACGAGCGGATCGGCCGGCTGTTGGCCGAGATCGACAAGGCTGTCGTCGCCGGCGCCTGGGATCGGCGGCGCCGTCGGCGGCTGCGCCATCATATCGGCCGGCTCAACGAAACGGCATTGATCGCCGAGGACCAGCTCGATCAATGCGACACGGGCCGGTTTCTCTCCGACCCCGACAAGCACAGATTGCGGCTGCGCATTCTCGATCTGGAACTCGCGGCCGATCGGCTGGCCTATGCCGCATTTCGCGACCTGCCGCCGGCCGATCTCTGGCAGAAGATGAGCGCGCGCGTCGAGACCCTGGGCGGCTGCTTCCGCGGCTCCCTGCCGAGCCCCCTGCGCCGCTGCGAACCTGGGGCGCAGACCGCCTTTGCCGCCGCATTGCAAGCGGCCGAGAGGGCTCCGCAGGCGCCGGGAATGCGGTTCGCTCATGCTCTTGCCGCGATGGAGGTCGCGGCCAACGGCTCTCCGGAACCCGACGGGAACACTGCACCGCCGCCGCAACCGGAGGCGAACCCGCCGGCCCGGGCAGCCGGCGGCGATGGCGATTCGCAGGACGGCACCTTGCGGCCGACAACGCGTCAGGCGATCCAGGTCACCGTCGCCTGCACCCTCGCCATCCTGGCCGGGGAATTCCTGTCGCCGCACCGCTGGTATTGGGCGGTACTGACCGCCTTTGTCGTCTTCTCCGGCACGCAGTCGCGCGGCGACACGTTGATCCGCGCCGGCCAGCGCGTGATCGGCACGGTGATCGGCGTGGCCGTCGGCATCGCCGTCGCCCATGCCGTATCCGGCACTGTCGGAGTGTCGCTGCTGTTGATCTATATCTGCGTCTTTCTCGCTTATTACACGTTCCAGGTGGCCTATGGGACGATGATGTTCTGGATCAGCATCATCGTGGCGCTGCTGTACCAGACGATCGGCGTGCTCAGCACCTCTCTGCTGCTGTTGCGGGTCGAGGAGACCGCGATCGGCGCCGCAATCGGCGTCGCCGTCGCGGTCCTGCTATTGCCGATCAGCACGACGGCGAAGACCGGAGCCGCCCTGCGCGAATTCCTGCAGCGCCTCTCCGAGGCGGTCGAGCGCGCAACCCGGCATATGGCCGGTGAAGAGGGCGCCCTCGACGTCGCCGGGGTCTCACGCGACCTCGACCGTGCGTTCCAGACCTTGCGCACCACCGCGCATCCGCTCGCCAGCGGCTTGGCGGGGGCGGTCGCGCGCACGGCGATCCGGCGGTTTCTGACCGTGCTGCGGGCGTGCAGCTATTACGCGCACAATCTGGCGCGATTGAGCGGGCAGGAGAGCGCCGGCGAGAGCCCGGAACTGGCGCGCCTGCTGGTCAAAACGGCCGCGCGCATCCGCCGCAACAGCGAGACGCTCGCCGATCTGATCGAGCACAAAGGGGCGCCGATCGCCGCCCCGGCGGATCTGCTCGCGCGGGTCGAGGAGAAGGTAGCCGCCCGTTACGACAGCGACCCGCGCCGGCGTGCGGCGCCGGATCGGCAGGCAGGCGCACTCTACGACGCCGACCACATCGACGAGGCGCTGCAGTTCCTCGCCCGCGACCTCGCTTCCCGCGCTCGCGACCGCGGCGGGGCCGCTCTGTAATGGCTCGGGTGCGGTGGGGATCGGCCCAAATCGAAATGGGGTGCTGTTTTTCTCGCCCAAACGTACACGGCATGACGGCTGTTTCGGTCCGCGAGGATCAAGCGATGACGCGAGCCGCAATCATGTTTGCCCTGACAGCGGGGATATCGTCGATCTCCGGCCTGTCCTCGGCGGAAGCGGCGGCGCCGCAGCGCCCGAGCGCCTATCAGCCCTGCTCGGCTGCTGACAGGGTTTGCGGGTATCGCGAATATGAGTGGCGGGCGCAGCAGCGCGAATACGCGCGGCGGATGCAGGAGTTGGATCAACAGCGCCGGCTCGAGTGGCGGGGACAGGAGTAGTCATAGCGCGCCGCCGATCGGGAGTGATCCGTGGCCAGGGAGTGCGGGCGCTGGTAGCGCGATCGGCGCGATCTATCTTGGCCTGTTCGTCAGTCCTTGCTTCAAGAGCACGGGTTCGAGTTTATGGGTGCGGATCTGTTCTTCGATCTCCCGCGCCCACATCTTGAGTTGTTCCCTTGCCTCGGGCGCGGTAGCCGCCCTCAACAATTCACGACAACGCTCAGCCGTTCGTCTAAGAGTAGCGTACTTTGGCATGGCGTTTCCCACGAGTACGTTTTCAACCGTTTCTCCTCTGTGAGAACACATGGGAGCGGTCGTGGGTTCAACTCTTGGAAATCGAGCGAGTGAGCACGGCGATTTAATCGTATTAGGTGTTTCTAGTCTATACACGGTGGCGGAGCACAAGCTATGATCTTGGGAACCAAGCCGATGATGGGCCGTTTGCCGCTTTCGTGAGAATGGCCAGCCAGGGGGGATCATGAGCAACAGGCCGCCGCTTGCGACAATCGACTGCCCGGAGTGCTCGGCGTGGGTAGAGGTTTATCCGCGTGGCGCACCCGGAGATCCGATCCGCGCGTGGAAAGGACAAGACGACGACCTTTGCAAAGTGCAGCCGTTGGTGCTGTGCCCGCATATTCACGCCGTGATCGAGGGACAATTCCCCGGCCATCTCTCCTGAGCAGCCCGCCTATTTCCCGTCGCACTGCCCGACCTAACGCGGCAGGGCCGCGTCGAGAAGATCGGCAGATGGATCGAAAGAGGGCTGCCGGGATATTCGCTCGGCAGCCCTCGTCTTGCCGCGCGCCGTCATGGTTGACGCGCGCCTGATCCTAAAAACGCTCTTGGTCCGGTCTGTGTTCCTGAGGCGGTGATCCTGTCGACAGGCAGGACATCGTCAGCTCCGCGGCGGCCCCACTGTATCGGCCATTCTCGCTCCGCGCCGCCCGAGCGGCTTCGCAGGACCGACTGTGCTTTGGCGCGTCGTCTGATGCTCGATCTCCGCGTTCAGCTTGCCGCCGATCAATACGACGATGCTCGACACCCAGATCCACACCATG
>DATFCQ010000003.1:0-21264 GCA_035252905.1 Allostellaceae bacterium | reverse complement strand
CGTCCTGCAGGTCGGCCTGTTTGTCGACGCCGAGGACAATACGATCGCCGCGGTGCTCGATCAGGTGCCGCTCGACCTGTTGCAGTTCCACGGCGGCGAGAGCGTCGAGCGGGTCGCCGCCGCCCGACGCCGCTTCGGCCGGCCGGTCATCAAGGCGGTGGCGGTCGCCGGCCCGCAGGACCTCGCAACCGCCGAGCGCTACGAGGAAACGGCGGATTTTTTATTGTTCGACGCCAAGCCGCCGCGCCGCCCGGACGCCCTGCCCGGCGGCAACGGTCTCGCCTTTGATTGGGGGCTCGTCGCCGGCCGCCGCTGGCGTCGCCCCTGGCTGCTGTCGGGCGGGTTGACGGCCGACTCGCTGGCCGAGGCGGTGCGGATCTCCGGCGCTGTAATCGTCGACGTCTCCTCCGGGGTCGAGCATCGCCCGGGCCTGAAGGACCCGGACAAGATCCGCGCCTTCCTCGCCGCCGCCCGCGCGTTGTAAGAAGGGACGGCAGGCCCTTCACCCCGGTCCTCCGGCCCGCATGCGGGCGGGACGCCCGCGCTCCTGCGGGAAGATGAGGGGCGCCGCCGCTGCGGTCTCCGAGAGGAACACCATGCAGACACCGAATACCTTTCGCGCCGGCCCCGACGAGCGGGGACATTTTGGCACTTACGGCGGGCGCTACGTCGCCGAGACCCTGATGCCGCTGGTGCTCGCGGTCGAAGCCGCCTATGGCGAGGCGCGAAGCGATCCGGCGTTTCAGGCCGAGCTCGACTATTACCTCGAACATTATGTCGGACGGCCGAGCCCCCTGTTCTTCGCGGAACGGCTGACCCGCCGTTTCGGCGGCGCCAAGCTCTATCTGAAGCGCGACGAGCTGAACCACACCGGCGCGCACAAGATCAACAATGTATTGGGCCAGGTTCTGCTCGCCCGCCGCATGAGGAAGCGCCGCATCATCGCCGAGACCGGCGCCGGCCAGCACGGCGTCGCGACCGCAACGGCCTGCGCATTGTTCGGCCTCGCCTGCGTCGTCTATATGGGCGAGACCGACATCGAGCGGCAAAAGCCCAACGTCTTCCGCATGAAACTGTTGGGCGCCGAAGTCGTGCCGGTCGAATCCGGCACCGGCACCCTGAAGGACGCGATGAACGAGGCCCTGCGCGACTGGGTCGCCCATGTCGACGACACGTTCTATGTGATCGGCACGGTCGCCGGGCCGCACCCCTATCCGGCGATGGTGCGCGACTTCCAGTCGGTGATCGGGCGCGAAACGCGGGCGCAGCTCGAACGGGCGGAAGGGCGGCTCCCGGATACGCTCGTTGCCTGCATCGGCGGCGGCTCGAACGCAATGGGATTGTTTCACCCGTTTCTCGACGAGCCGAACGTCCGGATGATCGGGGTCGAGGCCGGCGGGCACGGCCTCGCGACGGGCCTGCACGCGGCCTCGCTCAACGGCGGCGCGCCCGGCGTATTGCACGGCAACCGCACCTATCTATTGCAGGACGAGGACGGGCAGATCCGCGACGCGCATTCGATCTCGGCCGGTCTCGACTATCCCGGGATCGGTCCCGAGCACGCCTATCTGCACGACCTCGGCCGCGTCGAATACGTCGCGATCACCGATGACGAGGCGCTCGACGCCTTCCAGTTGTGCACCCGGCTCGAAGGCATCATCCCGGCGCTCGAACCGGCGCATGCGCTCGCCCATGTCGCCAAGATCGCGCCGAACCTGCCGCGCGATCATCTGATCGTGATGAACATGTGCGGCCGCGGCGACAAGGACATCTTTGCCGTCGCCGAGGATCTGGGGGTGGAGCTGTGAGCGCCGCCAATCGCATCGAGCGCCGCTTTGCCGCGTTGCGCGCGGAGGGGCGGGCGGGGCTCGTCGCCTATCTGACCGCGGGCGATCCCGACCGCGCGACCTCGGCCGCGCTGTTTCGCGGGCTCCCGGGCGCAGGCGCCGATCTGATCGAGATCGGGATGCCGTTCTCCGACCCGATGGCCGACGGCCCGGCGATCCAGGCGGCCGGCCAGCGCGCGCTCCAGGCCGGCATGACCCTCTCCGGCACGCTCGCATTGGTGCGCGAATTGCGCCGCGAGGACGCGGCGACGCCGATCGTATTGATGGGCTATTACAACCCGATCTACCGCTACGGCGCCGAGCGCTTTGCCGGCGATGCGGTGGCCGCCGGCGTCGACGGCGTCATCATCGTCGACCTGCCGCCCGAGGAGGACGCCGAACTGACCGACCCGGCGCGCGCAGCGGGGCTCGCCTTTGTGCGCCTGGCGACGCCGACCAGCGACGACAAGCGGCTGCCGGTCGTTCTCGAACGGGCGAGCGGGTTTCTCTATTATGTCGCGATCGCCGGCATCACCGGGACGCGCCCGCTGGATACCGCGGCAGTGCGCAAGGCAGTCGCGCGACTGCGCCGCTTCACCGCTCTGCCGATCGCAGTCGGCTTTGGCATCAAGAACCCGGACCAGGCCGCCGCGGTCGCCCGCGCCGCCGACGCCGCCGCCGTCGGCTCCGCCCTTGTGCAGCGGGTCGCCGACCACCTCGCTCCCGACGGCAGCGCCGGACCCGGCCTGGTCGAGGCCGTCCTCGCCGATGTGCGCGCGTTAGCCGAGGGAGTACGCGGCGCGCGGAGATAAGGGATCATGGCGAGGGATCTGATGACCAAGATCAAGACCCGCATCCATATCGCATCGGACGGCACATTGACTGGTCGCGCCGAAGGGCTCCCGGTTGGCGAGCATGAGGCCGAAATCCAACTGGTGGAGAGTAGTATGGAGACGCCTGCGGCACGCGACGCCGATGCGCTCCTCGCGCGCGTGCGCGCGATCCAGGCGGAGGTGGCTCGCCTGCCTGTGTACGACAGCCGGAGCCCCGACGAGATTGTCGGGTACAACGAGCGCGGCCATTTCGATTGATGGTCGTCTTCGAACAGATCCCCATCCCCGACGCGGATGTCCGTTACCTGCCTCATCTGCCGCTCGGCCGCACCACCGACGAAACGATGCGGCGTCTCCTCGACGAGGTGCCCTGGCGCGCCGAAGAGATTGTAATGTTTGGGAGAAAGGTCATGCAGCCGCGCCTGACCGCGTGGTACGGCGATCCCGGCTGCGTTTATTCCTATGCCGGCATCCGGCTGCGGCCGCGGCCGTGGAGCGCGATCCTGTTCGACCTGAAGGCGCGGATCGAAGCGGCCACGGCCGAGCGGTTCAACAGCGTATTGCTCAATTGTTATCGCGACGAGCGGGATAGCATCGGTTTTCACAGCGACGACGAGCCCGAGCTTGGGCCTCGGCCGGTCATCGCCTCGTTGAGCCTCGGCGCCGAGCGGGTCTTTGTGATGAAGCACAAGACGGACAGAAAATTGCCGCCGGTGCGCCTCGTGCTCGCCTCCGGCAGCCTGTTGTTGATGAAAGGCGAAACCCAGCGCTGCTGGCGGCACGGCGTGCCCAAGACAACCCGGCCCTGCGGGAAACGGGTCAATCTGACCTTTCGCTGCATTCTCCGCCGAGGGACAGAGAGCGCTCGATGATTTGAAGAAGTTCCAGGTGGCGGAACGGTTTGGCGAGGATCGGATAGGGGCCGTTTGCGAATTTTTCGAGGGCTTGGGGAGAGCCGCTCATCAACACGACGGCGGCGCCCTTCTGCTTCGCGCGATCGGCGACTTCCAAGGGGCTGGGCGCGCCCCTCATCAACAGGTCGATCAGAGCGAGATCGATCGCGGCCTCCGCCAAATGTTCGAGCGCCTGCTGGACCGTATGCGTGCAGATTGCGTCATGGCCGGCGTCGCGCAGCATGTCGGCAAGCACTTCGCAGACGTCCGGATCGTCTTCCAAGACAAGGATGAGCCGCTGCCGTTCGGTCATCGCGCCTCTGATCTGATTTTCGAGGAGGCGCGCTCTTTACATCGGCTCTCCTCATGATCCAGATATATGATGGAGCCCGGCAATTCTGTACGGCACCAGACAAGGTTTCGATAAAACCGGCTCATGACAGGCGCTCGAACCGCTCCCGGTCGGCGTGGTGGCATTCGCAGGCGGCCGTTTCGAGTGTGCGTCGGTCGATGACCGTGACCCGGCCGTAGCGATAGCGGATCAACCCCGAGCGCTGCAATTGGCCGGCCGCGACAGTGACGCCGGGGCGGCGCACGCCCAGCATCGAGGACAGGAACTCGTGGGTGAGCGGCATTGTATCCGCCTCCACGCGGTCGCTTGCCATCAACAGCCACCGCGCCAGGCGCCGTTCGACCGAATGCAGCCGGTTGCACGCCGCGGTTTGCGCCGCAAAGTTCAAAGTGGCTTCGGTGAGGCGCAGGACCGCTCGGCGAAAGGCCGCGCTCTGCTCGAAAGCCTCCCGGCATCGCGGGAGGCCGAGGCGCCAGGCGGAGCCGGGGATCTGCACCGCCATCTGCTGGGCCGCCGTCTCGCTGTCGAGAAGGGCGGCCATCCCGATCATGCCCTCTCTCCCGATCATCCAGACTTCGCTGGTTGCTCCGTTCTCCATGTTTATCAACATTGAAACCAGTCCTTGCTCAACAAAGTAAATATTGTCGATTGGAGCACCGATTTCATAAATTATCCGTTTGCGCGGCAGAGGGACAAGAGCGACGTTTGAAAAGAAGCGCTCCAGATCCTGCCGCGACAACCCTGCGAGGAGCCGATTCTTGAACGGATCGGGATCAGAGCGCATGGAGAGACCCAAATGGCGCGGGGGGAGGCATTTGTATCCCGGTGGCGCGGCACTATCGATCAAATGTAACGTGTTTTGTATCCGATCGGAAGAATTGCCGGGTTCCCTCGGGCCGTCTATATGACCGCCAGGGAGGGGGCGGCGCGCGGTATGAGCTGGCTGTCGAATTACGTCTTGCCGAAGATCCGGGCGGCGGTCGGCCGCAAGGAGGTGCCGGACAATCTGTGGCACAAATGCCCCTCCTGCGAGCAGATGCTGTTCCATCGCGACCTCGCCGCCAATTTCCATGTCTGCCGCAATTGCGGCCACCATTTGCGTCTCGCCGCGGCGCCGCGGCTCGATCTGATGTTCGACGACGGCGAGTGGACGCGCATCGAACTGCCGAAGGCGCCGGTCGATCCGCTTCGCTTCCGCGACCGCAAGCGCTATGCCGACCGCCTGCGCGAGGCCCAGGCGGCGCACGGGCCGGGCCAGGATGCGGTCGTCGTCGCGCACGGCCGGATCGGCGGTCATCCGGCCGTTGCCGCCGCCTTCGAGTTCGCCTTCATGGGCGGCTCGATGGGCGTCGCCGCCGGTGAGGCGCTGGTGACGGCGGCGCGCCTCGCGGTCCTGCAGGAGGCGGCGCTGATCGCCGTGCCGGCTTCGGGCGGCGCCCGCATGCAGGAGGGCGTCCTGTCATTGATGCAGATGCCGCGCACGATCCTCGCCGCCGACATGGTCAAGGAGGCCGGCCTTCCCTATATCGTATTGTTGACCGACCCGACGACCGGCGGCGTGTCCGCGTCCTTTGCGATGGTCGGCGACATCATATTGGCCGAGCCCGGCGCGGTCGTCGGCTTTGCCGGCGCCCGCGTCATCGAGGAGACGATCCGCGAGAAATTGCCGCCCGGCTTTCAGCGCGCCGAATATCTGTACGAGCACGGCATGGTCGATCAGGTCGTGCCGCGCGCCGAGTTGCGCATGACCCTGGCGCGCGTGATCGGATTGTTGCGCGACCCGGCGCCGCCGATCCCGCGCGAGCGCGGGGTCCCCGATGAGGAGGCCCGATAAGGAGGCGCCATGAGCGCGCAAACGAGCGACCGCGTCCTCGAACGGCTGATGCGTCTGCATCCGAAGCGAATCGACCTGTCGCTGGGCCGCGTCGAGCGCCTGCTCGCGGCGCTCGGCAATCCCCAGGACCGGCTGCCGCCGGTGGTCCACGTCGCCGGCACCAACGGCAAGGGTTCGGTCGTTGCCACCCTGCGCGCCTGCCTTGAAGCCGGCGGGCGGCGGGTCCACGCCTATACCTCGCCGCACCTCGTCCGTTTTCACGAGCGCATCCGCCTCGCCGGCGCATTGATCGAGGAAGAGGCGCTGACGGCCTTGCTCGAAGAATGCGAGCACGCCAACGGCGAGGCGCCGATCACCTTTTTCGAGATCACGACGGCGGCGGCGTTTCTCGCCTTTGCCCGCATCCCGGCCGATGTCGTCCTGCTCGAAACCGGGCTCGGCGGGCGGCTCGACGCGACCAATCTGGTCCGCCGTCCGGCGGCGACTGCGATCACCCCGATCTCGTTCGATCATCAGGCCTTTCTCGGGAATACGATCGCCGCGATCGCCGGCGAGAAGGCCGGGATCCTGAAGCCCGGCGCACCCGCCGTGATCGCGCCCCAACCTGCCGAGGCGGAGGCCGTCATCGCCGATCGCGCCGCCGCGATCGGCGCCCCGCTCTATCGCTGGGGGCGGGACTGGCATGCGACGGCGGCGAATGGCGGCATGCGCTACGAGGGCCGGCGCTGGGCCCTCGACCTGCCGCGCCCCTCGCTCCTCGGCGCCCATCAGATCGTCAATGCCGGCACCGCGATCGCCTGCCTCGAACGCGTGGCCGACCTGCCGGTTTCCGCCGCGGCGATCGCCGAGGGATTGCGGCGGATCGAATGGCCGGCGCGATTGCAGCGCCTCGTCCGCGGGCCGCTCGTCGACCGGATGCCCGGCTGGGAGTTGTGGCTCGACGGCGGCCACAACCCCGGCTGCGGCGAGGTCCTGGCGGCGGTCGCAGCGGATTGGCGCGACCGCCCGCTTGATCTCGTCGCCGGCATGCTGAACACCAAGGACGCGACCGGGTTCTTCCGGCCGCTTGCGCCCTATGCCCGATCGCTGCAAGCGGTCACGATCCCCGGCGAAGAGAACGCGCTGCCGGCCGAGACGATCGCCGCCGCCGCGCGCGCCGCCGGCATCGCCGCCGAGACCGCGCCCTCGCTCGCCGCCGCCCTCGCCGGGATCGCCCAGAAGAGCGAAAGCGGCCGCGTGCTGATCTGCGGCTCGCTGCACCTCGCCGGGGTCGTGCTCGCCGACAACAGCTGACCTCCACTCCCTTCCCCGCGTGCGGCTGACAAGGGTAGGTATCGTGTCATGACAGGGTAAAAAAATGCGTCATTCCGGGGCGCGGACGCAGTCCGCGAGCCCGGAACCCATGAACACAGGCCCTCGCCGGTCTTGCCAAGGCCTGTGTTCATGGGTTCCGGGCCTGCCCCTTCGGGGCATCCCGGAATGACCAGTTCTTTTGTGACGTCAGATCAATAGCTATCCTTCCCCGATCATACCTACCCTTGTCGACCTGCGTGCGGGGAAGGGCAGGGTGGGGGCATTCCAGGGAGGAAAAAATGGTCTACAGCACCGACCGCATTCTGACGACCCATGCCGGGTCGTTGCCGCGCCCGCCCGAGCTGCGCGACCTGGTTCTGGCGCAGGCGCGCGGCGAGGCGGTCGATCAGGCGGCGCTCGATCGGCGTCTGCCCGAGGCGGTCCGGGAGGCTGTCCGGCATCAGGTCGCGTGCGGTCTCGACATCGTCAATGACGGCGAATTGTCAAAGCCGAATTTCACCGATTACGTTGCGACGCGCCTCTCGGGTCTCGACCGGCGGCCGGGCACCGGCCTGCGGCGGCTCAGCATGACTGCGCGCGACCAGACCCGATTCCCCGACTATTTCACCGCGGAGCGGCGCCCGCGCTATGCCGGCGGTATGAGCGAGCCGGTCTGCGTCGGCGAATTGCGCTATGTCGGGCAGGCTGCGCTTGCGCGCGATCTCGACAATTTCCGCGCCGCGCTTTCCGGGATCGACGTCGCCGGCGCCTTTTTGCCGGCCAATACGCCGGGCACGATCGAGCATTGGCTGGCCAATGAACATTACGACGGCGACGAGGCCTTCCTGTTCGCGATCGCCGAGGCGATGCGCGCGGAATACGAGGCGATCGTCAATGCGGGATTCCTGCTGCAGATCGACGACCCCGATCTGCCCGACGGCTGGGCCTGCCGTCCGGGCCTCTCGGTGCCGGAATACCGCAAATACGCCGCCCTGCGGGTCGAGGCGCTCAATCACGGGCTGCGCAACATCCCGAAGGAAAACATCCGACTGCATATGTGCTGGGGCAGCTTTCACGGCCCGCATCACGACGACATCCCGCTGAAGGACATCATCGACCTGATCTTCCGCGTGAAGGCCGGCAGCTTTTCGATCGAGGCGTCGAACCCGTGCCACGAGCACGAATGGCGCGTGTTCGAGGAGGTTAAGTTGCCGGAAGGCGCGACGCTCGTACCCGGCGTCGTCGGCCACTGCACCGACTTCATCGAGCATCCCGATCTGGTGGCCGAGCGGCTCGTGCGCTACGCCCGCCTCGTCGGCCGCGAAAACGTGCTCGCCGGCACCGATTGCGGGCTCGGCACCAGGGTCGGCCACCCGTCGATCTGCTGGGCCAAATTCGACTCGCTGGTCGAAGGCGCGCGGCGCGCGAGCAGGGTCCTGTGGGGCCGCGCCTGAAAGGCGTATTGAAATCCAAGGAGCGTAGGCGGAAGAGCGCAGAGGGTGGGCAAGAATTCCCCATAGCAGACCTCGTCATTCCGGGACGGCCCGTCAGGGCCGGACCTGGAATCCATGAACACCGGCTTTGGCAGGGTATTCGAGAGCCTGTGTTCATAGATTCCGGGTTCGCGGGCGATGCCCGCGCCCCGGAATGACGATAAACCTATATTCTTGCCCAGCCTCGCAGCGTATTCTGCCGACTTCGCGACACGATGACAACTCAAACAGGCTTTTAAAAGCCCAACCCGTAGATTTCGCGCTTGTCCCTCACCCCGCGCAGGCTGTGCCGTCCGAGAGATTCCAAGCGGGGATTGCCGCCGATCGCGGCGGCGAGTTCGGCGGAGACGAGCACCTTGCGGCCGAGCGGCTCGCACAAGGTCTCGATGCGTGCCACTTCGTTGACCGCGGGTCCGATCACCGTGAAATCGAGGCGGTCAACGGCGCCGACATTGCCGTAAAGCACCTCTCCGAGGTGGAGGGCGAGATCGACCTCGGCAACCGGCTTGCCCGCTGCATGTCGCGCCGCGTTCATCTGCGCGACGGCGTCCATCGCCTCGGCTGCAGCCTCGATCGCCCGTCGGCAGGTCCGCTCCCGCATCGCAGGCTCGAACGGGAAGATCGCCAACATGCCGTCGCCGAGGAATTTCAGCACCTGGGCGCCGCGCGGGCGTAACGCGGCGGCGAGCGTTTCGAAAACGTCGTCGAGCAATTCGATGACGGCGGGTCCCGGCAGGCCGTCGGCGATGGCCGTGAAGCCGCGGATGTCGGCATACCACAACACCGCGCGGATCGTCTCGACCGAACCGCGCGCGACGGCCCCGGCATGAACCCGCCGTCCCGCATCCGCGCCGAGATAGGCGGCGAGGAGGCCGGAGGCGATCCTGTGGCCGGCATCGGTCATCATCGCCAGGGAGAGGACGGGCAGCACCGCCTTCAGCAAGACAATGTCGTCGTCGCGAAAGCCCTCCGGCCGGTCCGTCGCAAAGGAATAGCCGATCCCGGTGCCGTGCGAGGCGTCGCCCTCCGGGCCGAAGCGAACGATCTCGGCGACATAGTCGGTGGCGCCGGCTGCGGCCAGCTCTGTGAGCAGGGGAAAATCGCATCGCGCCTCGGGCCCCGCGAGACGCCGCCGCAGAGAGGGCCAAGGATCCCCTTCTCCGGCCGAGACCGCCGCCTGGCGCAGCAGATGGCCGATCGGGCTGTTCAGCACGGTCTCTTCGTATTGCGCGCTGCGGGCGAATTGCTGTGGTTCGACGGCGCCGCCGTCGCGCCACCAGGTATAGCCGTAACCGCCCCATTGCGGATGCAATGTGCGCATGCCGGCAAAGGCGCGCCATACCGGCACGCCGGCGGCGGCGAGATGCCGGCAGAATGCGTCGAACAGCGCAGCGGCCTCGACTCCGCGCAGACCCTCTCCGACCGCCCACACGTGCAATTCGACGATTTTGCGCCCGAGCGGCGCATCGAAGCTCGACCGGAATATCCGCGGCGGATGGGGCGTAGCGAACATGGGCTGCGGCTCTCGTCCGTCAATTCCCGCGATAAGTTGGGCACGGACCGGCAGGCGTGCAAATCGCCGCGGCGCGATGCCGCCCTTCGCGCCCTCACGATCAGGAACGGATGGACCTGTCACTCGTCGGATGAGGTCACCGAGCAGCGAGCATCCATCGGCAATGCCGGCTCGGCCCGAGCCCGCGCGTGAGCAGCAGGCGCCGATCGAGCGCTGGCTGCAGGAGGAGATCGTGACAGTCTATGATGCGATGCAAAGCACCTGAGGCGCTTCACTAGGCCGCCTTCCGTACCCGCTTCCGAAGAGCGCGGGTGAAGCTCACCGCATCGTCGGCATCACATATTCGGCGCCGGTGCGCACGCCGGCGGGCCAGCGCGAGGTCACGGTCTTGAGGCGGGTGTAATAGCGCACGCCCTCCATGCCGTGCACCGCCATGTCGCCGAACAGCGAGCGCTTCCAGCCGCCAAAGCTGTGAAAGGCCATCGGCACCGGGATCGGGATGTTGACGCCGACCATGCCGACCGCGATGCGGTTGACGAATTCGCGCGCGGCGTCGCCGTCGCGGGTGAAGATCGCAACGCCGTTGCCGAATTCATGCGCGTTGATGAGGCCCACGGCCTCGTCGAAATTCTGGCTGCGCACAACCGACAGCACCGGCCCGAAAATCTCCTCCTTGTAGATGCGCATCGCGGGCTTGACCTCATCGAAGATGCAGCCGCCGAGGAAGAAGCCATTCTCGTAGCCCTGCAGTTTGAGGCCGCGGCCGTCGACGACGAGCTTTGCCCCTTCGGACACGCCGAGATCGACATAGGAGCGCACCTTGTCGAGATGCTGGCGGGTCACCAGGGGACCCATCTGCGCCTCGGGATCGGTGCCGGGGCCGATCTTCAACGCGCGCACGCGCGGCACCAGTTTGTCCAATAATTTGTCGCCGATCCCGCCGACCGCGACCGCGACGCTGACCGCCATGCAGCGCTCGCCGGCCGAGCCGTATGCCGCGCCCATCAACGCGTCGCTCGCCTGGTCGAGATCGGCGTCGGGCATTACGACCATGTGGTTCTTGGCGCCGCCCAGCGCCTGCACGCGCTTGCCGCTCTCGGCCGCGGTCCGGTAGATGGTGTGGGCGATCGGGGTCGAGCCGACAAAGCTGACCGCGGCGACCTCCGGGTGATGGAGGATCGCGTCGACCGCCTCCTTGTCGCCGTTGACGACATTGAAGACGCCCGCCGGCAATCCGGCTTCGGTCAACAGTTCGGCGATGCGGATGCCGGCCGAGGGGTCGCGCTCCGACGGCTTCAGGACAAAGCTGTTGCCGCAGGCGAGCGCGACCGGGAACATCCACATCGGCACCATCGCCGGGAAATTGAACGGCGTGATGCCGGCGCACACGCCCAAAGGCTGGCGCAAGGACCAGCTATCGATGCCGCGGCCGACCTCTGCGGTGACCTCGCCCTTCATCAGATGCGGGATGCCGCAGGCGAACTCGACGACTTCGAGCCCGCGAGTGACCTCGCCCTTGGCGTCGGACAGGACCTTGCCGTGCTCCTCGGTAATCAGCCGCGCCAGGGCATCGCCGTCGCGCTCCAGAAGCTCGCGGAATTTGAACAGCACGCGCGCGCGCGTCAGCGGCGGGGTTGCGGCCCAGCCGGGGAAAGCCGCGGCGGCGGCCCTGACCGCCCGGTCGACCTCGCCTTTGTTGGCAAAGGCAACGCGGCGGGAGCGCTCGCCGGTCGCCGGGTTGAAGACGTCGCCCCAGCGCCCGCTCGTCCCCTCGACCCCCTTGCCGCCGATGTAATGCTGAACGTCGCTCATCAGGATCGGCCCCATCGCCCGTCTGCCGAAAGACCCATCATAGGCGCGCCGCCGTCCCGGCGGCAGGGGTTTTGATCTTGCCCTCGGCAGCGCGCCGGCGTAGGCCGGTTTGATGTTCGAACTGGTCTTTCTCGGCACCGCCGCGACCGCGCCCGCGGCCGAGCGCGGCCTGCCGGCGCTCGTCGTCGTGGCCGGGCCGCACCGGCTCCTGGTCGATTGCGGCGAGGGCACCCAGCGGCAGTTGATGCGCGCGCGGCTCGGCTTCCGCGGCCTGTCGCACGTCCTGTTGACCCATCCCGATCTCGACCATGTCCTGGGGCTCGCCGGGCTCATCGCCACATTGTCGCTCTACGGTCTCGGCGGGGCGCTCGAAATCGTCGGCAGCGAAGAGGCGATCGCCTTTGTGCGCCGCTATCTCGCCGACACGGTCGGCAATGAGTCGCGCGCCGGCTACCGGCTGCGCGCGGCGGCGCCGGGCCGGGTTCTGTCGGCCGCGGATTGGCACCTTGACGCCTTTGCCGTCGGCCATCGCGGCAAGGCAAGCCTCGGTTATCTGTTCGCGGCCGAGCACCGCCGGCCGCTATTGCCCGAGCGCCTCGCCGCGCTCGGGGTGCCGTCCGGGCCCGAGCGCGCCGCGCTCGCCCGCGGCGAGACCATTGTGCTCGCCGACGGGCGGCGGATCCGGCCGGAGATGGTGCAGGGCGGGGACAGCGCCGGCGCCCGGCTTGCGATCATCGGCGACGCGGCGGAGACCGAGGCGCTGATCGCCCCGGTGCGCGGCGCCGACCTGCTCGTCATCGAGGCGACCTTTCTCGCCCGCGATGCCGAACTGGCGCGCCAGCGCCGGCATCTGACGGCGGCCGAGGCCGCCCGGCTCGCCCGGGACGCCGGGGTGGGCGCGCTCGTCCTCAACCACATCTCGGGCCGCTACCGCGCCGAAGAGATCGCCGCCGAAGCCGCCGCGATCTTCGCCGAGACGCGGGTCGCCGCCGATTTCGACCACATCCGCGTCGCCGCCCGGCCCCGCACTCTCGACGCTGACCGAGATTCGGACGACAATCCGCAAACCTGACAAAACGGAGCGAGCCGGACATGGCGGCGGACGGGCTGATCCCGGTGACGGTACTGACGGGCTTTCTCGGCAGCGGCAAGACGAGCCTCCTCAATCATGTCCTGAAGCAGCCTGACATGGCGGAGACGGCGGTCATCATCAACGAGTTCGGCGAGATCGGCCTCGATCACCTGCTGGTCGAGAGCGCCACCGACGACGTCGTCCTGTTGAACAGCGGCTGCCTGTGCTGCACCGTGCGCAGCGACATCGCCGAGACATTGCTCGATCTCCACGGCAAGCGGCGGAAAGGCACGGTGCCGGAGTTCCGGCGCGTCGTCATCGAGACGACCGGTCTCGCCGATCCCGCGCCGATCCTGCACACCTTGATGTCGGACCCGCTGGTTGCCGCGCGCTACGCCCTCGACGGGGTGGTGACGACGGTCGACGCGGTCAACGGCGAGGCGACCCTCGACCGCCAGCCCGAGGCGCTGAAACAGGCCGCGGTCGCCGACCGCCTGTTGTTGACCAAGACCGATCTCGCCGCGGCCGCAGCGAGCGACGCGCTGCGGGCGCGCCTCGCCGCGCTCAACCCGACGGCGCCGATCCTGCCGGTCGCGCACGGCATGGCCGACCCGTCCGCATTGTTCGGGCTCGGCCTCTACGATCCGCAAAAGAAGAGCCTCGAAGTCCAGCGCTGGCTGCGCGATGAAGCCTTTGCAGAGGAACACGACGAACACGAGCACCACGACGTCAACCGTCACGACGACCGCATCCGCGCCTTCTGCGTGACCCGCGACAGGCCGGTCTCGTGGGCCGCACTGTCCGCCTGGCTCGACGCGCTCGCCGAGATGCGCGGCGACGACCTGTTGCGGATGAAGGCGATCGTCGCAATCGCCGAGCGCCCCGACGAGCCGGTCGTCCTGCACGGCGTGCAGCACATCTTTCACCCGCCGGTCCTATTGCCGGAATGGCCGAGCGCCGACCGCCGCACGCGCATGGTCTTCATCACCCGCGACCTGCCGAAAGAGGCGATCGAAAAGACCCTCGCCGCCTTTGAGGAAGCCGCCGGCGACGGCTGACCCCTCTCCACTATACCGGACCGGCCTCACACCGACTTGGCGCCAAGCGCCCATGACAGCGTTCTTCGCATTACATGCCAGCGCGCGGCGCACAGTCCAATAGGCTGAAAACACTTGCCTTCGCCGAATTGGCCAAGACGCACAGGTTCGTGGTCACTGGGCCAAGCTGCTGAGCGTGTTCGGACCAAAGGTCGACACCCAGTCGCGAGCAGGGCGAGGGCCGTGAAAGCAGCGCATTCTCTCGTGGCAGCAAAATAAATCCTTGAACACATCCGTTCGAATTCCCACTTACGGCAAATCGTGTTTCGACCAGGGCACGGCTCTATGCGGTGTGCTCGCGGGTAAACCGAACAGCGCTTCCCGAAATTGAAACGTGATCTGAGCCGGCGAGGGCGCTGGGGCAGAATTTTTTCTTAAGGAAGCTCGATGATTACCGGGACCGTAAAATGGTTTAATACACAAAAGGGCTATGGATTTATCCAACCCGAAGACGGCTCGAGGGACGTGTTCGTCCATATCTCCGCCGTCGAGCGTTCGGGGTTGGGTCATCTGGTCGAAGGCCAGCGGATCAGCTATCAGCTCGAACGCGGCCAGCAGGGCAAGCCTCGGCGGTCGATCTCCAAGCCGCGTAACGCAAAGGGCACGGGCGGCGCCGGCTGCGGCGCCCGTGCCGCACTTTTGGGAGGTCGCCAGTGTCAGAGCATAAATTCCGCGTCGGCCAGGCGGTCGAATTCTTTCCCGATCCCGGCGTCGACCGGGAGAGTCGAGGCCGTTATACGATCGTTCGCCTGCTCCCGCTCGACGGAAGCACGCCTCAGTATCGGCTCAAAAACACCGCCGACGGGCACGAGCGGATGGCACGGGAAACCCAATTGGGTCGGCGATAATTCAGCTTCGGCTATTTCAGCGCGAGCCGGCGCTGCCGCGACACCGGGGGAGGACAGAGAGGTATGATGTTTGTCCGACTGAAATTGGAGGAGTCCCGCGAGGGTCTCGTCGCCACGATCTCCGAGCGCGATGCCAACGGCAAGATCGCCGGCTCACCGATGATCTTTCTGGTGGGAACCAAGGAAGAAGCCAAAAAGAAGGCGAGTGCGGTGGCAAGGGGCTTGGGGCTGACCAGCTATCGGATCATGGACAAATCGCAGACGACCCAGCAGCAAAAACCGGCAGCACCCGATCGCATACCGTGAGGATGTGCCGTAATCCCCTCGCGTGCGCGCGAACCGGCCTTCCTAATCTCCGTGCCAAAAGTACCGATCCGGAAAGCGTGACGTTTCAATAGATTATACTGACATACCCAAGATAATTCTCTGATATCATAGGAAAGTCAGCCCTTTTCCTTTTTCAGGTCAACGCACGGCCTTTGGTGGCTGAAGGCGTTTGGCGAGGCCCGATCGATACCAGCCAGTCATTCATAACACCACCGCTGCCGCCCTTCAGATCTCGACCTCGGCGCCGAGCTCGATGACCCGGTCGGGCGGGATGCGGAAAAACTCGGTCGGCCGCGTCGCGATGCGGGTGAAGCCGACATAGAGGCGCTCGCGCCATCGGGCCATCCCGGGTCTTGGCGTCGATTTGACGTTGATACGTCCGACAAAGAAGGAGATCTGGCTCGGCTCGAGATCGAGTCCCGGGATCTCCGCCCGGGCCAGCTCGCGCGGCACGTTCGGCGTCTGAGCGAACCCGAAATGCGCCTCGACCTGCCAAAAGCCGCCGCCGAGATCACGCGCCTTGATCCGGTCCGGGCGCGCGACCCGGGGAATGTTCCGGGTCACCACCCGGACGAGCAGCACTGTGCGGTGCAGCACCTTGTTGTGCTCGAGGTTGTGCAGCAGGGTCAGCGGCACCTCGTCGGTATGCGTGGTGAGAAAGACGGCGGTGCCGGAGACGCGGGCTTCCGGCGCTTTCTCGCAGGTTGCGAGAAAGGAGGCGAGCGGCACCGTCTCGCTCGCCAACTGCGCCTGTACCAACTGGCGGCCAGTGCGCCAGGTCGTCATAATCGTGAACAGGACGAGGCCGATTACCAACGGGAACCAGGCGCCGCTCGGGATCTTCAGCGCATTCGCGCCGAACAGCGCGAGGTCGATGGTCATGATCGGCACCAGCACAATGGTGATCCTCGGCCATGGCCAAAGCCAGACGCCGCCCATGACGGATCCGGCGAGCACCGTGGTGAAGCTCATTGTCCCGGTGACCGCGAAGCCGTAGGCCGAGGCGAGAGCACTCGAACTTTGGAACCCCAGGACCAAGGCGAGAACTGCGGCTAGCAGCAGCCAGTTGATCTGCGGGATGTAGGTTTGACCGCGCGCCCGCGTCGAGGTCTGGAAGATGTCGAGCTGCGGCATCAGGCCGAGTTGGATCGCTTGGCGCGACAGCGAGAAGGAGCCGGAGATCACCGCCTGCGAGGCGATGATCGTCGCCGCGGTCGACAGCAGCACCAGCGGGTACAGCCCCCACCCCGGCACCAGGCGAAAGAACGGGCTCGCGATCGCCGCCCTGTCGCCGAGGATCAAGGCGCCTTGTCCGAAATAATTGAGGACAAGGGCGGGCAGCACCAGAGCGAACCAGGTCAGCCGGATCGGGAAGCGGCCGAAATGGCCCATATCGGCGTAGAGCGCCTCGCCGCCGGTGATGGCGAGAGACACGGCGCCGAGCACGATAAAGCCGGTCAAGGGGGCAGCGAGAAAGATCATGACGGCATGGGCCGGGTTCAGGGCTGCCAGCACGCCCGGGGCCTCGACGATCTGGATCAGCCCGTCGGCCGCGATCACCGCGAACCACAGCACCATCACCGGGCCGAAGAGGTGGCCGACACTCTCGGTGCCGCGCTTCTGAAAAAGGAAGAGCGCCACCAGCACCACGACCGTGAGCGGCAGCACAAGCCGGTTCAATGCCGGTGTCCCGACGCCGACTCCTTCGATCGCGCTCAATACCGAAATCGCCGGCGTGATCATGCTGTCGCCGTAGAACAACGCGGCGCCGCCGATGGCGAGCAGGATGAAGGCGGTGCGCGCGCGGGCCTCGCGCCGCCTCGAGGGCCAGCGCCAGCAAGGCCAGGATCCCGCCTTCGCCCTGATTGTCGGCGCGCATGATCAGCAGCACGTATTTGACGGCGACAACCATGATCAGCGCCCACACGATCAGCGACAGGACGCCGAGTACGTTTTCCGGCCGGAGCGCCAGCCCGTGCTCGGGGTTGAAGCACTCCCGGAAAGTATAGACCGGGCTCGTCCCGATGTCGCCGAACACGACGCCGAGCGCCGCGACGGAGAGCCCGGCGAGACCGGGCGCAGGCCGCGGCCTTCCCTGCTCCTCGTCGGCGGTCGGCGCGGCGTGCCCGGCCGGGATGATTTCGGTCGAAGCTGCGGCATTACTGGTACGCTCGGCCATGCGATTCTCCTGCCCGCCGCTGTTGAACGCGCCGCTGCCGTTTTAGAGAAGAGCGATGCGGTGTAAAGCTTTTTTGGCTGGTTCGCGATTCACCTGGTAATATTCAGAATTACACCCATATGTACATGACGTAAATTCATAGGAGGAGACTCGGATGTATATTTCTCTGGCCGATAGCCTTGCGAAGGGATTTAGGAGATGGGCGGATGCTCATCAGCCGGACAATAAAATTGACGATCATGCCAGCGGAGGCGACGCCGTCAACACCGCCGATTTGGACGCCGATGGCGCGGTGTTGACACCGCCCGAGCGGGCGCATCGCCCGTGGCTCGTGCCGGGGGAGGGCAGGCTCTGAAGCGAATTCCGATTGCAGAATGCTCACTCGCCGAACTGCTCGACGATCCATTGGTGGGCGCTCTGATGAAGAGCGACGGCGTCGACCGCCGCACCCTCGAGCGTCTGCTCGACGAGATCGGAGAGGTTCATGACCCCTCGGGAAACAGATTTGATCACAACCCTGCTTGCGCTCCCGAAGATGGCGGATAGTGAATTCCCGTGAGATCGGCGGGTCAAAGAGCATGCCGATGGCGCAGCCCATCTCTCCGGGGATTGGCAGACAGATGATGAACCGCACCACGGTTGCCTACATATTCTTCGCCAGACCCTTCTCGCTGACCGGGATCGACGGTCTGCAGTCCGCCGGAACCTATACCGTTGAGACGGAGGAAGAGTTGCCGGAAGGGTTGTCTTTTCCCGCCTACCGGCGCATCAGGACCGTAATTCTGCTTCCCGGGAGGCGCGGCAGCATGATTGCGGGGCAGGCTGTCGCCGTCGATCCGGTGGAACTCGAGGCGGCTGCACAGGAATCTAAAACCGGTCCCGAGCAGGCGCGATTACGATGATCAATCGAGAAGCCGTACAGGTCGGACAACCGCGTCCACATAATCGGGACGGCGATGGCTCTGCGTCCTCTGTATAGGCCCCTGCGTCCCGACCTCGACGACTTTCTCTTCGCGCCGGTAGGAGAGGAACGGAACGGCATTCCCTTGAGCGTGATCTCGGCACTCACGCAGCTCGGGCTGGATCCGTGGGACGAGGCCACTCGGCTTTCGTCTTTGGAAAAGCGAGAAGCGGTTGACCAATTGGCTCCGATGATCGTTCGGTTGCTCGGCATATGCCGATCGGAGGCGCGGGATATTGCCCTTGACCTGGTCGCGCTGTTGCCGACAAGCAGCAGCACGCACGAGCCAGCCGAAGCCCGGCGCTCCGGGCGTTGGAAGAGCGCGTCCTCGAAAGCCTTTTGGCTGATCTGTCTCCTTCTCGTCGCAGTAGCGCTCGTCAGCATGGCTGCGAACGGCGAATTACCGTTCGGAAGCCACCGACAATCCGCACCGCCGTCGCTGACCGAAGGCCCGGGGCGTTCGGGTTAGGGTCCGACCTCAACCAGCACCAGAAAGCGACGATGGCGGCGAGGGCGACGGCGGAAGCGCAATTCCGGGCCAGCTTGTCGCAGCGGCGGCCACGCGCCGGAAATCCTTGAGGCGGTTGAGGGTGGCCTCGATGCGCCAGCGCTCGCGGTCGTGGCGGATCGGGCGCTTGCGCGCGCGGGTACTCGGGATAACGGACTTGGTGTCCGCTGCCTGCGGCGCGCGCCGCAGCGCGTTGGCGTCGAAGCCGCGATCGGCGGCCAGACGGCGCGGGCAGCCCTCCTGAGCTTGTCGAAGGGGCGGCAGCCAGCACCCGCGGGGCGGTCTCGCGTCGCTGGCGAGGCCTTGCGTCCAGGGACGACGGCCGGCCGCCCGAGAACCTCGGCGAGGAGGTGGATCTTCGTGGTCTGGCCGACGCGCGAAGGGCCGATGGCCTGCGCCTTGGCCCCCTTGGCTCCGGCGCCGAGCGGTGCGCGCGGACATGGGTGCTGTCGAGCGCCGCCGTCTTGGCCACCCACCCCGCTGCGGCCAGCGCCGGCAGCGCCATCTCAATCCCGGCGCTATGCCGCGAAAAATCTTCCCGGTGCGAGGCTCTCGTCAGGGATGCCGTCCGCACTTTGTTGCACAATCTGTGGCAGCCGCCGGATCTGTCGTATGTATTGGTTCCGGCGTCATTGTCCAATGCCCGTTCCGGACAAATCGGCACAACTCAGGTGTTCGCAGTGAGAGAGTTGATTTGCGATCCGACGGGTGGCCTAGGCTACATCGAACTAACCACGCACGTTTCCGCGGCTCAGAATTATGTACGGCAAACCTTCTCTTCCAGTTCTACATGGTATTTCCGATCGTTGATTTCAAGGAGAATAATATATTTAGAACATGGTTTTAATTATAAACCAATTTTCCTGGCTATAGAATGTCGGTCAGCTTCAAGATGACCGGTCTTAACACATTGATCCTGATAGCTATGTTGACGCGCAATGATGCGCGGACCGACGCGCACTCATCGGCCATTTCCGATACACCTTAGCTGAGACTGTAGGGCGGCGACGGACGCACGCTCGGTGGAGTCTTGGCCAATTTTGATGATCGGGGTTGAGCGCCGCCATAATGAATGGACCCTCTTTCGTACCTTTTGCCGGACAGGACCCACGTTCGGCTCGCAATTTGGAAGCTCGATCCCGTTCAATCCGCGACCACCGTCATTCTTCAGCCTCGCCGGATCACGGCACGCTGCCCGCTCTGCGGCGGTCCAAGCGCGTCCACAGCCGCTACGAGCGCACGCTCGCCGATCTTCCCTGGAGCGCGTACACCGTCACCGTCCGGCGGCGGGTGCGTCGCGCCACGCCACGCCCGGGATGGGAAATCCAAAACCGTGAGACGGCGGCGAGGAGGCCGAAAAGGAAGGTGCCGAGGCCGAGTACATGAGTGAGCGGAGCGGCAGGATCCTGCCGAGCATTGCGAGGGACGGCAAACCGATGGCGGGGAGCGTGAGCAGCAATGCCGCGGCGCCGGAAAAAGTTTGAGCGGCTGGCAGAGCAAATTGAAGCCCGCGAGACTATCGCCGCCGACGGGCAGACCAGCTATCTAACAGCTTCGAGTGTCGGATGAGAGCCGCCGTTCCCTCTTCGCTGGGCTCAAGGAGCATCAGCCCTGCCTGGCCGGCGACATCGCGCCTCCACGCGCTCGAATATAGCGGAATTACGTAGCAGACGCGCTAAAGCGGGTACCTTATGAGGCGTCCTCTTCCACGTATTCGCGTCCGTGCTCTCGGGCTTCAAGGGTATCTGCTAAATCGTCGAACTCGCGAGCCCACAGGCGGAGCTGCTGTTTCACTTCCGGTCTGAGCGCTGTTATGACGAGAAAGCGGCATCGCTCAGCGTGTTTGCGGAAATGTTGAGCATTCACGGCGGAATTCCATCACCGGTTCTCCTCCCCAGGAGGGGCAACGGAAATCAAGCCGTGTCGTTCGCTTCTACACGTGTGCCGCTAATCCTTTCAATGATATTCTATCCTCATCGGGCGTTCCGCTTGCCGCGCTTTTGTCCACGAACCGCTTCAGTTTCTCGACCAGTTCGCACGGGCGGGAAGGGCTAGCGATCGATCATACGGAGCACCGATGGCGATCGGCGCCGCATTCGAGCGCTCGGTGCTCAGAAAGAAAGAGGGCTGCCGGGATATTCGCTCAGCAGCCCTCATCCCGCCACGCGCTATCGGCATCCGATGCGCGCTTATTCCCAGAACGCTCTTGATCCGGTCTGCATTCCCGCGGCAGTGATCCTGCCGGCAGGCACGACATCGATCAGCTCCGCAGCGGTCCCACCGTATCGGCCATTCTCGCTCCGCGCCGCCCGAGCGGCTTCGCAGGACCGACTGTGCTTTGGCGCGTCGTCTGATGCTCGATCTCCGCGTTCAGCTTGCCGCCGATCAATACGACGATGCTCGACACCCAGATCCACACCATG
>DATFCQ010000002.1:0-20747 GCA_035252905.1 Allostellaceae bacterium | reverse complement strand
CTCCTATATCAGCGTCGGCGGCAGCACCGCCCGCCTGCGTTATCTGCTGCGGCGATTGCGCGACCGCCAGCCCGCCGCCCGCCTTGTGCTCGGGCTGTGGCCGGCGCAGGAACCGAACCCGATCGACTGGGATCTGCGCCGCAGCCTGGGCGCCGATCTTTATGTGACCAGCCTGCGCGAAGCCGTGCAAGCCTGTCTGGCGGAGGCGCAGGGGACGCCCCAGCCGGCGCAGGTGCGGCTTGTCCCTGCCGCGCCCGAAGCCAGATCCCGCTGACCCTGGCCACCGCCCTGCGGCGGCTGCGTCAGCCGCCGCAATCGCAGGCGATATGGAAGATTCGGGCGGCGGTCTGGCCAAGGATGGCGGCGCGCTCGCCGGCGGTCAGCGGCGTGTCGTCGACGACGCGGCAAGGATCGGGATCGCCGATCGCGAACGGGTAATCGGAACCGAGCATGACGCGGTCGGCGCCGGCGGCGTCGCACAGAAAGCGCAGGGCTTGCGGTTCGAACACCACGCTGTCGAAATAGAGCCGCCCGAACCCGTCCGCCGGGTCGGCAAATGCGTCCTTGTGGATGGCATGATTGCGCCGCAATCGCCCGAGCGCGTAGGGAAGGGCGCCGCCGCCATGGGCAATGATCAGGGTGACGCCGGGGAAGCGCAACAGGTGACCCGAGAACAACAGCCGCGCCACCGCGATCGTCGTGTCGGCCAGCCGGCCGACGGCGTTCAGCAGGTCGTAACCGTTGAGCCGGTCATCGCCGCAGACATATTGCGGATGCAGAAAGATCACCGCCTGCTGCGCCGAGGCGACTTCCCAGAACGGGTCGAGCGCAGGGTCGTCAAGGGTGCCGCCCGCCCCGTGCGGCTGGGTTGCCAGCATGGCGCCCTTGAAGCCGTCGTTGAGCGCCTCTTCGAGCACCTGCGCCGCGAGCGCGCCGTCCTGCAGCGGCACCGTCGCGAGCGGCGTCAAGACCGGGAGCGCGGCCGCGTCCGCCTTCAGATGCGCGTTGAAGAAGCGCGCCCAATCGGCGCCTTCCGGACCCGGCAATTCATAGCCGAAGACGTCGGTCCAGCCGCCGACCAATTGGCGGTCGACCCGGGCCCGGGCGAGCCAGGCGCGGCGCTCGTCCAGATTGGAGAGCCGCGGCATGATCGGCCGCGTCGGCGCCGCCTCGGCAAAGGCAAGGCGCGGCGCCGCCGTTTCGGCCATCATTTTGACCGAGGGGAACAGGCGCCGCTCGGCGCGCAACGCATCGAGGAGGCTGTTGGGGACGACATGGGCGTGGGTGTCGATGATCATCCAGCGTTTCCTTAAAGTGGCCGCCGCCGCTTCCCCGACACATACCACGCCCGGCGATTGCGCGGGATGGGGCGGGTGACGATCTCACCAGCCTCTCGCGGAGATCGAGCGCGGCGAGTAGAGTGTGGAGAGGCGGCAAAGGCAGGAGAGTCCTGATGCCCAACACCGATCGTAACGCGGCGCCGCCGGGCTTGGCGGAGCTGAGGGCGCGCGCCGAGGCGCTGGTGCCGGTGCTGCGCGAGCGCGCGCCAGAGGCCGAACACTTGCGCCGGCTCCCCGACGAGACCATTGCCGATCTGCACAGAAGCGGCCTGTTTCGTATGCTGCAGCCGAGGCGCGTCGGCGGCAGCGAACTGCCCTACCGCGCATTGTGCGAACTGGTCGCCGTGATCGGCGAGGGGTGCGGCTCGACAGCCTGGGTTCTCGCCAATCTGGCCGCCCATAATTGGCTCCTCGGCATGTGGCCGCCCGCGGCGCAGGAGGAGATCTGGGGCGACTCTCCGGACAATCTGATCGGCTCGGCGCTGGTCTTCCCGCGCGGGCGGGCGCAGCGCGTGCCCGGCGGGTATCGCCTCCACGGCCGCTGGCCGTTTTCGAGCGGGATCGACTGCTCGAGCTGGAACATGATCGGCGCTCTCTGCGTCGACGAGGAGATCGGGACGAGCGAGCCTCGCGTTTTTCTCTTGCCGGCGAGCGATTATCGGATCATCGACACCTGGCAGGTGATGGGGCTCGCCGGCACCGGCAGCAAGGACGTCGAGGTCAACGACGCCTTTGTCCCGCATCATCGCACGATCGCCGCCGCGGAGATCACGGGCGGCCCCACCCCCGGCAGTACGGTCAATTCGTCGCCGCTCTACCGGTTGCCGGCAATCAGCCTGTTCGCTTTCGCCATCGCCGGCGTCTCGCTCGGCATTGCGCGCGGCGTGGTCCGCAACTACATCGCGACGACGCGCACCCGGCGCTCCGAATATTCCGGCAAGAACTTGGCGGATTTCAGCACGGTGCAGGTGCGTCTGGCGGAGGCGGCGGCGCTCGTCGATGCGGCCGAGGCGATCATGCTGCGCGATTGCGACGAGGCAATGCGGCTCACCGAAGACGGCATAGTGCCGAGCCTCGAACAGAAGGCGCGCTATCGCCGCGACGGCGCCTATGCTGCGACCTTGTGCACGCATGCGGTCGAGCTGTTGTTCACCGCCACCGGGGGCGGCGCCGTCTATCAGCACAGCTCGATCCAGCGCGCCTTTCGCGATGCCTATGCGGCAAAGGCGCATTACATGCTGAGCTGGAACGTCAACGCCGCGGTCTACGGCCGCGTGGCGCTCGGGCTGCCGCCCGACGCGCCGCTCTAATCGAAGAGCAAGAGGAATACCAGTGCAGAATACGATGCCAAAGGCCGAAATTGCCGAGCTCGAGATCCTCGGCAGCCATACGGCGCCGGTCCATCGGACCAGTGACGAAAATTTTAACGCGCGCGAATTGCGCAACGCGCTCGGCACGTTCGCGACCGGCGTGACGATCATCACCGCGCGCAGCAGCGCCGGCAAGCTCGTCGGTCTGACCGCCAATTCCTTCACCTCGGTTTCCTTGCAGCCGCCTCTGGTGCTGTGGAGCGCCTCGCTCTATGCAGACAGCCTGTCCGCCTTCCAGGAAGGCTCGCATTTCGTTGTCAATATTCTGGCTGCCGACCAGATCGAATTGTCCAACAAATTCGCTCGCAAGCACGAAGACAAGTTTATCGAAGTCGACCACATCATTCCGGAGTGCGGGGCTCCGGTACTGATCGGCGCGGCTGCGCATTTCGAGTGCCGAAACGAATACCGCCATTATGGGGGTGACCACATCATATTCATCGGGCATGTCGAGCGCTTTGCCTATACGAATAAGCCAACGCTTTTGTTCTGCCGCGGCAAGTACATGCGCGGCGAGCCGCTGATCCCCGTCTGATAACCCGCCGCGCTCCGTTCCGATTCGTGCGGCGGGCGGCAAGGCTCGCCGATTCTCTGCTCCCGGCCTGAGCAAGCAAAACCCCGCTGCGAGGCGGACAGGGATTTACTTACCTGGGTTAGCCGGTCGGTGGCAAAAGTAGTGCGCCAAGTTGACGTTCTGCGTTCGCTGTGATTGACTGGCGAACAGGCGCCACCTCATGCGCCTGCTTGGTTGAAATCTCAGCAAGTGGGAGGGAACATGCGCGGCCATCGCAGGTTTTCGCACAGCGGATTCAGACGAATGTGGCGCCCCGCCATGGTGGCGGGAATGCTCGGCGCGACCGCGCTCCTGGCCGCGCACCCAGCCGCGGCAAGGAACGACGAAGTCTTCAAGGTGCGCGCGGCGATCAGTCTGCCGAACCTCCAGAAGATCCAGTCGTTCGACATCAGCTTTGTCGATCCGTTCCTCGGCGGCTATTTCCTGGCCGACCGCACCAATGCGACTGTCGACGGCGTTTACGTGAAAACCAATCAGCTCACCGAGCAGTTGAAAGCGAATTTCGCCGGCGTCGGTCCGACCTCTGACACCTCGGGGCCGAACGGGATCATTACGGTCCATAGCAATAAAAACACGCAGTTCTTTTTGTGGGCCGGGGATTACGGCAACGGCAGCAACGGCGGTACTGGCGGTCTCGTCAAGGTCATCGACCTCTCCAACGGGAGCCTCGTTGCCACGATCGCGACCGGCGGCGTCGCGCGCGCCGACGAGTTGTGTCTCGACCCGAAAGACAATGTGGTCCTGGTGGCCAACGACGCCGAGCCGTTCACCGCGACCGGCGGCGGACCGTATGTCACCTTCATCGACAGCACGAACTACAAGGTGCTCGGTCAGATCGTCATGAATGGGCAGAACGGCACGCCGCGCGCGACCAACGGCATCGAGCAGTGCCAGTACAGCCGGCGAACCGGGATGTTTTATCTGAACATCCCCGAGGTCAACGGCCCGGGCAACGACACGGCCCCCGGCGCGGTCCTCGTGATCGACCCGACTTCACGAAGCATCGTCAACACTTTCCCCCTCGACCATAGCCAGTGCGAGGGTCCGCAGGGCATGGCGATCGGCCCCCAGAACCAGATCCTGATCGGCTGCAACGACCCGAACAAGGACGTGCCGTCGACGGTCATCATCAATGAGCGCAACGGCAAGACCCTTGCCGTAGTGCCCAATGAGGACGGCAGCGACCAGGTTTGGTACAATCCCGGTGACGGCCATTACTTCCTCGGCGAATCGGGCGGCGCCAATCCCCAGCATCTCGGCATTATCGACGCGCTGACCGGCGTGTCAGACATCAGCCCGCAGACCGGCATCAAGGGCGGCGGCACCTCGCATTCGGTGGCGGCTGATCCGATCACGAACAAGGTCTTTGTACCCATTGCCGCCACCGCCGGCGCCGGGGTCTGCTCCTCGGTGGGCGGCGACGACAGCGTCGGCTGCATCGCCGTGTTCACGGCGAACCGCCCGCGCCACGAAGTCGAAGGCGAATGAGGATCGCGGCCAACCGACGATCGGCCTCCATGCAAGCCTGAAACGGCCGATACCGGTCGCAATCTGCCCCTCACCCTCCCACCGCTTCGCGGCGGGTCCCTCCCTCTCCCCGCATCGCGGGGAGAGGGCCGGGGTGAGGGGCTCTTCGCTCCCCCGTCCGCGGCTCATCCTGCGGGCGGGGGAGCTGCTTTTTGCGGAGAGTGGAGCGCCCGCCAGAGGCGCGACGGCGTCGCCGGCATATCGAGCGCAGGGGCTTCGGGCAGGGCGTCGGCGACGGCGTTCATGATCGCGGCCAGGGATGCGGTCGTCCCCGCTTCGCCGACGCCCTTGACGCCCAACGGATTGGTGCGGCACGGCACCGGGTGAAGGGCGGTGGCAACGGGCGGCAGATCGTCGGCGCGCGGCAATGCGTAGTCGGTGAACGAGCCGGTCAGGAATTGGCCGTTCGCCGGGTCGTAGACGCCGGTTTCGAGCAGCGCCTGTCCCGCGCCCTGCGCGACGCCGCCCTGCACCTGACCCTCGATCAGCACGGGTTCGAGCGCCCGGCCGCAATCATCGACCGCATGATAGGCGGCAAGAGAAGCCGCGCCGGTCTCGGGATCGATCTCGACCTCGGCGATGTGCACCCCGTTCGGGAAGGAGGGCGGCACGTCGGCGGTCCGCCGCGTATCGAGATCCTCGGCAAGGACGCCGTCACGGCGCAACTGCGCCGCGCGCTCGGCCAGTTCGAACAATGAGATGCGCCGGTCGGTGCCGGCAATCGCGAAGACGCCGTTCTGATAGGCGATGTCGGCTTCCGCCGCCTCGAACAGCTCGGCGGCGAGACGACGGCCTTTCTCGATCATGGCCGTCACCGTCGCGACGACGGCGCCCCCGACCGACATCGTCGAGCGCGAGGCGACCGCGCCTGCGCTGGGAACCCGGGCGTCGCTGTCGCCCTCGGCGAGTGCGATCTGTTCGACCGGGATGCCGAGGCGCTCGGCGACGAGACGGCGATAGAGGGTCTCCTGGCCCTGGCCGCTCGCCTGCACGCCGATCGCGAGCAATAGCCGGCTGCCTCCGGGAAAGCCGATCGCCGCGCCCTCGCCGGGCTGGCCTCCGGCGATTTCGAGAAAGCACGAGACGCCGAGCCCGCGGCGCTTGCCCGCCGCCTGCGCACGGGCGCGGCGGGCGGGGAAGCCGGCAACGTCGGCGGCGGCGAGCGCAGTGTCCAGGACCGCAGGAAAATCGCCGCTATCATAGGTGGTCCCGACCGGCGTCCGGTAAGGCATCATCGCCGGGGTGATCAGATTGCGCCGACGCAATGCGATCCGGTCGATGCCGGTGACCTGCGCCGCCGCGTCGACCAGCCGTTCGAGGGCGTAATTCGCCTCGGGCCGGCCGGCGCCGCGATAGGGGCCGGTCGGCACGGTATGGGTATAGAGGCAGCGGATGCGCACTGAGAGGAGCGGGATGTCGTACATGCCCGGCAGGCAGCGGGTGAAGTTGACGGTCGCAATAAAGGCGGCGTGCGGGGTCAGATAGGCTCCCATATTGGCGAGCGCGTCGATTTCGAGCGCCAGAAAGCGGCCCTCACCGTCGAGCGCGAGCGCCGCCTCGACGATCGTGTCGCGCGCCTGATTGTCGCTCAAAAAGGTTTCCGAGCGCGTCGCGGTCCAGCGCACCGGCCGGCGCAGGTGCCGCGCCGCGATGAGCAGGGCCGGGTATTCGGGATAGGGCGCGGTGCGCATGCCGAAGGCGCCGCCGACGTCGCCGCTCCTGACCCGCAGCCGGTCGGGGGCGAGGCCCATGATCTGGCACAGATGACTGTGCATGACAAAGGCGCTCTGCGAGGCGGCGTGGAGGGTCAGGCGGTCGTGCTGCGGATCGTATTCGGCGATTGCGGCGCGCGGTTCCAGCGGGGCGACGACGATGCGCTGGTTGACGAGCCGCACCCGGGCGACGTGCGCGGCGCCGGCAAAGCGCGCCATGAGCGCCTGCCGGGTTGTGGGATCAGTGCCGGGACCGGCCCAGTCGAGCGCGATATTGCCCGGCGCTTCCGGCCATAGCGGCGGCGCCCCGGGGGCGGCGGCCTGCGCGAGGTCGGCGACGGCCGGGCATTCCTCGTAACCGACCGCGACCCGCTCGGCGGCGTCGCGCGCCAGGGCCTCGCTCTTGGCGACGACGAGCGCCACCGGCTCGCCGACATGCCGCACAAAGCCGCCGGCGAGGGAGGGGCGATGGGGCAGGACGAGGCCCTCGCCGCCCGGCATCGGCGCGGGCACGGTCAGGTTGCCGATCCCGGCGCGCTCGATGTCGGCCGCGGTCAAGACCGCAAAGACCCCGCGCTCCCGCCGCGCCGCTTCGCTGTCGATCGCGCGGATCGCGGCCGCGGCATGGGGCGAGCGGACAAAGACGGCATGAGCCGCCGCCGCAAGCCGTTCGTCGTCGACAAACCGGCCGGCGCCGGTCAGGAGCCGCCGATCTTCCAGACGCGGCACAAAGGATTCCGGCATCGCCATCCTCCAATTCTTAGAATTCCGTATAGGAGTCGTCATTCCGGGTTCGCAGGCGCAGCCTGCGAACCCGGAAGCCATGCGCACGGGCCGTGCAAGCCAGGTAAGGCCGGTGTTCATGGATCCCGGGCCTGGCCCGGAGCCTGTCCTCGAGCCGCGCTTCGCGCGGACTCGGGGAGGCCATCCCGGGATGACCAGCCCTGCCCGGCGCATTCCCACACAGCCTCAAACTCCGTGGCCGGCAGGGTGGCGCGGCGCGGTCCGTCCGATCAAGCGCTTTTGTGCGACAAAGCGCGCCTCTTCCCAGGCGAACGGTAAAGCGGAGAGCCTCTTAACAGCGGCCGGCGATGCTGGTCTAATGCGCGCCGCTTCCGCCGCGCCGGCGGCGGCCCGAGGGAGGAAAAGGATGTTGCGAGTGCCGCGCGCGCCGACCGGCCGCTCCCCGATCGCCTGCGTCTAGCGGCCCGGAGCCGCGGCGGCAATGGGGGTTTCGCTCGACCTCGCGATCAATGCGCTGATTGCCGGCATCCTGCTCGGCGGCTTTTACGCCGCAGTGACCGTCGGCCTGACGATCTCGTTCGGCATGCTCGACATCGTCAATATCGCCCACCCGGCCTTTATCATGCTGGGCTCCTACGTCGCCTATCTGTGCGACCTCCATTTCGGGCTCGACCCGATTGTCAGCGGGGTCGTGGCGATGCCGGCGTTCTTTGTGCTCGGCTTGGTAGTCTACCAGATCTATCACTTCTGTTTCGAGCGGCGGGGCGAGGAATCGATCCAGGGCTTAGCCTTTTTCTTCGGGCTCCTGTTTGTCGCCGAAGTCGGGCTGATCCTCGCCTTTGGCGTCGATTACCGCTTTGTCCAGGCGCCTTACATCGGCCCGAGCCTGCATCTCGGGACCTTCGAATTGCCGCTGCGCATGCTCGTGCCGTTCCTGTGCTCGCTCGCCATGGTGGCGCTGTTGCAGCTTTATCTGTCGCGCAGTTTTATCGGCCGGGCGATCATGGCCGTCGCGCAGGACCGGCTCGCCCTGCAATTGATGGCGGTCAACCCGACGCGGATCAAAGGCATCGCCTTTGGCATCTCGATCGCGACGGCCTCGCTCGCCGGCGCCTTCCTGATCATCATCCAGCCGGTCCAGCCCTCGGTCGGCAATGACTATCTCGGTCGGGTCTTTGCGATCTGCGTGCTCGGGGGAATGACGAGCTTTCCCGGCATGCTCGCCGGGGCGATCCTGATCGGCGTCGTCGAAAGCCTGACCGCGACCTTTTTCGGGCCGTCCTGGTCGCCGGCGGTCGCCTTCGGCTTTCTATTGCTGGCCCTCGCGATCCGGCCCTCCGGCCTCCTCGGGCGCGCCGGATGACGACGGTTTCGGTCCGGCCCAAGGCGCGGACCGCGCCCTCCGGCGCGCTGTGGCGCACGCTCCGGTTCTGGCTGTTGGCGGCGCTCGTCGGCGCCGCCGTGCTGTTTGCCTCGCTGGCGATCTCGAACGAATACTTCTTTTTCGCCGGCTATGTGGTGCTGCAATACATCGTATTGGCGACCGCCTGGAACATTCTCGGCGGCTATACCGGCTACGTCAATTTCGGGGTCGGCGCCTTTTTCGCCTGCGGCGCCTATACCGCGGTCGTGCTCCACAAGCTGACCCATCTGCCGCTGCCGGTCATGATGCTGGCCGCCGGATGCGTCTCCGGCGTCATCGGGCTCGGCATGGGCTATCTGACCCTGCGGCTGCGCGGGATCTTCTTCGCGATCGCGACACTCGCCCTGGCGATCGTATTGCAGACCTTGATCGTCAACTGGGACTATGTCGGAGGCTCGCGCGGCGTCTATGTGATCCGGCCGGAACAGGGTCCGGTCCTCGGCAGCTATATCCAGTACCTGTTCTTGTTGATGCTGATCCTGGCGGTCGTGTCGGTGGCGATCGCGCGCACGATCGAGCACTCGCGCCTGGGGCTCGGCTTCACCGCCATTCGCGACGACGAATTGGCGGCCGAGGCGGGCGGGGTGCCGACCCTGCGCCTCAAATTGACCGCGACGATCCTGTCGGGAGCGCTGATGGGCATGGCCGGAGCGCCGCTGCCCTATTACGTGACCTATCTCGACCCCGATTCGAGCTTCAACCTCGCTTATGCCGTCAACAGCGTGGCGATGCCGCTGATCGGCGGCATGACCAGCTGGGTCGGCCCGGTCATCGGCGCGGTCCTGTTGGGGACGATCCAGCAGCTCGCCACCGTGACGATCTCCTCGGCGCTCAATTTGATGATCGTCGGGCTGGTCATGATCGGGTTTGTCATCGTCGCGCCCAACGGCATCGTCGGGCTGGTGACGGCGCGCCGCCGGCGCCGGACCGGATGATGGAGCCGCCGATCCTGGAGGCGCGGGGGCTCGGCAAGCGCTTTGGCGGCTTTGTCGCGCTCGACGCGATCGACCTGGTAATCGCGGCGGGCGAGCGCGTCGGCCTGATCGGGCCGAACGGCTCGGGCAAGAGCACGTTGGTCAACTGCCTCTCCGGGGCCTTGCGCCACGACAGCGGTCACGTCCTGTTTGGCGGGCACCGGCTCGACGGCCTGCCGGCGCATCGGCGCACGCGGCTAGGCCTCGCGCGCAGTTTCCAACTGCCAAAGCCGTTCCGCACCTTGAGCCTTGTCGACAACTTGCGCATCCCGCTCCTCTACACGGTCAATGCGCGGCCCGGGCGGCGCCTCGCCAAGGCCGAGATCGAGGCGCGCGCGCGGGCGATCTTGGGCGACGTCGGCCTTGCCGACAAGGCGCGCCGGTTGCCGACCGATCTGACCCAGGTCGAGATGCGCAAGCTCGAACTCGCCCGCGCCGTCGCCACCGAGCCGCGCCTGCTCTTTGCCGACGAGGCGATGGCCGGGCTGTCGCCGTCGGAGGTCGAGGAGATCCTCGAAGTGTTGTTCCGGCTCAACCAGGCGGGCATCACGATCGTTCTGATCGAGCACATCATGCGCGCGGTCATGAGTTTTTCGACCCGGCTCGTCGTCCTCGTGGCCGGGCAGAAGATCGCCGACGGCGCACCGCAGGAGGCGATCCGCAACCCCGCGGTGGAGCGGGCTTATCTTGGCGAGTAGCCTCGAAATCGCCGGGCTCGACGCCGGCTATGGCCGGGTGCGGGTGCTCGAAGGCGTCTCGCTCAAGGTCGCGCCGGGCGAGACCGTGGCGCTCCTCGGCACCAACGGCAACGGCAAGAGCACGCTGATTAAATGCGTGATGGGCATGCTGCGCGCCAATGCCGGGCAGATCGTCGCCGAGATCGACGGCAAGCGTCACGATCTCATCGGCCGCGCGACCGAGGAGATCGTCGATCTCGGCATCGCGCTGGTGCCCGAAGGGCGCCGGCTGTTTCCCAAATTGACGGTCGAGGAGAACCTGCTCTTGGGCGCCTATCGCCCGCGGGCGCGCGCCGAGATCGCCCGCAATCTCGCCTCCGTCTATGAGACCTTTCCGGTCTTGCGCGAGCGGCGGCGGCAATTGTCCGGCAGCATGTCGGGCGGCGAGCAACAGATGCTGGCTTTGGCGCGGGCGCTGATGTCGGCGCCGCGCATTCTGCTCGTCGACGAGCCTTCGGTCGGCCTCGCCCCATTGCTCGTCCGGCGCACGATCGACAAGATCAAGGAATTGAAAGAGCGCCACCAGCTGACCGTATTGATGGCGGAGCAGAACTTCAACCAGGCGGTGCGCATCGCCGATCGCGGCTATGTCATCGTCCACGGCAAGATCGCCTTCGCCGGCGGGTCGGCCGAAGAGCTCAACAACAACGAACTCGTGCGCAAGTTTTATCTCGGCCTGTAATCCCGGTCGCCGGCGGCCTCCGGCCCCGGTCGCACACGAAAGCGGCGGAATGCGCAGCGTATTTCGCCGGCTTTGTTATCGGCTGCGTTAACCATTTATTTGGCTGACAACGTCGATTATAAAATTTATTCTCATAAAATGTTGCAGTCAAAGTTTAATATTAAAATATGCATACCATTCTTGCCGACTTCCATGAGCCTGCCCCCTGTGCTGCCGCAATGACGACAGACCAGGTTAGTCCTACTACTTCCCGCAAGAAGATCCTCATTATAGAGGACAATGAATTGAGTATGAAATTGATGAACGACCTGCTCGAATTTCATGGCTACGAGATTTTCAAGGCGGTGCTCGGCAAAGAGGCCGTCAGAAGGGTGCACGACTCTCGCCCGGATCTGATACTCCTCAATCTCCAGTTGCCGGACATATCCGGTCTGGAGGTTGCGCGCACGCTGAAGGCGGACAAGGCGACCCAGACGATCCCGATCGTCGCGGTCACCGCCTTTGCGATGCGCGGAGACGAGGAGAGGGCGCGGGAGGCCGGATGCGACGGGTATGTCACCAAGCCGATCCGCATCCAGGAATTCGTCCGCACGGTCGAAACCTTCCTGCGCTCGTCCGGTTAGGCGCCGGCGCCTGATATTTCAACCTTCGCGCCCGTCCGCCCCGCCTGTCCCGGAGCGGGCGGGCGCATCACTCTTCATCGCTCTCGGCCAGAACCTCGGCGAACACCGCGCGATCGATATTGCCGCCGGAGAGGATCACCGCGACCTTCTTGCCGGACAGGTGGTCTCTTTCCTGCAAGGCGGCGGCGAGCGCCGCCGCGCCCGCGCCTTCGGCGAGATTGTGCGTGTCGGCGAACAGGATGCGCATGGCGCGGCGGATCTCCGTCTCGGCGACGGTCACAATGCGCGCGGCGCCGCGGCGGATGATCGCGAGCGCCGCTGCGTCGGGCAGGCGGCAGGCGAGCCCGTCGGCGATCGTCTCGGCGCTGTTGGTGCCGACCGGCCGGCCGGCGGCGATGGAGAGCGCATAGGTCGGGGCCTCTGCGGCGACGACGCCGACGATCTCGGTCCTGCAGCCGAGCGCCTCGCGCGCCGCGATCATGCCGCAGATGCCGCTGCCGAGCCCGATCGGCACATAGGCGATGTCGAGATCGGGCAGGGCGCGGAACAGTTCGAGCGCATAGCTCGCCACCCCGCGCACCAATAGCGGGTGATAGGAGGGCACGAGAGAGAGCCCCTCGCGTTCGGCAAGCCCGGCGGCGTATTCGTAGGCGGCCTGGAAATCGTGCCCGGCCTCGACGAGACGGGCGCCCTGCGCCGCCATCGCCCGGTTCTTCTCGCGGCTGTTGCCGTAGGGCACGACGATCGTCGCGGCAAGGCCGAGCCGCCCCGCGGCGAGGGCGATGCTCTGCCCGTGATTGCCGCGCGTCGCGGCGACGACGCCGCCGAGATCGGGATGAGCGCGCCGCAGATCGTCGAGATAGACGAGGCCGCCGCGGATCTTGAAGGCGCCGATCGGGGTGTGGTTCTCGTGCTTGACCCACAATTCGGCGCCGATCCGCCGCGCCAACAGCGGCCAGCAATATTGCGGCGTCTCGGGCACGACCCGACGCACCAGCGCCGCAGCGGCGTCGAGAGCGGCGAGGGAGGTCATAGAGGACTCCGGCAACGGCAAATCCCGATCATTCTCCCTCCGCCTGTTCCGCCTGTTTTTGCAGGAGATCTGCAGGCGTCAGCTCCTCGCGGCGATGGTTCGCTTGCCTCTGCCGCCGATCATGCGATGCGAATATGGCAATTTTAGCGTCGTTGTGAAGAGGAGAGCGATGGCCCCTCACTCTCCCGCGAAGTGCCGCATCAGCCAATCATAGGTCTCGTCGGGCGCTTCTTCCGGGACGTAATGGCCGCAATCGATCGGGCCGCCCTCGGCGTTTGCCGCATAACGGCGCCACACCGCGAGCACGTCGCCATGGACGGTGCCGGTGTGGCTTCTGGCGCCCCACACGACCAGGAGCGGGCATTCGACCCGGCGGCCGGCGGCGTGATCGGCGCTGTCCATGTCGAGATCGCAGGTCGCGCAGGCGCGGTAGTCCTCGCACGAGCCGCGGATCGTCTTCCAGCTGAAGCAGCGCACATATTCGGCAAAGGCGGCGGGGTCGAAAAAGCCGAGACCGATGCCGGGCTTTGACAATTTGCGCTCCATGAACCACTGCGCCGGCACCCCGGCCATCATCCGCTCGGGCAGGTCGTAAGGTTGGGCCATGAACAGCCAGTGCCAGGATTTGAGCGCCCAGTCCTTCGAGGCGTGCGTCCAGATGTGATGGTTCGGCAGGATGTCGATGACCGCGGCGCGGCGCACCCGGTCCGGGTGGTCGAGTCCCATGCGGTGGACCGTGCGCGCCCCGCGGTCGTGCCCGGCGGCGAAGAATTCGCGATAGCCGAGCCGTTCCATGACCTCGACCTGGTCCTGCGCCATCGCGCGGAACGAATAATTGGCGTGGTTCTCGCCGCCGCCCTCGGGACCGACGCTGTCGCCGTAGCCGCGCAGATCGGCGGCGACGACGTGAAAATGGCGGGCGAGGCGCGGGGCGATCTTGTGCCAGGACACATGCGTCAGCGGATTGCCGTGCAACAGCAATAGGGGCGGCCCGTCGCCGCCGTGGCGCAGATGAATGCGCGCCCCGCTGGTGGCGATTTCGGTCTCGGTGAACCCCTCGAACATGTCTTCCTCCGCGCGAGCCCTCTGGCCGACCGGCCGGCGGTTCCACTATCCTCCGGCAGGGGGACCGACGTCAAAGGAGGACCCGATCATGGCGGCATCGAGCGAAACGCGCGAGTCCGGGTTCGCGGCCAATCCCGACTATCGCATCACCTTCGAGCCCTCGCCGCGGCGCGTGCGCGTCGCGTTCAACGACGCCTTTATCGCCGACAGCACCAGGGCGCATCTGCTGTTCGAGACGCGGCATCTGCCGGTCTATTACTTTCCGCGCGCGGATGTGCGGATGGATCTGTTGCGGCCGAGCGACCATCACACCTTTTGTCCCTATAAGGGGACGGCCTCCTATTGGACGATCGCGGCCGGCGGCCGTACCGCCGAAAACGCGGTCTGGGCCTATCCCGAGCCGTTTGCCGAGGTCGCGGCGATCCGGGATTTTGTCGCCTTCTACTGGGACCGCGTCGACCACTGGTACGAGGAGGACGAGGAGATCTTTGTCCACCCGCGCGATCCCTACAAGCGGGTCGACGTCGTCGCATCGTCGCGCCAGGTCGAAATCATCCTCGGCGGCGAGACCGTCGCCCTGACGCAGCGCGCGCGCTTTCTGTTCGAGACGCGGCTGCCGACCCGCTACTACATCCCGCCCGAGGATGTGCGCATGGACCTCTTGGTGCCGAGCGAGAAGCGCACCGCCTGTCCCTACAAGGGCAAGGCGCGCTACTGGTCGGCGAGGATCGGCGACCGGGTGTTCGAGGACATCGTGTGGAGCTATCCCGAGCCGATCGCGGAATGCCCGAAGATCAAGGGTCATCTCGCCTTTTTCAACGAGCGCGTGGACGAAATCCGGGTCGACGGGGCGGCGGTGCCGCGGCCGCTGACGCCGTGGTCGCCGGAGTGGACGGAGAAGGCGGCAACCGTCCCCGACCTGCGCGGGCCGGTGATGCGGCCGTAGGACCGGCCCTCACCCACCAGCCCCCGGTAAAACATAGGGCGGGCTGGTCCCCCCTCTCCCGCAATGCGGGAGAGGATGCCGAGCGGAGCGAGGCGGGTGAGGGCGATCCGCGACCCTTACTGCCGCCCCGGCCGGAAGGCGCGCAGGAAGGTGGCGACGGCGGCCTCGGCGGCGGCGGCGATCGCCGCCGGGTCGGACGCGGCTTCAAGCTGCAGCAGGTGCCGCAACTGGGTCTCGCCGCGCACCAACCCGACGAACTGCTCGGCGGCGAGCCGCGCGTCGCCGAGGTTAAGCGCGCCGGCGGCGGCGGCGCGGCGCAGGAAGGCCTCGATCTGCGCCAGGTTGCGCTCGGGTCCGGCATGCCAGAACACCGCGCCCAGCATCGGAAAACGGGTGACCTCGCCGAGGATGATGCGGTGCAAGGCGATCGCGTCGGGCGACAGGATCAGTTCGAGAAAGCGGCGGCCGAGCACGGAGAGCGAAGAGACAAGATCCTGCGGGTCGAGCTCGTGCGCCGAGAAGTCGGCAAAGCGGCGCTCGCATTCGCGCCCGATCACCGCGCCGAAAAGCTCCTCCTTGCTGGTGAAATGGGCGTAGACGGTAGCCTTGGACACGGCGGCCGCGCGCGCGATCGCATCCATGCTGACCGCTCCGAAGCCGCGCGCGAGAAAGCTTTCTTTGGCTGCGGCGAGAATGCTTTCGACCTTCCCGCCGGCCTCGACCTCGTGGATCGGCGGCATCATGGCTCCTCTTCCGCTTGACACTCTTTAGCCGCACTTGCATGCTGCCGCAAGATTGAACTGAACGGTTCAGTTCAATCTTTTTTCGAGCGGCATTGTAGTGATGCGTAGAAAGCTGTTGCTGGTCCTGCCTGTTATTGTGATCGCGCTGGGCGCGGTCGGGTTCTGGTATTGGTGGACCGACTGGCGCTTTCTCGAATCGACCGACGACGCCTATGTGGCGAGCGACGTCTCGGTGATCAGCCCGAAGGTCGCCGGCTACATCAAGGAGGTGCGGGTCGCCGACAACGAGCGGGTCAAGGCCGGGCAGGTCCTGTTCGTCATCGACGACGGCGACTATGCCGCCAGGGCCGCCCAGGCCGCAGCCGCGGTCGCCAGCGAACAGGCTACGGTCGCCACCTACAGCGACCGGATCACGTTGCAGCAGGCGATGATCGCTCAGGCCAAAGCGGACGTAGAGGCGGCCACCGCCGACCTCACCCGCATGCAGGCCGATTACCGGCGCTATCAGATGCTGATGACCAGCGATTTCGCCAGCCGCCAGCGCTTCGAGCAGGCCCAGGACGACGCCGCCAAGGCGGCGGCGGCGCTCAACAAGAGCCGCGCGGCGGTCACTGCGCAGCAGGATCAGCTCGCCGTGTTGCGCTCCGAGCAGCGCGAGGAGGAGGCCAAGCTCAACCAGGCCCGCGCTGCTTTGCGCCTCGCCCGGAACGACCTCGCCCACACGGTGATCCGGGCGCCGGTCGCGGGGGTTGCCGGCAACCGCGCCGGGCAGATCGGCCAATACGTCCAGCCGGGGACGCAATTGCTGTCCTTGGTGCCGCTGCCGCAGGTCTATGTCACCGCCAATTTCAAGGAAACCCAATTGACCTGGATGCGGCCCGGCGAACCCGCCGAGGTTACGGTCGACGCCTATCCCGGGCAGGTCCTGAAGGGTCGGGTCGAAAGCTTCGCGCCGGGCAGCGGCGCCCAGTTCAGCCTATTGCCGCCCGACAACGCCACCGGCAATTTCACCAAGATCGTCCAGCGCGTGCCGGTGCGGATCGCCCTGCCGGAGGCGGGGCCGCTCGCCCATTTGTTGCGCCCCGGGCTGTCGGTCACAGTCACCATCGACACCCGCACCGAGGCGCTGCGCGAGGCCCAGGGATCGATCGGCGGGCCGATCGGCGCCGCCGCAGCCGAACCGGCGCATTGACGCTCGATGAGCGAAGCGCCCGTCCTCGCGCAAAAACGGCCGCCGGCTGCGGCGGCGCCGAGCCCGCCGCCGGCGGCGGTGCCGGAGCCGCGCCTGCGCGACTGGATCGGCGTCCTGGCGATGGTCTTCGGCCTGTTCATGGCGATCATGGACGTCCAGATCGTCACCAGCTCGTTGACCCAGATCCAGGGCGGATTGTCGGCCAGCGTCGACGAGATCAGCTGGATCCAGACCGCCTATCTGATCGCCGACGTCATCATGCTGCCCTTGTCCGGCACCCTGGCGCGGGTGATGTCGACGCGCGTATTGTTCGTCGTCGCGGCGCTCGGCTTTACCGGGGCCAGCGCCTTGTGCGCGACCGCGACCAATCTCAACCAGATGATCCTCTACCGCGCCATGCAGGGCTTTTGCGGCGGCGCCATCTCGCCCTCGGTGTTTCCCGTCGTCTACACCAAGTTCCGCGGGCCGCGGCTGGCCACGCTGATGGTGATCATCTCATTGATCCTGAACCTGTCCTCGACCTTGGGTCCGACGATCGGCGGCTTTCTGACCGACACCTTCTCGTGGCACTGGCTGTTCCTGGTCAACATTGTGCCCGGGATCGCCGTCGCCGCGACGGTATGGTTCACGATCGACATCGACAGGCCCGATTCCTCGCTGTTGCGCGGTTTCGATACCATCGGCCTCATTCTGATGGCGCTGTTCCTCGGCTGCCTCGAATACGCGATCGAAGAGGGGCCGCGCTGGGATTGGCTGTCCGACGAGACGATCCGCGTCGCGGCCGTCATATCGGGCATCGCCGCGACCCTGTTCTTCTGGCGCGTCTTGACCTATCGCCAGCCGATCGTCGATCTGCGCGCCTTTCTCGACCGCAATTTTGCGGTCGGCTCATTCTATACCTTTGTGATTGGCACCGGGATGTACGGGACCACCTATCTGATCCCGCTGTTTCTCGCCCAGGTGCGCGGCTTTGACAGCCTGCAGATCGGTCTGACGGTAGTCGTCACCGGGCTTGCGCAAATGGTCATGTCGCCGTTCTCGGCCAAGATCGCGCGCGAACTCGATCTGCGCATCATGCTGGCGATCGGCCTCTTTCTGTTCGCGGTAGCGATGTATCTGACCGCCGGCCTGACCAATCAGACCGGGTTTTTCGAACTGCTGGTGCCGCAAGCCCTGCGCGGCTTTGCGCTGATGTTCTGCTATCTGCCCGCCAATCTGCTGGCGCTCGGCACAACCCCGCCCGCCAAGCTGAAGAACGCCGCGGGCCTTTACAATCTGACGCGCGATCTCGGCGGCGCGATCTCGCTGGCGGCGCTCAATACGGTCATGAACGACCGACTGCATTTCCACTGGAACCGGCTGATCGAGGCGGTCAACCCGGCGCGCCCGGTGGTGCAGCATTTCATGACCATGGCGACAAGCCGGCTGGCGACGCTGATCCCTGGCGATCCGCACCACGCCGCGCTGAAACTGCTCGCCGCCCGGGTCGAGACCGAGGCATTGGTGATGACCTACAACGATGCGCTGTTGTTGCTCGGCGGCCTCTTCGCGGTCGCCCTGCTGCTGATGCCAATCGCGAAAAAGCCGCAGAGCACCGCCCTCACCGGCACCGGCGGCGCCCGCCATTGAGCCTCGACGAGGCGCGAGGGTGCGTAGGGCGGAAAAGCCTTTAGCCCGCGGGCTTGATCCGCGGGGTGGCGCATTCCGCCGTGATCAAAGGGCGATGGTGCCGGCGAGCCAGTCCTCGATCAGCCGGCGGGCAATCGAATCGCGGCGCGGCAGGCGGAACTCGTCGTCATCCTCGTGCGACAGCAAAAACGCGCGCGAGAACCAGCGCGCGTCCGCCAATTCGCCGAGATCGACCGTGATCTCGGTGGTCAGCGCGCGCGCGTGAAAGCCCAGCATGATGTTGGCCGGAAACGGCCAGGGCTGCGAGGAGTGGTAGACGACCGGCCCGACCTCGATCCCGGTCTCCTCGCGCACTTCGCGGGCGACCGCGTCTTCGAGGCTTTCGCCGGGCTCGACAAAGCCGGCGAGGGTCGAATACATGCCCGGCAGCGGAAAGTTCTTGTTGCGGCCGAGGAGCGCCCGCTCGCCGTCGCTGACCAGCATGATGACCGCCGGGTCGGTGCGCGGAAAATGCATCGCCGCGCAATCGGGGCTGGTGCAGCGCCGCATATGGCCGGCCTCTTCGCTCCGTGTCGGGCTGCCGCAGATCCCGCAGAAGCGGTGACGCGAGTGCCAGAACAACATCGCCCGGGCGAAGGCCAGAAGAGCCCCCTCGCGGCGGTCGAGCAAGGCTCCGATCCGGCGCAAATCGACAAAGCGCGGATTGGCGGCGTCCCCGGCGCTCGCCGTCAGGGCCGGGGAGCGCAGCCGGCCGAGCGGCTCTTCGTGGGTCGACAGATCGAGCGCGAAATGCGCGCGCTCGGCCTCGAAACCGAGAAAGACGACGGCGCCCTGTTCGAGCAGCGGTTCGCCGGCGCCGCCCTGTCCGAGCGCCGCCGCGATCCCCTCTGCGTCGAGGAGGACCGCGCGCGGCGCGCCGCCCCCTTCGACGACGAGGCTCTGATGGCGCCAGACCGGGACAAAGACGCTATCGGGCCGGGCAAGATGGTCGCGAATCCACTCCGCGTCGCGGCGCCTGAGGCCGGCGCGCTCGAACCCGGGTGCGGTATAGAAATTGGGCGGTCGCATCGGCAGAGAGTGGCACAGCCTGCGCCGGCCCGGCAAGCGGCTGCGTCCGTGCGTTGCCGCGAGCCTTGCCCCGATCCCGCCGACCCCTGATATAGTGGGGCGGGAGTCCGGCGGCGGACAGGTCCCTCGCCAACCCGGCCAGGTCCGGAAGGAAGCAGCCGTAACGAGTGTCGATCTGGGTCGTCCGTCCGGGCTCCTTCTTGCCATGGCCCTCCTATGAGCGAAACCGCGGGCGGCTATCGCGTCCTCGCCCGAAAATACCGGCCCCAGACCTTCGCCGAATTGATCGGCCAGGAGGCGATGGTGCGCACGCTCGCCAACGCGATGGCGGCCGGGCGCATCGCCCACGCCTTCATGCTGACCGGGGTGCGCGGGGTCGGCAAGACCACGACCGCCCGCATCATCGCGCGCGCGCTCAATTGCGTCGGCCCCGACGGCAAAGGCGGGCCGACCCCGACGCCGTGCGGCGTCTGCGAAGAGTGCCGCGCGATCACCGAGGACCGTCATGTCGACGTCATCGAGATGGACGCCGCCTCGCGCACCGGCGTCGACGACATCCGCGACCTGATCGAGGGGGTGCGCTACCGCCCGGTCTCGGCGCGCACCAAGGTCTACATCATCGACGAAGTGCACATGCTGTCGCGGCAGGCGTTCAACGCCCTCTTAAAGACGCTCGAAGAGCCGCCGCCCGACGTCAAATTCGTGTTTGCGACGACCGAACTGCCCAAGGTGCCGGTCACCGTGTTGTCGCGCTGCCAGCGCTTTGCCCTGCGCCGGGTGCCGCTCGACCTGTTGGTGCCGCATTACCGCAAGATCGCCGAGCAGGAGGGCATCGCGATCGAGCCGGCGGCCTTGTCGCTGATCGCCTGCGCCGCCGACGGCTCGGTGCGCGACGGGCTGTCGCTGTTGGATCAGGCGATCGCCTTGTGCGGCGCGCAGATCGCCGAGGCGGCGGTGCGCGACATGCTCGGGATCGCCGATCGCGGATTGGTCTTTGCCCTGTTCGAGAGTGCGCTGTCCGGCGCGGCGGCGGAGGCGCTGACGCGCATGGACCAGCTCTATGAGGGCGGCGCCGACCCGGTCATGGTCCTGCGCGAACTGCTCGATCTCTGCCATTTCGCGACCCGGATGAAACTGGCTCCCGAGGCCGGCGCCGGCGATCCCTATGCCGAAGGCGACCGCGACCGGGCCGGCCCGCTCGCGCAGCGCCTGTCCGTGCCGGTTCTGGCGCGCGCCTGGCAGATCCTGCTCAAGGGCATTCCCGAGGTGCAGACCGCCACCCGTCCGGTTGCGGCGGCCGAGATGGTGCTGGTCCGTCTTGCCTACGCGGCGGACTTGCCGACGCCGGACGAGGCCCTGCGCGCT
>DATFCQ010000001.1:0-34977 GCA_035252905.1 Allostellaceae bacterium | reverse complement strand
CTCCTATATCAGCGTCGGCGGCAGCACCGCCCGCCTGCGTTATCTGCTGCGGCGATTGCGCGACCGCCAGCCCGCCGCCCGCCTTGTGCTCGGGCTGTGGCCGGCGCAGGAACCGAACCCGATCGACTGGGATCTGCGCCGGAGCCTGGGCGCCGACCTTTATGTGACCAGCCTGCGCGAGGCCGTGCAAGCCTGCCTCGCGGAGGCGCAGGGGACGCCCCAGCCGGCGCAGGTGCGGCTCGTCCCTGCCATGCCGGACTCAAAATCCCGCTGACCCGGCCGCCTCAGCCGCCGCAATCGCAGGCGATATGGAAGATGCGGGCGGCGGTCTGGCCGAGGATGGCGGCGTGCTCGGCGGCGGTCAGCGGCGTTTGGACAGTTACGAGATGCACCTGTGGAGCAGCCCGCTGTTTTATCTGTGGTTGATCACAACAGTAACAATGGTGAGTTAAGTTGAGAAGACGAATGATCGACTTTCTTCGCAATACAGCAAAGGAGTTACGCCGATTGGCGGGCGAAGCGCCCGATATAGCGGACGAGCTTTACAGCTTGGCCGATGACGCGGAGGCGCGGGCGGACAGCCTCGAAGGAGAAGGCTCTGGCAGCGTGTGTTGAGGGGATCGGGCAAGGCGGCCGATGCGTCTGCCGGCCTGTCCTCTGCCGATGACCAATGGGCCTGTTGAGAGGGATTGCCCGTAACGACCACCTTTCCGGGCCGGTCCCAAAGGTCCATGCACGGAAACGCGACGCATTGGACGGAGAGGCCCTGCCCTCCGGGGTGGTGTTCTCGCGGCTGGCATCGGGCATGCCGCAACGAATGATCATGGGGTTTTGTTTTTGAGAATACGCCGGGCAGCGGCGATGATTTGACCTTGCGCGAAGGCTGCTCCGCCCGGCCACAAGATACAGGATGCGCCCTGCCAAAAATTCGGGGATAGGTCGGGGGAGAAGCGGTGCTGAAAGTCTCGCCGGCCGCTCTGCTCTGCGGAGCCTGCACGAGCTGCTCAAGAAAGCGGCAGCGGTCTAAGCAAGGTTCACATGGTTGGTCCACAATGGCAGAATCCCGGAAGAGGAACCGCCGCATGCGGAGGGAATATGCCGAGCCAGTCGTGGATTTCGGCGACCGCCGAGCAACGCGAGGAGCTGCAAGCTCTGGCGCACTCGTCCGACCGGGAAGAAGCGGATCGGGCGCGTGCCATCCTGTTGTCGTTAGAGGGATGGACCAGCAAGCAGATTGCTGCGGCGTTCGGCGTGCGCACGGCCCTTCGACAAGCTCAGGAGCGTGCGGCGTTGGCGATGGATTTTTGGCCGCAGGGGAGTTGCGGGATTGCGCGCCCGAAGGCGCCGGGTCCCGCCGCGACCAAAGAGCAGGCGGCGTTATCGGTGCTCGAACAGCTCTTGGCGCCCGAGGTTGCGGATCGGCCGAACTGGACCCTCCCGTGTCTGCAAGACGAGATCGAACGGCGCACCGGGGAGCGCCTCTCGAAGTCGCGGCTCAGCCTAGTGCTAAAAAAGGGGGTTCGTTTGGCGTCGGCCCCGCCACACGCTGAAAGGACGGCAGGATGCCGATGCGGTTGACCGTTTCGATTTGCGCCTTCGCCTGTTGAGGCAACAAGCCGAAGCCGGCGATATCACGCTGTTGTTTGGCGACGAGTCGGAGGCGCTGACCCATCCCTATCTCGCCCGCGCCTGGGCCAAGCGGGGTGCGGATCTGCGGGTCCCAGCGCCGGGGCAGTCGCGCAAACGGGCGATGCTCGGCATCCTTGATTTCGCCGCCGGCCGGCTGATCGTCAATACCAGCGCCACCAAGCACAGCTAGGACTTCATCGGCCCCTGCCGAGCTGCGGGCTCAGCCGGACGGCGCGGGGTGCGCGCCCGTCGCGGCGGGATCGCCTGCGAGCAGGCCGAGGACGCCGCGCAGGGGGATGGCGACCCAATCGGGCCGGTTGGCGAGTTCGTAGGCGATCTCGTAGAGAGCCTTCTCCAATGTGAAAAAGCGCAAGATCCGCTCCGCCTCTGCCCGGTCGGCAGGGAGGCCGGACGTTCCTTGTGCGGCCGCGAAATAGGCGTCACGGAAGACCCGCGACGCTTGCGCCTCCCAGGCGGCCAGGCGGCGCTGCGCCGCTTTCCGCTCGTCTGCCGTCAGTGGCTCCGGCAGGGTGCGGCCAACGGTTTCTGCGGCGTAGGCGAAGGAGCGCAGCATGCCGGCCACGTCGCGCAATGGGGCGTGCTTGGCGCGGCGCTCGGCGAGCGGACGCATCGGCTCGCCTTCGAAATCGATGATCACCGCATCCTCACCGGCGACCAGCACCTGGCCGAGATGATAATCGCCGTGATGGCGCGTCTTGGCGAAGGTGGCGGGGTCGCCGGTCAGCGCCTTCAGCCGCTCGGTCACCAGCGCCCGGCGCGTCAGCAGGGAGGCAGCCATTGCCCGTGCCGGCGGGTCCAGCCGCTCGCCGGCCGCCGTCAAGCCGTCAAATGCGCGCCGGGCCATTGCCTGCGCGCCTTCGCTCCAGGCCCGCAGATCCTCGGCCCGGACCGGTTCCGGCCGGAACGCCGGATTGACGCTGGCAGCGCCGAAGGCCCGGTGCATCTCGGCGGTCCGCACGCCGAGCCGTTCGATCCAGGCGACGACCTCATCAAGCGCCGCGTCACCTTCGGGTGCGGCGGCGCGACTCAGCCGCTGCAGCACCCAGCTCCAGCCGTCGCCCTGATTGGGCACAAAGGCCTGCAATAGCGAGAGCGTGGCCGCGCCCGCCTTGCCCTCCAATTCGATCCAGCCGAAGAGCGCCGGCGTGGCGGCAAAGCCGGCCTCCTCGGTCAGGAACCGCCCCACCTCCAGTTCCGGATGAATGCCCTCTTCCAGCTTCCGGATGACCTTCAGGATCGCGCTTTCGCCGATCCGGATCGAAGTGTTCGACTGTTCCGCACTGCTTCGGCGTATGGCCCAGGCGCCCTCGGGATCGAGGCCGAGGCGGTCCGTGCGCCCCGCGCGCAGCCGCCCCGCCATCGCCCTGCCGCTATCGCCTTGCAGCAGGATTCCGAGCCAACTTCGCACGAACGCATCGACCGAGAACGCCTCCACCAGCGCCGATGCCCCGTCTTCGCGAGGGTTGGTCGGCGCCTTGGCAATCACCTGTGCGGCTTCGGCGGTATCCGGCGGCACCAGTGCCAGCGGCACGAACAGATGCACAGGCGACTGCGCCGGCGGCGTCACCTCCCAGACCGCGATCGCGGCGGGCAGGCCGGGACAGGGCAAGGGAAGCAGCGTGGACAGCGTCACGGCGGGTCGGCCGGCGTCCTTGGCAGGATACCAGCGCTGCCGCAAAAGAAAGTCCGGCAATGCGGCCGCGGCGGCCGTCTCGACCCCGGACGGCCAGGCGCCGGGGGGCTCGGCGGCAGTAGTGTCGTCCTTGGGGGAGCGGGACCAGGAGGGCACAGCAAACCCCTGCAACTGAGGGCAGACCCTCGAAACGGCCGGCCCGCCGCCGGCGTTCCGGAAGCGCCAAAAGATATCGCGCCCCAGCTTCGCGCCGTCCGATCCGCGGGAACAAAGCGCCGCCTCCTTTGTTCTGCTGCCACCAAGCCACAGCAGGATCCGCGAAATGGGCGCGTCGGCCAAGACGTCAATACCGCAGGTTGCACGGCGCTCGCGCCTCAGAGAGGGGCGGCCCTTTCCCCTCGGCGCCACCTGGAACGGGCTCGGGGTCAATTTCGCGCTGTTCTCGGCGCATGCGACCAGGGTCGAGCTGTGCCTGTTCGACGCGGCGGGAGAGGCGGAGATCGAGCGCATCGAATTGCCCGAATATACCGACGAGGTCTGGCACGGTTATCTGCCGGACGCCCGGCCGGGCGCGATCTACGGCTACCGCGTGCACGGCCCTTACGAGCCCGAGAACGGGCACCGCTTCAACCCCAACAAATTATTGCTCGACCCCTATGCGAGGGCGGTGCACGGCCGCCTCGAATGGAACCCGGCCCTGTTCGGCTATCCGATGGAAAAGGGCGACGATCTCGGCTTCGACGAGCGGGACAGTGCGCCCTTCATGCCGAAATGCCGGGTGATCGATCCCGCCTTCACCTGGGGCGACGATCGGCCGCTGCGCACGCCGTGGGAGCGCACGATCGTCTATGAACTGCATGTCCGCGGCTACACAAAGCGGCACCCGGAGGTGCCGGAAGAATTGCGCGGCACCTTCCGCGGTCTGACCGAGCCGCAGGTCCTGGACCATATCCGCAGCCTCGGCGTGACCGCGGTCGAATTGCTGCCGGTGCACACTTTTTTCGACGACAACACTCTGCTTGACAAAGGATTGACCAATTACTGGGGCTACAACACGATCTCGTTCTTTGCCCCGGTGCGCCGCTATGCCAGCGTGCCCGATTTCGTGTTCTCCGAATTCAAGGAGATGGTGGCCCGGCTTCACGATGCCGGGATCGAGGTGATCCTCGACGTCGTCTACAACCATACCGCGGAGGGCAACGAGCTCGGCCCCACCCTGTCCTTCAAAGGGATCGACAACGCCTCCTATTACCGCCTGTTGCCGGACCAGAAGCGCTATTACATCAACGACACGGGGACCGGGAACACCGTCAACCTGTCGCATCCCCGCGTCCTGCAGATGGTGACCGACTCGTTGCGCTACTGGGTGCAGGAGATGCATGTCGACGGGTTCCGCTTCGATCTCGGCACGATCCTGGCGCGCGAGCCCTACGGTTTTGACGAGGGCGGCGGGTTTCTCGATTCCTGCCGCCAGGACCCGGTGCTCTCGGGGGTCAAACTGATCGCCGAGCCCTGGGATTGCGGACCCGGCGGCTATCAGGTCGGCGGCTTTCCGCCGGGCTGGGCGGAATGGAACGACCGCTTCCGCGACACCGTCCGCGCCTTCTGGAAAGGCGACGAGGGCACGCTCGCCGATCTGGCGACGCGGCTCACCGCCTCGGGCGACCTGTTCGACCACCGCGGCCGCAAGCCCTGGGCCAGCGTCAACTTCATCACCGCCCATGACGGATTTACATTGAACGACGTCGTTTCCTACGACGACAAGCACAATCAGGCGAACGGCGAAGACAATCGCGATGGGCACGCGGACAACCGCTCGTGGAACCACGGAGCGGAGGGCCCGACCGATGATCCGGAGATCGTCGAACTGCGCGAGCGCCAGAAGCGCAACATATTGGCGACATTGCTGCTGGCGCAGGGCACGCCGATGCTCTTGGGCGGCGACGAGTTCGGCCGCACCCAAGAGGGCAACAACAACAGTTATTGCCAGGACAACGAGATTTCCTGGGTCGACTGGAACCATGACGAGCGCGGGGAGGCTCTGACCCGCTTTGCCCAGCGCCTTGGCAGCCTGCGCCGCCAATACGCCGTATTGCGGCAGAGCCGTTTCCTGTCGGCGCAGTGGAACGAGGAGCTGGGGGTCAAGGATTCGACCTGGCTCGATCCGGCGGGGGAGGAAATGACGCCGGAGCAGTGGCAGGACCCCGCCGCCCGCTGCCTGGGTCTGCTGTTGGACGGGCGCGCCCAGGTCAGCGGCATCCGCCGGCGCGGCAGCGAGGCGACCTTGTTGCTGATCGTCAACGCGCATCACGACGTCGTCCTCTTTACCTTGCCGGAGGTGACGGGCGGGCGCGACTGGCTGCGCCTCGTCGACACCAACTTGCCCGAGGCGGACGAGGATCCCGAAGAGGCCGCGCCTTTCGCCTTCGGTCACCGCTATGCGGTGACCGGGCGCTCCCTGTTGCTGTTTCTGCTGCGCCCCCCGCGCCAGCGCCGGGCCGCCGCGGAAGCAGCCGAATAAAAAATTGGCGGAATGCGCTGCGCTCTTCCGCCCTACACTGAACCGTAGGGCGGAAGAGCGCAGCGGAGCGCGTTCCGCCGCTTTCCTGTAACGCAGGCTGATGAGCATGCCTGATCCCGCATGGTGGCAGAGCGCGGTCGTCTACCAGATCTATCCGCGCTCGTTTCAGGACTCGAATGCCGACGGCGTCGGCGATCTGCGCGGCATTCTGCGCCGGCTCGATCATCTGGCGGAACTCGGCGTCGACGCGATCTGGCTGTCGCCGATCTTCCCGTCGCCGATGGCCGATTTCGGCTACGACGTTTCGGATTATACCGGCATCGACCCGCTGTTCGGCACGCTCGACGATTTCGACGCATTGCTCGCCGCTGCGCATGCGCGCGGGATCAAGCTCCTGCTCGATCTCGTACCCAACCATACCTCGGACCGGCATCCCTGGTTCGAGGAGAGCCGCTCGTCGCGCGACAATCCAAAGCGCGACTGGTACATCTGGCGTGCTCCCGGGCCGGACGGCGGTCCGCCGAACAACTGGCTGTCGGAATTCGGCGGCGGCGGCTGGGAATGGGACGAGCGGACCGGCGAATACTATTTTCACGCTTTCCTCTCCGCTCAGCCCGATCTGAACTGGCGCAACCCGGCGGTGCGCGAGGCCATCTACGATGTAATGCGCTTCTGGCTCGGGCGCGGGGTCGACGGGTTCCGGGTCGACGTGATCTGGCGTCTCCTGAAGGACCCGCTGTTCCGCGACAATCCGGCCAATCCCGACTACCGCGAAGGGCAGCCGCCGCAGCGCCGCCTGATCCCGCTCTACACGGCCGATCTGCCGGAGGTGCACGATGTGATCGCCGAGATGCGCGGCGTGTCGGACGCGTTCGACGAGCGGGTCTTGATCGGCGAAATCTATCTGCCGGTGGACAGGCTCGTCGCCTATTACGGGCGCGATCTGCGCGGCTGCCACCTGCCGTTCAATTTCAACCTGCTGTTGACGGAATGGCGAGCCGCCAAAATCGCCGGGCTGATCGACGAGTATGAAAGAGTGCTGCCCCCCGGCGGCTGGCCGAACTGGGTGCTCAGCAACCACGACCGTCCGCGCATTGCCAGCCGGGTCGGGCGCGCACAGGCGCGCATCGCGGCGATGCTGCTGCTGACCTTGCGCGGCACGCCGACGCTCTACTACGGCGACGAGATCGCCATGGTGCAGGTTCCGATCCCGCCCGAACGGGTCCGCGACCCGCTTGAAAGGAACGTTCCCGGCATGGGCCTGGGGCGGGACGGAGCAAGGACGCCGATGCAATGGGACGCGAGCCCGCAGGCCGGCTTCTCGACGGTCGCGCCGTGGCTACCAGTGGCGGCGGACTATGCGAGCGAGAACGTCGAAAATGCCCGCCGCGCGGCGAACTCGGTCTATCACCTTCATCGCCGGCTGATCGCCGTACGCCGGGCGCGGCCCTCGTTGACGGTCGGCCGCTACCGGATGATCCTCGCGAGGGGCGAATTGATCCTCTATCTGCGCGAATTCGCGCAGGAGAGGACATTGGTCATACTCAATCTCGGCGCCGTGCCGAGTGCGGTCCGTTTTGAACAGGCGCTCGCAGGGCGCGTGCTCGTCTCCTCTTTTGCCGACCGCGACGGCGAGGCCGTCGAAGGCGCAATCGCAGTGCGCGCCGACGAGGGACTGGTCATTGCGCTCGCCGAGGGCAGCCCGGCTCCCGTCATAGCCCGGTGAGATGGTGCGGCCGCGGATCTGGCCGGGATCGGCTCGGTCCGGGGGATGTTTCCGCGCTCTTTCCGTTCTCAGAGAAATGGCAGAGCAGAGAGGACGGTCCGATGGCGCAGGACCCCAAGGATGCAGGCCCCAAACCTCCGATGCCGGAGCAGGAGCAGTCGCCTCCCGGCCATACCGGCGAGATGCAGCCCGCCCCCGATCACGGCGAGACCTCATATAAAGGCTGCGGCAAATTGCAGGGCCGGGCCGCGCTGATCACCGGCGCGGACAGCGGCATCGGCCGCGCCGTGGCGATCGCCTTCGCCCGCGAAGGCGCCGACGTGCTGGTCGCCTATCTCGACGAGCACGAGGATGCGAAGGAAACCGCGCGCTGGATTGAAGAGGCCGGGCGGCGCGCGGTGCTGATGGCCGGGGACGTGGCCGACCAGGCGCATTGCCGCGCCTTGGTCGATCGTGCGATGCGGGAATTCAGGCGCCTCGACATTCTGGTGAACAACGCTGCAATGCAGCGCACCCATCAGGATCTGAGCGAAATCACGGCGGAAGAGTGGGACCGCACTTTTCGCATCAACATCTACGCCCAGTTCTACCTGTGCCAGGCGGCGGTGCCGCGCATGAAGCCGGGCAGCACCATCGTCAACACCACCTCGATAAACGCCAAGACGCCGTCGCCGCAACTTTTGGCCTATGCGGCCACCAAGGGTGCCATCGCCAATTTCACCGCGGGTCTCGCCCAGTTGTTGGCGGAAAAAGGCATCCGCGTGAACTGCGTTGCCCCCGGTCCGGTGTGGACTCCGCTGATTCCCTCGACGATGCCGACCGAGAAGGTGAAAAGCTTCGGCAAGAACGTCCCCCTGGAGCGGCCGGCCCAGCCGGCGGAGCTGGCGCCGGCCTACGTTCTGCTCGCCGCGCCCGAGTCCAGCTACATCTCCGGCGCAATGATCCCGGTCACCGGCGGGCGTCCGATGCTGTAGCGGCCAAGATCGCCCGACCCGCCGCGGTCGGGCATGCGGCTGTGGCAAGAGCCGGATAGGAGATCAGGACAGCCCGCGCGCTGCGGCGGTGGCCGGCATCAGGAAAGCGGTTAAATCGGCAATGATCGTTTGCAGCTCTTTCGGGGCTCCTTCGAGGTCGGCAACAAACGCTGCCCACTGACGCTGCTTTCCCGGATCGCCGCCGAATTCCGGGGTCAGCGCGTCCGGCACCGAAATGGGAATCTCGGTCCGCCGGCGCGCAAATGTCGCCGCGATAGCGCGCGCCAGCCGGTCCCTGGCGAACGGAAAAGTCCGGGACAGGATCCAGATGTCGTAGAAGTCCTTCATCCTGCTATTCGCCCGACCGAGCACGATCATGGCCTGGAACTTCTCGGCCACGACCGTCTCGCGGGCATAGGTGCGGAGCTTTGGGGCGGGTAGGTCGAGGAGAACGGGATACTCGATGGTTTCGATCCCCGGCGCGGTGGAATCGCCGAAACCGATATCGACGACGACAGCGATGCGTGCGCCCGAGACCGTCGCCGTCGTGCGCAGGCGAACTCCTCCATATTCCTGCTCTGCGCGGATCGGATCGATGCGCAATGCCGCGAGATCGAAGGCGACGCCGTCATTAGCTGCTATCGCCAGCACCTCCCGGAAGGCGCCAAGGAGGCGCTGCTCACCGGCCTTTCCGAACCCGAGCAGGTCCAGATCGCGCGTGCCGCGCCCGGTGTGGGGCAACCAAGCCATCAGCAGCATCGCGCCCTTCAGCACGAAATCGTCCGCATGCGGCGAAAGGCTCAGCCGGTAGAGGAGGCGCTCGTGCACAAAGCGGGTCAGGAGGACGTCAAAGGGCTGACCCGCCTGCCGTGCGAGGGCGAGCAAACGCGCGCGGATGGACGCACCGATGTTTCTCCGCGTCCTAAGTAGGTCTCCATAGGATATGGAACAGATTTCGGAGCCAGAAGCGAGCGGAGCGCATTCCGGCCTTGACCCGCGCCTGAGTGCGCGTCAGGCCCTTCACCCAGGCGGCGGCGCGGTCGAGCAGGGCGTCAATACTGCCGGCCTGGCGATTGGCCGCCACATGCTGCTTCAGATGCCGCCACAACTGGTCCATCCCGTTCAACTCAGGCCACTTGCTTTGGCAGCCACACGAAGACGATGTCGAGCCGTGCAGCCACTTGCTGGGTTCGCTTGGCGGTGTGGCCGCTCGCCCGGTCGGCCAGCAAGTAGATCGTGCCGGCGCGCCGATAGGCCCGGCGCAGATGCGTGAGAAAGCCGCAGACCGCCTCGGCACCCGCCTGGCCCGCCCGGTAGAGCGTGCGGCCGGCGGTGCGCAGGTTAATCGCGCCGAAGAGCACCCCCTTGGCATTGCGCCCGGTGATCGGCACTGCGGCCGGCGTGCCGATCTTGGCCCAGCACGCCCGCAGCGGCGGGTAGAGGCGCAGCAGGGTCCAGTCGGTAAACAGCACCACATCGCCGGCACGAACGGCGGCCTTCAGGCGGCGGATGATCCCCCCTTTTTCTGCCCCACATGCGCGGCGCGTTCACTATAGACGTAGCGCGCGCTTCCAGCGAAAGCCCGCCACGTGCAGGCGGCGGCGCAGCGTCCGCGTGCTGAGTTCGACCCCCTCCTGGGCGGCCAAGTGCGCCCGCAGCAGCGGCACCGTCCAGCCGTTGGTGTCGTAGCCGTGGCTCTGCGGGTCGCTTGTGAGAAGCGCGGCGAGCTTCTCGCGCGTGAGCGCGGGGGCCAGGGGCTGCGGGCCGGGCCGCGGCGGATCGCACAAATCCTGCGGATTGCGCCGCGCCAAGTAGCGCGCCACCCAACGCCACAGGCTGACGCGGCCCGCCTGAACGCGGTGGGCAACCGCGTGCACCGGCGCGCCTTCGGCCACCCCGAGCACGCCTTGGAGCCGGCGGTAGAGCCTGACATTTCGGGTCTGTTTCAGCGCCTGCTCAAGGCGGCGACGATCGGTTCGGGTAAAGTCCGCAGCACGCGGACAGATCCGACGGTCATGGGTATCCGTATCCATGCCCGCATAACGTCTTCACCGCTCATCGGGTTTCATCCCGCATGGCCACCTACTTAGCCATCGGCGGTGAGTGCCTCAAGGTACGGACGCAGCGTCGTCCAGATACCGCCCTGCACGGCACAGCGCGCGATTTCGGCAGGGGTCGCCTTGCGCTGGCGCAGGGCCTCTCTTAGAGCATGGACCGCGACGGCGGTATCGACAGAGCGGCGATGGCGGAACACATCGGCGATCGTCTTGGTGATCCCAAAGATCGGCACCGGGACGCTTTCGATCTCGTGGGTTTCCACGCCCTCGCGCAGGAACCTGTCGGCGAAGCGGACGATCCGCAGGGGCGGATGGTCGATCCGGGGTTTCCAATCCTTGGGACCGATGGCGATCCACACCCGGCGCGGCATCTGGTCGGTGAGGCCGTGGAACGCCAGGGCCGAGAGAAGGCAGATAACTCCCCGGGGAACGCGCTTAGCGGCCTCGGCAAGGCTGTGATTTCCCTCCAGGGGAGCGTCGGTCAGCTGGTAGAGGCCGCGGCCCAGCCGGGTGACAACCCCTTCGCGTTCGAGGCGTGAGACGGTGGCCGCGGTGATACCGGCGTGGCGGATCTCGTGGAGGCGAGCGATCCCGCGGGCGCGCAGGAGGCCAGCGAGCCGATGGCGCTGGGAGCCCGACTCGCTTGGTATATTTCCTTCAATTATGGGCTTATTCATATAAGGAATCGTATCATAATGCTCCATCTCAGCCAATACGGCCGCTCAGACACGCTGGTATCATACCCTCAGCGCCGCAATCTCCGGTCTGGTCAGCATCAGCCAGAAGATCGCCAGCACCGCGCCGAAGGCGGGGAAGCCGAAGGCGAACCAGGCATGGAACAAGCGGTAGTATTCCGGCGACAACGGCTCCTGCCGCCGCGCCGCGGCACCGGCGAGATCGCGCAGGCGCAGCTGCATCCATACCACCGGCAGCCAGAACATGCCGGTGAACAGGTAAAGACCGAGCGACAGCACGATCCAGCCCTCGCCCAGTGAATAGCCGGCCACAGAGGCCAGCGCCGCCCCGGTGATCGGCTGGGCTACGACGGCGGTTGCGGTGAACACAAAATCGGCGATCACGACGATGCGGGCGACGGCGGCGATGATCGCCGCATCGCCGGTGCGGTGCGCCATCAGCATAAAGAAGGCGATGCCGGAGCCGGTTCCGAGCAATACGGTGGCGCCGATCAGGTGCAGGTATTTGAGCACGAAGAACAACATCAGCGATCCTCCAGGATCGCCAGCGCCATCAGCATCAGTACGATGATCGGCCAGATTTTCAGCATCGGCCCGAGCGGTTCGATCCACAACCGCGGCAGCAGCACGGTCCCGGCGATCATGTAGAACCCCGACAATGCGAGCCCGGCATACAGCGCTCGGCGGGTGGTGCGGCGCAGCGCAATGCCGATCCCGATCGCTACGTCGACAAGCCCGCCGGCGATGACGGATGGACGGCTCAGCGCGCCGGCGCCCCCCTCCAGCATCAACCGCACGCCGATGCCGTATCCGGGTCCGAGCGACAGCAGCCCGGTGACGATCCAGAACAGCGACAATACGACAAAGACGACCGGCTTTAGGATATAGAGCCCGGCAAACCAGCGCTCCTGCACCGAGGCCGGCCGCGCGGCCAGGGCGGCGGCGAGCGCGCGCGGCGCGATGCCGGTAAGGCCGGTCCAAGGAGCGGGATCGCCGATGGCGCCGCGCGCGATCTCGTTGCGGGCGGTCGTGCGCAAGGGCGGCCGCCAGCCGAGGCGGCCGGCGAAATCGCCGAGCCGATAGAGCAAGCCGGCGGCCCAGCCGGGCAGCCGCAAGAGGCGCGGCTCGCTCCAGCCGAGCCAACGCCGGTACTGACGGACGATATCGCCGAGCGACAGCCGCTCCGGGCCGACGAGATCGAGGGCGACCCGGGAGGGCGCTTCTGGAGCAAGGAAGAACAGGATCGAGGCGACCACTTCCTCGAGCTGCACGATCTGCAGCGGTCCGGTATCGGGCATCAGCGGCAGCCAGGGCAGCGCGGCAAGACCGCGGAACAGCGCGCTGCCGCCGTAGGCGGCAGGACCCAGCACGACCGAGGGACGCAGAATGACCCAATCGAGGTCGCGCCGCATCAGCGCGCGGTCGCCTTCCAATTTGGTGCGCGAGAACGCGGTCGGGGTTCCGCGGTCGATGCCGATTGCCGAAATCTGCACGACCCGGCGCACTCCGGCCTCCTCACAGGCGGCGAACAGGGCGTCCACGCCGGCGACATGCACGCCGCGGGTCGAATCCCGAGGCCCGTCCTGCAATACGCCGGCGCAGTTGACCACCGCCTCGATCCCGGCGAGGTGCGGCAGCCAGTGCCCGGGATCGGTCGCGGCGGCAATGTCGAGCGCGACCCATTGCGCGGCCGGAATGCTGCGCGCCCGGCGGGCAATATGGCGGGCGATCGCGACGACCGCATGACCCTCTGCGATCAGCCGGGCGACGAGCGCCGAGCCGATCAGCCCGCTTGCGCCGGTCACCAGGACGCGCATGGCTCACCCCCTTGACGCGATCCGGAGAGCCGGCGCGATGCGCTCCGTCGCCGGCGCCGAACAGACCGGGCACGAGACCGAAGAGCGCTGCAGAAACGCCCCAATGCGCCGGCGGCCTTTACGACGCCGGACTTGATCGCTGGGCATCCGCGGTGCCGCACCCGTGAACACTTGAGGTTCGGACAGGCGTCGAGGCCCGAAACAAGTCCGGGCATGACGCGTGCAGTCATTGTTCCCCGGCTCGAAGCCATCAGGTTGCAGTCGGGTCAGCCTCGGGCGACAGACCGGCGAACAACGGAACCCGCAATCCGGCGCGGGCGTTTGGGGACAACCTTGAAGACGGATGGCAAAATGCCCAAACACAAACACCACCAGCCCCCGATCCCGCCCGCGGGACGCAGCGGCAAGGGACCCGGCGGCGCGCCCGATGGCGCCGGCCAGTCGGACCTTGCCGCGGATGCGGGCGATTCCCGGCACCGCAATACCGACAAGCAGGGTCGCCAGGGAAACATTGCGGCGAACACGCGCAACCAGGGCCACCAGCAGGACAGATGACCGATGTCGACGAGCAAAAAGACGCCTGCCGCCGACCGTTCCCACGGCGGGCCCGGCAGCAGCCAACAGAACGCCGCTGCACCGGACAATGACAGGCGCCCCGGACCGGTCCCCGGTCCCCCGACCAATACGCGCCACAGCCGCATCTCGGGCGGAGGCGGAGAGCGCGACAATCACCACACGCACGATCCTTCGGAAAAGGGAAAAGGCAAAGCCGCAACGCCCGGTCGTTGAGGCGCGAGCGTTTCGTCGAGGTGCGGGTTCGAGCTGCATTCGTCCGGCGCCGATGCGTTCTCAGCCGCGCGGTTCGGGTACGCCGCCGTGTGCCGCCGACCGCGATGAGGAGCAATGGCCCAGCCTCGCCAACAGGGCGATCACTGCCGGCAGGCGCTCCTCATTGCCGGTGGGCTGCTCGTAGACGAGGCGGCCGTTGCTCCAATGATAAGCCTCCGCGCCGCCGCCCGCGATCGGCCGCTTTCCGTCGCGCCGGGCCGGGTCGAAGGTCAAGGCGATCGCCTTCGGGCCGGCGTCGATGCGCACCACGCCGAGCCGGCGGCTCATCTCGCCGATCCGTGCGAGGTCGAGAAGGTCTGTCACCGCGGGCGGCGGCTCGCCAAAGCGGTCCTCGATCTCCTCGGCAAACTCCTCGATCCGGGCTAGGCCGCGCAGCCGCGCGAGCCGGGCGTACAGATTGATGCGAACCTCCGGGTCGGCCACGTAATCGGCAGGGATCAGGCCGGCGACGTCCAGTTTCAGCTCGGGCGTCCGCTCCGCCTCGATTTCGCCGTGCCGGGCCTCTGCCAGCGCGCGATCGAGGAGGTGACGGTAGAGCCCGGCGCCGATCAGCCGAACATGGCCCGCCTGCTTCTCGCCGAGAATATCCCCGGCACCGCGCAATTCCAGGTCGCGCCGACTGATCGTCAAGCCGGCGCCGAGGCGATCGAGGTCGGCCAACAAGGACAGGCGCTTTTGTGTTGCGGGCGCGAGCTTGACGGCGGGATCGGTCAGAAAATAGGCGAGCCCCTGACGGCGGCCGCGGCCGACGCGGCCGCGCAATTGGTGCAGTTGCGCCGTGCCGAAGCGATCGGGGCGCCACACCAGGATCGTATTCGCGCGCGGGATGTCGAGTCCGTTTTCGATGATATTGGTCGCCAACAGAATGTCGCCCCGGCCTTCGGCAAAGCCGACCACCGCTTCGTCGATCTCCTCGGCCGGCAGGCGGGCGTGCACGATTTTGACGTCAAGCTCCGGGACGATGTCCTGGAGCCCAGCGCCGAGCGGCGCGATGTCCTCGATATGGGGGCAGACAAAAAAGCTCTGACCGCCGCGCCGCCGCTCGAACAACAGAGCCTCGCGCAGCAGCCCCGGATCGAACGCCGCGATCACGGTGCGGATCGGCCATCGCCGGACCGGCGGGGTGGCGAGCACGCTCAGCGATTGCAGACCACTGAGGGCGCGCTGCAAGGTGCGCGGGATCGGGGTGGCGGTCAGGGTCAATACATGGACGCCCTTGGCGAAGGCGTGCAATTTCTCCTTGATGCGGGTGCCGAACCGCTGCTCCTCGTCGATGATCATCAAGCCCAGCCGCCGGAAGCGGACGTCCCGGCCGGCAATCGCCTGCGTGCCGATGACGATGTCGACGGAGCCGTCGCGCAAGCCCCGCTTGACCGCGCGCGCCTCGGCCGGCCTGGCCAATCGGGAGAGGTGCCCGATCCGGACGCCGAACCCGGCAAAGCGGCGCCGGAACGTGCCGAGGTGCTGGCGCGCGAGAACGGTCGTCGGAACGACGACGGCGACCTGCACGCCGCCGAGGACCGCGGCCGCGGCGGCGCGCAGGGCCGCCTCGGTCTTGCCGAAGCCGACATCGCCGCAGATGAGCCGGTCCATCGGATGGCCGGAGCGCAGCTCGGCCAAGATCTCCTCGACGGCGCGCGATTGATCGGCCGTGGCGACAAACGGAAACCCCGCGACAAAGCGCTCGTATTCGCGGGCCGGCGGGATCAATTTGGCAGCCTCGCGCGCCGCACGTTCCTTGGCGAGCGTGACGAGGACCTGTGCGGTCTCGGCAATCTCGTCCGCGACCTCGCGGCGGCGCCGGCTCCACGCCTCGCCGCCGAGGCGGTCGAGCGAGACCGCCTCCGGCGCTGCGCCGTAATCCCAGATCGCGCCGATCTCCTGCATCGGGACCATCAGAACCGACCCGCCCGCATATTCGAGGCGGATCGTGTCCTGTTCGGCCATCCCTTCGCTCGCCACCGTTTCGAGGCCGCGCAACAACCCGATCCCGTGATCGCCGTGGACGACGGGATCGCCGATGCGCAATAGCGGTTCGGCTGCGGCGAAGTCGGCGCCCGGCGACACCTCCATCGGAACCTGGTGTCCGGCGCGGCTGCCGAGCAGGTCCGCGGCGGCAATCACGGTCGCATCCGCGTCGGGGACCCGAAAGCCGGCTTCGAAGTCGGCCTGCAGGGTCAATACGCCGTCCGGCGGCGCCTTGACGACAGTTTGCCAATCTTCGGCCCGGGTCGCCGCCGCTGTGAGGATCGGCGCGGCACGCCGGGTCATGATTTTGCGGTCGCGATCCTCCGCTGCGGCAAGGACGATCCGCTGCCCCTGCGCACGCTGCGCGGCGATGAACTCCGGGTAGGCGCGGGTCGGGTTCGCCTCGGTGGCAAAGGTCGGAATTCGCAGACCCGCAGCGTCCGGCGGGGACAGAATTTGCGCCCGGCGCCTGGCCAGATGCGCCGTCCATTCCGCCGCGTCGCAATAAAGCCGATCGGGCGGCGGCAATGCCCCGGTTGCGGCGCCGATCCGGGGCAAGGCTTTCCAGCCCTCGTAAGCCTCGCGGATCTGATCGCGCCACAGGTCCGCGCGCTCGTCGACGCCGGGATCCACGAGCACGGCCGCCTGCGGCATGTATGCGAACAGGGTGTCAAGCGCCTCTTCCGTTGCCTCGAAGGCCGTTTCGCAGGCCGCGTCGAGCACGACCTCGGCGAGTTCCCCGGTGGTCCGTTGGGTCAAAGGATCGTAGCCGGAGATCCCGGTAATCCGGCCGTCCTGATGGTCGACGCGCACCGGCGCGAGCGCCCCCGCAGGAAAGACGTCGACGACCTGGCCGTGCAATGCGGCCTCGCCCGGTGCGGTGACGAGCGTATCGACGACATAACCCGCCTGTTCGAGAAAGCTCCGCAGATCATCGAGCGCCAGAAGTCCGCCGCGCTGCAATTTAAGCGTGGCGTTGTGCCAGACGGAGCGCGGCGGCACGCGCTGCAGAACGGCTTCGGGGGTGGCGATGACGAGCGGCCGTTCAATGGGATCGGCGAGCCGGCGCAATACGGAATTGCGCCGACCCATGATCTCGCGCGACGGGCCGACCGGGTCGTAGGGCAGGCAATCCCAGCGCGGAAACACCATGACCGGGCAATCGGGAAAGAGCGCATGAATATTCGCGCCCAGATGTTCCGCCGTGTCGGCACTGTGCGACACATACAGCAGCCCCGGCTCGCCCGCCCGGCGCCACAGCGCGACCACATGCAATGCGACGGCGCCGCGCGGCAGGGGCTCGGTGTCCGTGGCGCGGTCCTGTGCAATTGCGCCGTCCGTCATGCCATAGCCTCGCACCCGTAGGCCATGCACAACACCCGCCGACACCTGACCGTTGCAAGATGGCCCGCGACGGCGCGATGATCGCGACCCTATGCGGCCCGCTGCGTCGCCGCCCCTCAGCCCGCGCGCGCCCGGACGGCCGGCACCAGGAAATTGCCGGCGATCAGCCGAAGCCGCTCGTCCTCGCTCGCCTGCAACGCCGCGCGCAGGGCATGGAGCGCGGCGCCGGTCGCCGTCTCGTTCCACAGCCAGTCGCCGAGCTGGCGGCTCGACGGCCTGGCAGCTCCGGCGGAGGCCGCCTCCAGGCAATAGGCCTTCACATCGTCGGCAGCAAAACGCAGCAACAGCGGGGCGGAGAGCCCTTCGCGCGGGCTCGGCGGCGTCCTGCCGCGCAGCCAGTCGGAGACATAGAGGCCGCACGCATCGGGCGACAATCCGCTCAGTCCGACCGTCGTGCGGCCATGATGCGCTCGCCAACGCTCGTGCGCATCGCGCAGCAACGGGATCTCCTCTTCCAGCCCTGCCGCCAGCCTTTCGGTCGAGCCGGCGGCCACCGCGGGAAGGGAGGGGGGACGCCAGGCGGGGTCAGGCTGCGCCCGCGGGTCGTCCTCGGGGAAATCTGCAATGACGACCGGCCCGCTCGCGCGCTCCAGCAGAGAGAGGGCGGCGAGGATCACGCGCTGCTGAAAGGCGGGATCGCCCGGCGGGCCGCAGGGCCGGCCCAATTCGAACGGCACCCACAGCGCGCGCGGCGGTTTGGTCTTTTCGGCCTGCGGCCGGATCAGGCTGATCGCGACCGTCGCAATCCCTTCTTCTTCGAGATAATGCCCGAGCGCGCTCACGGCGCGCGTGCAGAGCGGTCAGACCGGGGTCAGGAGGACGGCGTCGACCGCGTCCTGCTTCAGCCGGAAGGCCAATTCGCGGACGTAGGGCTCCATCTGCACCGGATCGGTGGCGCCCATGAACGCATAATGGGTCGCCGCCGCCGAGCCGATCCTGCCCGCGGCGGCCAATTCCCGCAGGCGGTCGAGCGGGAAGACGACGTTCCAGTCTTCCTGAAAGCCGGTGCGGTCGAAATTGATCGAAATGTGGCTGATCAACAGCTCGTCCGGCCTGGTGTCGGCGGGAATGACCCGGTAATCGGGATCGCGGCCGCGAAACGGGGTTTCGCCGCGCCGGACGAGACCGGCCGAGGAGACGATCGCCACCCGGCGCTGCGACAATGCGGGTCCGCCGACCCAGGGGCGCGTCGCAAAATCGGGGCATTCCAGCTCGGCGAGGCGCGTCGCCATCGCCGGCGGCAAGTCGGTCAAGCGCGTCACCCGATCTCTCCTCGATGGGCCGTGCGACTGTATGTTGATCTTTCACACAGGTCGAGAGGCGCTGTCGGCGACCCGGTTCAAAGCCGCTCGACAGCCGTCGAGAGGATCGGCCAAAGTGGCGGCAAACCGAATTGGGAGGACGCCGATGGAACGGACCGCGCAGTGCCATTGCGGCGCGCTTCGCGTCATCGCCACGGGTGAGCCCGAGCGGGTCTATCTGTGCCACTGCCGAGCCTGCCGGCGCCGCACCGGCACCGCATTCCATTTCGGTGCGACCTATTTGAAAGAGCGGGTGCGGCTCGACGGCGAGCGCAAGATCTACGAGCGCGACGCCGATAGCGGCTATCGCATCCGCTTTCATTTCTGCCCGAATTGCGGCAGCACGCTCTATTGGGAAGGCGACCGCAACCCCGCCGTCTGCGGAGTCGCGGCCGGCGCGTTCGACCTGACGGCTTTTGCGCCGCCCAGCGACTCGATCTGGGAAGAGTCGATGTATTCCTGGCTCGGCCTGCCGGCGGAGACGGAGCACCACCGACAGGGCCGACCGCCGCTCACCGGCGAAGCGAAAAAATGAGAAGGCAAGGACGGGCGGCAAGGCGGCCGCCGGGAGGAACCATGAGCGAGCTCAGCTATGTCCACGGCGCCAGCGACCGGCCGCTGATCGGCGAGACGATCGGCGTCCATTTCGACCGCATCGCGGCGCGTTTCGGCGAGCGCGACGCGCTGATCGTGCGGCACCAGAATATCCGCTGGAACTACCGCGAATTGAAGGAAGAGGCCGAAGCCTTCGCCGCCGGGCTCCTGGTGCTCGGCCTCGAACCCGGCGCGCGGGTCGGCATCTGGTCGCCGAACAACGCCGAATGGGTGGTCGCCCAATTCGCCACCGCCAAGGCCGGCCTCATTCTCGTCAATATCAACCCGGCCTACCGCACGGCCGAACTGGAATACGCGCTGAACAAGGCCGGCTGCGCCGCCTTGATCACCGCCTTGCGCTTCAAGAGCAGCGACTATCTGGCGATGCTGCAGACGCTCGCACCCGAACTCGCCGCCGCCGCGCCCGGCCGGCTCTCCGCCGCGCGGCTGCCGCAATTGCGCTTTGTGATCACGATCGGAGCCGAGAGCGTGCCCGGCGCGATCCGCTTTGACGAGGTCTCGCGCCTCGGCGGCCGGGCCGAGCGCGAGCGCTTGGCGGCACTCGCCGGGCGATTGCAATTCGACGACCCGATCAACATCCAGTTCACCAGCGGGACGACCGGATTTCCGAAGGGCGCCACGCTGACCCACCACAACATCCTGAACAACGGCTTCTTCATCGGCGAGGCGATGAAACTGACCGAAGCCGACCGGCTGTGCATCCCGGTGCCGCTTTATCACTGCTTTGGCATGGTGCTCGGCAATCTCGCCTCAATGACGCACGGCTCGGCGATGGTGTTCCCCTCCGAAGGCTTTGACCCGCTTGCCACATTGGAGGCGGTCGAGGCCGAGCATTGCACCGCTCTGCACGGCGTGCCGACCATGTTCATCGCCGAGATGGATCACCCCGATTTCGCCAAATTCGATCTGTCGTCGTTGCGCACCGGCATCATGGCCGGCAGTCCCTGCCCGATCGAGGTCATGAAGCGGGCGGTCGAGCGGATGCACCTGTCCGAGATCACGATCGCTTACGGCATGACCGAGACCAGCCCGGTCAGCTTCCAGAGCGCGACCGACGACCCGCTCGAACGGCGCGTTGCGACGGTCGGCCGGGTGCAGCCGCATATCGAGGTCAAGATCGTCGACGCCGAGGGCCGCATTGTGCCGCGCGGCACGCCGGGCGAATTGTTGACGCGCGGCTATTCGGTCATGCTCGGCTATTGGAACGACGACGAACGGACGCGCGAAGCGATCGACGCCGCCCGCTGGATGCACACCGGCGACCTCGCGACGATCGATGCCGAGGGCTATTGCAACATTGTCGGCCGCATCAAGGACATGGTGATCCGCGGCGGCGAGAACGTCTATCCGCGCGAGATCGAGGAATTTCTCTACCGCCATCCGAAGGTCCAGGACGTCCAGGTGATCGGCGTCCCCGATCCGCGCTACGGCGAAGAATTGTGCGCCTGGATCCGACTGCGCGACGGCATGAGCGCGACGGCGGAGGAAATCCGCGGCTTCTGTCAGGGGCAGATCGCGCATTACAAGATCCCGCGCTACGTCAAATTCGTCGACGACTTCCCGATGACGGTGACCGGCAAGATCCAGAAATTTCTGATGCGCGAAGAGATGATCCGCGAATTGGGGCTGAACCTGCAGAAGACGGCGTGAGGCGCGGCCGTGCGAGCCGCCGGCGGCCGGGTGCAGGCAAGACTTCGCTTCCAAGACCGGCCAATGCATGCCAAAACCCGCTTCTTTCGGGAACCGGGTGCCTCCTTATTCGCTATATGATATCTATAGAACGAGACGCCCATATCCGATTGTCCGCTTGACGGTCAGAAATTTATATTTCATGATCGATTTAAATATCCTGACAGGGGGCGGCCGAGCCCGCCTATCTTTTGATGCCGCGTGGATCGAATGCCGGGTCGGGCCGGGCAGGGGCCGCTCTTCGCGGGGCGGGGCCGCGCCCCGAGCCCGGCACGATCCCGGAATCGCTGAGCGAAATCCGCGAAATCCTGCACGGTCTCGATCGGCGCGTCGGGGATGCGCCGCCGCGGGACGGGGCCGGCGCCTTTCCCCGGAGCACCCCGGCGGCGGACGAGCCTGGTGCGGCGTCGGGCGGTGCGGTCGCGAGCCCCGATCCGGTTCCGGCGCCGCAAGCCGCCCCGCCGCTCCGCCGCAGCGTTCCTGCTTTCGCGGCATTGGCGGTTGCCGGCGTCATCGGCCTTGGCGCCGCGGGCCTGGTAGCGGCGGGAGGGCCGAACCTTCCCGATCTCGTCGCCAGCGCCTCCGGGAAGGGACAAGCGCCCGCCGGCAACAGATCTGAGGCCGTAGCCCGTGCCGCCTTGCCGCCGGCCCCGATCGCCGCCTCTGCCAAGAGCGATGCCGTCGCGCCGTCGAAGGCCTCGCCGCTGCCGCACATCGATATGGAACCATGGCAGCCGCCCCCGGCTGCGGGGACCGGGACAGCGTTGCCCGCCGCCGCGCCGAGCGCCAAGAACCGGTTCGACGGGAGAGGACACGGTCGCAGCCCGATCGGTCCTGCCGCTGTCGTTGTGCAGGGCGATACGGCAGCCCTGTTTGCCCAAAGGCCGGCCGTCCCGCGTCAGGTCGGCCTCGTCCCGGCCGGCCGATCGGCCGCGGCAACCGCGGAGCAATCGCAAAGGGCGCATCGCAGCCCGCATATCGCACAGAACAAAGCGGCGCCGGAGAGCCGGCGCGGCAAGCCGGCGCACCGAGACCGGCTGGCGCACCGCTCCTCTCCCGCGATCGCCGGAACCGAAACCGGCCCTCGACCGCGTCGAGAGCCTGCCCGTCAGCCGAGGGAGACGGAGGTTTCGTCTGCTTCTCGGCGGTGGAACCGCGCGGCCGCAGACCCGCCGGCCGGCATGGCCGGCAACGATAGCGGCGGGAGCTTCGCCGCCGCGGGGCAGCTCGCGGATCGGAACGGTGGGCCAAGGATCTACGGAGGGGCAGAGGCCAATCCCGGGCCAACGGCCCCCGGCCGCGCAGACTATGCTCCTGCTGCCGCGGAGCCGCCGCGGCAACCGGCCGATTGGGGCGATCGCGGCTTTGCGCCGAGGCCGCGGACTGTGACGGTCGTCGACGGCTTTGCTCCTCCGTTCGCGCCTCCCCCTCCACCGCCGCCGCGCTTTCGCTATCATCTGCGCGCCTTCCCGTTCGCGCCGCCGCCGCGCTTTCGCTATGGTCCCGGCGCCGGGCCGCCCTATCCGCCGCCGCCCTTTCCCTATCGATCGCGGTTTGCGCTCCCGTGACGCCGGTCGCGGCGTTCGGTCTGATCATCTAAGTCCCTCTCCTTCGGGCCGATGTGGCGAGCACTTTTCCTGTCAATCTCGCCTGCCAGTGCGCGTATATCTTCAGTAGATCCCATTACGGAGGGCGGCGCATGCGGGCGCGGATAGCGAAATGGGGAAACAGTCTGGCGGTTCGCATTCCCAAGGACTGCGCCGAAGAGCTTGGGCTTGCCGAGGGGGCGCCCATCGAGATCAAAATTGCCGAACGCCAGCTCATCCTCGCCCCGGTGCAGCGGGAATACAGCCTCGAAGAGCTTGTCGCCGGGATCACGCCCGAGAACCGGCACGGAGAGACCGATTGGGGCGGGCCGGTCCGGAAAGAAACTTGGTGAGAGGCCGCTATATCCCCGAGCGCGGCGATCTGATCTGGCTCAGCTTCGATCCCCAAGTCGGTCGCTGTTGCGGCTCTGACCCTAGAGCGGCCCGTTCGGCAATACGAGCACCTTGCCGTTGCGGGCGCCTTTCTGGGCGTGGGCGAGCGCCGTAGTGATCTCCTCGATCGGGTAGCGGGCTGCGACCGGGCTGATGATGCGGCCGTCCCGGACCTTGGCCGCGAGGTCGGCGTAAATCCCGCGCACCTCGTCCGGCGTGCGCTTGGCGAGGCCGCGGCCGAGATTGAAGCCCTGCAATCGCACGCCGCGGAAATTGAGCGCCATGCGGCTCAAACCCGGGTCCTCGCCGCTCATCGAGCCGTAGCTGACGACGACCCCGCCATCGCTGACGCAGTCGCCGATGCGCTTTGTCGCGATGCCGCCGACCGCATCGATGCCGAGCCGGATCGGCGCCCCGCCGGCGGCCTCGCGCGCCCGCTCGGGCAGATCGGCCCCGTCGACGAGGACGGCGTCGGCGCCGATCTCGCGCAACCCCGCCGCCGCTTCCGCCCGGCGCACGACATTGACGGTATGAAGCCCGCGCTCTTGCGCGAGGACGATGACGGCGCGCCCGACCGAGGAATTGGCGACATTCTGGACGACCCAGTCGCCGGGCTTCAGATCGGCGTTGTCGGCCAGCAACAGCAGCGCGGTCGGCGGGTTGATGCGCAGCATCGCCGCCTGCGCAAGGTCGATCCCGGCCGGGATCGGGATCGCCGCCTCCGCCTTGACGCGCCGCCGCTGCGCCCAGTTCTCGCGTTCGAGGTTGATGACGAGATCGCCCGGCGCGAGCCCTCCGACCCCGGCGCCAACGGCGGCGACCCGGCCGACGCATTCGGCACCCGGGGTCGCCGGCAAGGGCGGCCTCAATCGGTAGGTGCCGCGGCAGAACAGCAGATCGGCCGGGTTGATCGGAAAGGCGAGCACGTCGAAGACGACCTCGCCCGGGCCGGGGGCGCCGACATCGGGCGCCTCAACGCACTGCGCGACTTCTTCCGGCGCGCCATAGGCGGCGATCTCGACTTTTTTCATGGATGTCCTCCCTGAAATCGGCGGAATACGCTGCGCTTTTCCGCCCTACACCGTCCTCGTAGGGCGGAAAAGCGCAGCGAAGCGGAGCGCATTCCGCCACTTTCCTCACTCAAACAGGTTCTCACCCGATCGTGCCGGCGCTCTTGAGAGCGGCGATCTCGGCCGCATCGAGCCAGCCCGCAAGCGCTCCCTCGGCGGTCTCCGGGTCGGCCGGTTGCGGCGGGATCGGCAGCTCCGGTACGGTGCGGCTGAAGCGCGGCGCCGGCGCCCCCTGCACGATGCCGTCGATCTCGACATAGGTGCCGCGCGCCCGGTGGTGCGGGTGAGAGGGCGCCTCATTGGTCGACAGGACCGGGGCGAAGCAGGCGTCGGTGCCTTCGAGAAGCGCGCACCATTCCGCCTGCGTCCGGGTCTTGAACAAGGCGGCGAGCCGTTTCTTCGCCGCGGGCCAAGAGGCGCGCTCCATCTGCGGCGGCAATTCCGCCGGGTCGAGGTCGAGGCGGCGCAACAATTCGGCGTAGAACTTGCCCTCGATCGGCGCCGCCGAGATATGGCGGCCGTCGGCGCATTCATAGACCTCGTAGAAATGCGCCCCGGAATCGAGAAAGTTGGTGCCGCGCTCGTGACGGACGAGCCCGGCCGCGACCATGCCGTGAAAGGCGGTCATTAAGGACGCGGCGCCGTCGATCATCGCCGCGTCGACGACCTGCCCCTGTCCCGATCGCCCGGCCTCGATGAGCCCGCAGACGATGCCGAAGGCGAGATAGAGCGCGCCGCCGCCGAAATCGGCGATCAGGTTCAAGGGCGGCGTCGGCTTCTGGCCCTGCCGGCCGATCGCGTGCAAGGCGCCGGTCAGGGCGATGTAATTGAGGTCGTGGCCGGCGGCGGTTTTGAGCGGCCCTTCCTGGCCCCAGCCGGTGACGCGGCCATAGACGAGGCGCGGGTTGCGCGCGAGGCACTCCGCGGGCCCGAGCCCGAGGCGCTCCATGACGCCGGGCCGGAAGCCCTCGATCAGCGCGTCGGCGCTGGCGACGAGGCGCAAGGCCAGCGCCCTGCCGGCTTCGCTCTTGAGGTCGAGCGCCACGGCGCGGCGCCCGCGCAACAGCAGATCGTAGCGCAAGGGACGGTCGACCCCGAGCCCGCTCGGCTCTGTGCGGTCGATGCGCAGCACCTCGGCGCCCATATCGGCGAGCAGCATCGCCCCCATCGGCCCCGGCCCGATGCCGGTGAATTCGACGATCTTGATCCCGGCCAGCGGCCCCATGCTCGACCTCCTTCTTTTCGCTTTGAGCCTCCATGCCGACGCCCTCGCGGTCAAGCTCCGCGGTTGCGAGAGAGCACGCTCTATGCGCATCTCCGAGCCGACCATGGAAGGAAATACGAAAATGCCCGGACCGCTCGCAGGGGTGCGCGTTGTCGATCTGACCAGTGCGGTATTGGGGCCGCTGGCGGCGCAATTGCTGGGCGACATGGGCGCCGACGTGGTCAAGATCGAGCCGCCCGCAGGCGACCCGGTGCGCGGTCTGGGCCCCGCCCGCCATCCCGGCATGGGCGCCTTTTTCCTGAACCTGAACCGCAACAAGAAGAGCGTCGTGCTCGACCTGAAGCGCCCGGCGGCGCATGCCGCGCTGTTGAAGCTCGCCGCGGCCGCCGATGTCTTTCTGCACAACGTGCGCCCCGCTGCGGCGGCGCGGCTCGGTCTCGATTACCCGGCGGTGGCCGCCGCCAATCCGCGCATCGTCTATGCCGCGGCGAGCGGCTTTGCGCGGGACGGGGAGCGCGCCGCCTTTGACGACGTGATCCAGGGCGAAAGCGGGCTCGCGGCCTTGAACGGGGCCCCCGGCGGAGAGCCGCGCTATGTGCCGATGGCGATCTGCGACAAAGTGTGCGGTCACGTGCTGGCCGGGGCGGTGGCGATGGCGCTGTACGAGCGCGAGCGCAGCGGCCGGGGTCAGGAGGTGCGGGTGCCGATGCTGGAGACGATGGTCGCCTTCACCCTCGCCGACCATTTCTGGTCCGGCGCCCTCGCCGAGCCCGAGAAGGGGCTGGGCTATCCGCGCATGCTGACCCAAGATCGCCGGCCCTTCCCGACCGCCGACGGGCATATCTGCATTCTGGCTACGACCGACGCGCAATGGCGCCGCCTGTTCGCCGCGCTCGACCGCCCCGAACTCGCCGATAATGAATGCTTTGCGACGATCGCGGGCCGCACCGAGCATATCGAGGAACTCCATACGCTCCTCATCGACCGCATGCGGCGGCGCAGCACCGCCGAGTGGCGCCGGCGCCTCGATGAATTCGACGTGCCGAACGGCATCGTCAACAGATTGGAGGATCTGCTTACCGCCCCCGATCTGCGCGAGGGCGGGTTTTTCCGCCCGGTCGAGCACCCGTCCGAAGGCAGGATGCTGACCATGGCGGTGCCGGTCGCCTTCTCGCGCTCGCCCGGCGACGCTTTCCGCCTGCCGCCGCCGCGCCTCGGCGAGCACACCGCCGAGGTATTGCGCGGGATCGGCTATGACGAGGCGGAAATCGCCGCGCTCGGCGGCACGGCGGCGCCCTGATCGGAGAGATCGGCGCTGCTTTCCTTACTTCTTTTTCGCCAGTACGGTGTCGGCCGCGGTAATCAGGCTGAGCGTCGGATTGGCGCCGCAAAACGCCCCGAGCTTTCTGGCATTCTCTTTGAATTTCGCGAGATCGATGACCGGCGGGTCGCTGTCTTCCCGGTAATAGGCGCCGAGCCAGGTGAGAATAACCCCCATGTCGTCCTTGCCGCTCGTCACGAACTCCTTGCATTTGACGGTGTTGAGATCGATCACCTGGGCGAAGGCGGGGATGGCGGCGAAGAGGACTGCAACGAAAACGAGGCTGGCGGTTTTCATCAGGGGAGCCTGTCGGCAATTGCGCGATCGTCGAGACGACAGAGTCTTCTACAATCATTGCGTCACGATTAACGCCTCGCGCCCTTCTTCCGCGAGCCTGCCATTCCGGGATTGACCGCGGGCGGCGGACGGTATCCGATGCGGCAGCGTCGTCCGCTGCGGGAGAGGAGCCCTGATGAGCATCAACGGGAAGGCCTATATCGTCGGCGTCTACGAGCACCCGACGCGCAAGGCCGAGGACAAATCCCTGGCGCAGCTCCACGCCGAGTCGGCAAAGGGCGCGCTCGAAGATTCCGGCCTCAGCAAAAGCGATGTCGACGGCTATTTCTGCGCCGGCGACGCGCCGGGGCTCGGGCCCTTGTCGATGGCCGATTACATGGGCCTGAAACTCAGCCATATGGATTCAACCGACACCGGCGGGTCCTCCTATATCGTTCATGTCGGCCATGCCGCCGAGGCGATCGCCGCCGGCAAATGCCGGATCGCACTGATTACGCTCGCCGGGCGGCCGCGCAGCGAGGGCCAGGCAACCGGCACCGCGGCACGTGCCGTGCAGAATACGCCCGACTCGCCGTTCGAGGCGCCCTATGGCCCCGCCACCGCCAACATGTATGCGATGTGCGCGATGCGGCACATGCACCAATACGGCACGACCAGCGAACAGCTCGCCTGGATCAAGGTCGCGGCCTCGCACCACGCGCAATACAACCCGCATGCAATGCTGCGGCAGGTCGTCACCGTCGAGGACGTCGTCAACTCGCCGATGATCGCCGACCCGTTGCACCGGCTCGACTGCTGTGTAATCAGTGACGGCGGCGGCGCGATCATCGTCGCCGCGCCCGAGGTGGCACGGAGCCTCAAGCGGCCGCTTGTGCGCATCCGCGGCGCCGGCGAGGCGCCAAAGCACCAGATGGGCGGGCAGGTCGACCTGACCTATTCGGGCGCGGTGTGGTCGGGGCCGGCGGCCTTTGCCGAGGCCGGGATCAAGCCGGCCGACATCAAGTACGCCTCGATCTATGACAGCTTCACGATCACCGTATTGATGCAGATCGAGGATCTCGGCTTTTGCGAGAAGGGAGAGGGCGGCCGCTTTGTCGCCGACGGCAATCTGATCTCCGGCACCGGAAAACTGCCGTTCAATACTGACGGCGGCGGGTTGTGCAACAACCACCCGGCCAATCGCGGCGGGCTCACCAAGGTTGTCGAGGCGGTGCGCCAATTGCGCGGTGAGGCGCATCCTAAGGTGCAGGTCCAGAATTGCGATCTCGCTCTGGCGCACGGCACCGGCGGCTCGCTCGGTACGCGCCACGGCGCGGCGACGGTCATCATGGAGAGGGAGTGAGAGGATGCCCGGCCAACAGGAACGCAAGATCCCGGCGCCGCAGGTCACCCCCGACACACGAGCGTTCTGGGACGCCGCCGCCGCCGGCCAATTGATGATCGGCAAATGCGCCGCCTGCGGCGCGGTCCACTACTATCCGCGGGCGATCTGCCCGTTCTGCTTCAGCGACAGGACCGAGTTGCAAAGGGCCTCGGGCGAGGGCACGGTCTACACCTACAGCGTGATGCGCCGCGCGCCGATCCCTTACGCGATCGCCTATGTAACGCTCGCCGAGGGGCCGGTGATGATGACCAACATCGTCGATTGCGACCTCGACCGGATCCGCGTCGGGCAGAAGGTCCGGCTCGTCTTCAAGCCCACCGAGGGCGGCCCGCCGGTGCCGATGTTCACGCCGGCGTAACTGCAAGATCGGCGGAATAGCGCAGCGAAGCGGAGCGCATTCCGCCGCTTTCCTGAGCCCCGACAATAACAGGAGAACTCCAATGGACACGCTCGAAACTCATCTCACGGCGCGGCCGCAGCACATTGCGCCGGAGGAATGGAAGGTCAGGGTCGATCTCGCCGCCTGCTATCGCCTGATCGCCCATTTCGGCTGGGACGATCTGATCCTGACCCATAATTCCGCGCGCGTGCCGGGCCGCGACGATCAGTTTCTGATCAATCCGATGGGGTTGATGTTCAACGAGATCACCGCCTCGAACCTGTTGAAGATCGATCTCGACGGCAGGCTCGTCGAGCCTTCCGAATACGAGCCGATCCGCGCCGGCTTTGTGATCCACAGCGCGATCTATATGGGCCGCGCCGACGTCCAATGCGTGATCCATACCCATACCGAAGCCGACATCGCAGTCGGCGCGCTCGAAGAAGGGCTGTTGCCGTTGTCGCAATGGGCGATGCGGTTCTACAACCGGCTCGGCTATCACGATTACGAGGGCGTCTCGCTCGATCTCGACGAGCGCGAGCGGCTGCAGCAGAGCATCGGCAACCATCCGGTCCTGGTGTTGCGCAATCACGGCCTCTTGGCGACCGGCCGCAATGTCGCCGAGGCGTTCTCGCTGACCTATCATTTCGAGCGCTCGGCCGAGGCTCAGTTGAAGATCCAGGCGGCCGCCGCCGCCGGCGCCCACATCGTAATGCCGTCGCCCGAAACCTGCGAGCGCCAGGCCGCCCTGTTCGCCGGCAACGAGCCGCGATTGCAGGGCCAGCGCGAATGGCCGGCTCTGCTGCGCCTGCTCGACCGGATCGATCCGGGCTATTGCAACTGATTCGTTCCTCACCCCGACGAAAAGGTCTGTGTGAAAACTTTGCCGCCGTTCCAATTCCGTCGTCCCCGCGAAAGCGGGGACCCAGGGGCCGCAAGACAAAAAGCCCGATATACGGCCCTGGATTCCCGCTTTCGCGGGAATGACGGAAAAGGTAAAGCCGGGGTCCATGCGTCTTCTCCTTCTCTCTTTCTCTCTGAACCCCGATGGCCGAACCGCGCATTGCCCCCTACGGCTCCTGGGCCTCGCCGATCACCTCGGATCTGATTGTCGCCGCGTCGATCGGCGTCGGCGAGATCCGGCTTGACGGCGGGCGCGTCTATTGGCTCGAAACCCGGCCGCAGGAGGGCGGGCGCACGGTCCTTGTGCGCCTGGGCGCGGACGGCACGGCGGGCGACGTGACGCCGCCTGCGCCGGCCGACGGGCCGGGCGGCTTCAGCGTGCGCACGCGCGTCCACGAATATGGCGGCGGCGCCTATCTGGTTACGGGCGGCGCCGTCGTCTTCTGCAACGACGCCGACCAGCGCCTTTACCGGCAGGAAGAGGGAAGGGCGCCGGTCCCGGTCACGCCGGAGCCGTCGCGGCCGCGCGCCCTGCGCTATGCCGACGGCGTCCTCGACAGGGCGCGCGGACGGATGGTCTGGGTGCGCGAAGACCATACGACCGGCGCCGCACAGCCGGTCAACAGCCTCGTCGCCGTGCCGCTTGACGGGTCATCGCCGCCGCTTGAGCTGGTCGCTGGCGCCGATTTCTATGCCGCGCCGCGCCTGTCCCCCGACGGCGTCCGGCTCGCCTGGCTCGAATGGCGTCATCCCAACATGCCGTGGGACGGCACCGAATTATGGGTCGGGCAGTTCTCCGCCGACGGGACCATCGCCGACCGGAGAAAAGTTGCCGGCGGCACGGCGGAATCGGTGTTTCAGCCGGAATGGTCGCCCGACGGCATTCTCTGTTTTGTTTCCGACCGCAGCGGCTGGTGGAACCTCTATCGCGAGCAGGATGGGCAAATCGAGGCGCTTCACCCGCTGGCGGCGGAATTCGGCTCGCCGCAATGGGCGTTCGGCATGGCGCGCTACGCCTTTGCCGGGGCCAAACAATTGGTCTGCAGCTATTCGCGCGACGGAGCGGCGGCACTGTTGCGCATCGATCTCGACAGATTGGCGGCGACGCCGATCGCGACCGAGTTCACCGACATCGCCTCAGTGCGCGCCGATCAAGATCACGTCTATTTTCGCGGCGCTGCGCCGACCCGCTTTGCCGCGGTCGTCCGTTTGGATCTCGCTTCGGGGGCAACGACCATTCTCAAATCGTCGAGCGCCGTCGAACCCGGGGATTATGACGGCACTCTGTCAGTGCCGGAGCCGATCGCCTTTCCGACCGAGGGCGGGCTTTCCGCCTACGGCCTGTTCTACCCGCCGGCCAATCGCGACTTCCGTGCGCCCGAGGGCGAGTTGCCGCCGCTGATCGTGCGCAGCCACGGCGGACCGACCGGCGCCAGCGCAGCCGTGCTCGACTGGAGCACGCAATACTGGACCAGCCGCGGCTTTGCCGTCCTTGACGTCAATTACGGCGGCAGCACCGGCTACGGCCGCGCCTATCGCGAGCGGCTGCGCGGCGCGTGGGGCGTTGTCGACGTCGAGGATTGCGTCAACGGCGCCCGGCATCTGGCGGCGACGAGAAGGGTCGACGGCCGGCGCATGGCGATCCGCGGCGGCAGCGCCGGCGGCTATACGACCTTGTGCGCCTTGACCTTTCGCGGCGTCTTTGCGACCGGCGCCAGCTATTACGGGGTCAGCGACCTCGAAGCGCTCGCCCGCGACACGCACAAATTCGAGTCGCGCTATCTCGACGGTCTGATCGGCCCCTATCCGGCGCGCCGCGATCTCTATCACGACCGCTCGCCGGTACATTTCGCCGACCGCCTCGCGGTTCCGGTCGCCTTGTTTCAGGGCGCCGAGGACGCGATCGTCCCGCCCGCGCAGGCCGAATTGATGGCTGCGGCCCTCAAGCGGAAGGGTCTGCCCTGCCAATATCTGCTGTTTGCCGGCGAGCAGCATGGCTTTCGCCGCGCCGCCAACATCAAGCGCGCGCTCGACGCCGAACTCTACTTCTATGCGATCTTCCTGTCGGGAGCGGGGCTGACCTTCGCCCCCGAATAGGCCAAAGCCGCGAAGGGAAAAGACAGGAAAGCCTTGCGGTTGCAGGCGCGTTCCCATAAATATGGTTTTATGGCTTGCCAGGTGTGCGGGATGAAAACCACCGTCGAAGTGCCGGATGATCTTTACCGCCGGGCGAAGGCGGAAGCGGCATTGCGCGGCCTCAGGTTCAGAGAGCTGGTCGAAGAGGGATTGCGGCTTGTCCTCGAGACGCCGCACCCGATCCGTCGGCATTCGAGCCTGTCCAGATTGATGGAGGGCGTACGGGGGGTAATCGATTCCGGAATTTCCGATCTGGCTTCGAACCCCGAACATCTCGCGGGCTTTGGCCGCGATGTTCGCCATCGTTGATACAGGGCCGCTCGTCGCCTTTTTCGATCGATCCGAACAGCACCACCGCTGGGTCACCGAGCGTGTCGAGGAGCTCGAAGCGCCATTGCTCGTCTGCGAACCGGTGCTCGCAGAGGCAATGTATTTACTCGCGCATTACGCGCGGGCGCACGACGCGTTGTTCGAATTGCTGCAAAATGGTGCGCTCAGACTCGCATTTCGGATCGAGGAGCATGTTGCTGTCTTGCATCAGTTGCTGCGAAAATATCGGGACAAGCCGATGTCTCTGGCCGACGCGTGCATTGTCCGCATGGCTGAAATTTACGAACGGCACGCGGTTTTGACACTGGATTCCGATTTTTCGGTCTATCGAAAACACGGTCGGGTCCCGCTTGCGCTTGTTCACCCCGAACTACGGTAAATGTCTGCGCCGACGGGGAATGGCCACCTCCCTCACACGGAGAGGCCGGCCCTGCCGATGCCTGCGGTCCGCCGGCGAGCCGCACGGCTCGCGCTTCGGCGCGGCCGGTTCATCCGGGCGGCGGGCACCCCCGACGCGCGGATTCGAGGTCGAGCTCCCGCAAATGGTCGGCGACCCGTTCGCGCTCGCCCGGGCCGGAGGGGTGATAAAGCCGGTCGCGCAGCCTGCGGATCTCTTCCGCCAATTCCCGGCAATGGCGGTGACGGCCGTAGCCGGGAGGCGGCGGCGGAGGCCCTTCCGCCCGGTTGCACCGCAGGATGCCGTTCTGATTGCCGATGTCGCCGATGCAGCGGTCGACGTCGGGGAGCACGGTCCGCTGCATTCGGCCGTCCTCCCGGCGGCAGACGGCGAGCAGAGCGTCGCCGCGCATCCTGACGTCGGTGCAGCTGCGCAGATACGAGCCGCGCGGCGCCTGGGCGTGCGCCGCGGTGGTCAGCCCCGACACCATCAGCGGCAGCAGCGCCGCGATTGCAATCCTCATTGCTCGGCCCTCTCGGTGGAATGGCGCCCCGACAACGGCGCATGGCGGCGCGGCAATCCCGCGCCGCTTTGCGGGGTTCAGCCCGGGGGCCTGCGGTTGCGCGGCTCCGCTTTCGGCGCGCCGCCCGCGACATTTGATGCTATGTTCCGAGACCCGCCGCCTTAATCGAGGCCCTTCGATGAAAATATCCGGCATCCGCTCTCATCTGGTCCTGCTGCCGGCCGACGAACCGCTCGCCGGCGCGGCGGAAAATCCGAGCGGTACCCGTCCGATCGTGACCCTCGAAGTCGAGACCGACGACGGCGTCGTCGGCGTCGGCGTCACCTATTTCGGCGGCGCCCTGAGCCGGACCCTGAAGCACGCGGTCGACGAATTGGGCGCGCTCGCCAAGGGGGAGGACCCGCTGCGCGTCGAGGCGGTCGCGGCGAAATTGCGCGCGGCGGCCGGATCGGCCGGACCCGGCGGCATCTTTCACCTCGCCTTGTCGGCAATCGACATGGCCCTGTGGGACATCCGCGGCAAGGCTTTGAACCAGCCATTGTGGAAATTGCTGGGCGGGGCGCGCGAGCGCGTGCCGACCTATGCGAGCGGCGCTCTGATGCGCGGTCTCAGCCTCGACCGGGTCGTCCAATCCGCCGCCACATTGAAGGACAAGGGCTGGCGCGAGATGAAGACCCAGCTTGCCCTGCCGGGCGAGACCACGCCCGCGATCGAGGTCGAGCGCATGCGCCGGGTGCGCGAGGCGATCGGCCCCGACATCAAATTGATGTGCGACATCAACCAGCGCTGGCGCCCCGAGCAGGCGATCGACATTGGCCGCCGCGTCGAGGATGCCGGGATCGGTCTCTTCTGGCTCGAAGACGTAACCGCGCACGATGATTACAGCGGGCTCGCGCGGGTCACCGCGGCGCTCGAGACGCCGATCGCCGGCGGCGAATATGTCTGGGGCATCGTGCCGTTCCGCCACATGATGGAGCGGCACTCGGTCGACATCGTGATGATCGATCTCGTGCGCGTCGGCGGCATCACCCAGTGGCTCAAGGTCGCCGGCATGGCCGAGGCCTTCAACCTGCCGGTCGTCAGCCATCTGATCCCCGAGGTTCATGTCCATCTGATCGGCGCCGTGCCGAACGGGCTCACGGTCGAGTACATGCCGTGGCTCCGGCCATTGTTCAAACAGGTGCCGGAGCAGCAGAATGGCGAGCTGGTCATGCCGACCGCGCCCGGCCTCGTCCTCGAATTCGACCAGAGGACGATCGACCGCTACCGCGCGTGAATTGCAAAATCATAGGGAGACGGGAAATGATTAATCATATCCGTCACCCCCGCGAAAGCGGGGGTCCAGGGCAATCGCTACTGCGCTCGAAGCCCTGGATTCCCGCTTGCGTGGGAATGACGCTGTTGCTGCTCGCCGGCTGTCACGGCGGGACGCTGGACGCGATCTATCCCGGCACGCTCGGGCACGACCCGCCGCCGGCGATCAATCTGCCGCCGCAGGATGCCGGGCTGGAATACCTGTAGCCGATGAAGATCGCCTCGCTCGAAACCGGCATCGTCCTGTTGCCGAACGACGAGCCGCTCGCCGGCTTTTCGGAGAACCCGAACGCCAAAAACCCGATCGTCTGGCTCAAACTGCGCACCGATGACGGGATCGAGGGGCTTGGGGTCACCTATTTCGGCGGCGCGCTGACCCGCAGCCTGCGGCATGCGGTCGATGAACTCGGCGCGCTGATCGTCGGCGACGACCCGCTGCGGGTCGAGGCGGTCGCCGGCAAATTGCGCGGCGCGGCCGGGTCGTCCGGCCCAGGCGGCATCCTGACCATGGCGATGTCGGCGATAGATGTCGCGCTGTGGGACATCAAGGGCAAGGCGCTCGGGCTGCCGCTGTGGAAGCTGTTGGGCGGCGGGCGCGACCGCATCGCCACCTACGCCTCGGGCGCGCTCCGCCGCGGCCTGAAGCTCGACGAGGCGGTGACCGCGGCCGGGCGCCTGCGCGAGAAGGGCTACCGTCAGACCAAGATGCAGCTTGGCCTGCCGGGGATTACGACTCCGGCGCGTGAGGTCGAGCAGGCCAAGCTGATCCGCGAAGCGGTCGGTCCCGACATGGATCTGATGTGCGACATCAACCAGCGCT